>NZ_WIAE01000008.1:0-153541 GCF_009828605.1 Arthrobacter zhaoguopingii | reverse complement strand
GAGGTCGCCACCGAACTCAATGACCGGCCGCGTAAAACCCTCGGCGGAATCACCCCCGCACACGCCATGCAACAACTACTGTTCAAACCAGAAAACCCGACCGTTGCAACGACCGCTTGAATACACCATCCCATTGGAGGGGTCCAAGGAGACCAGGGTCTTCCGCACGGGCACCTGCCCCTGGGCCGGGACAGGCGCCCGTCCGTCCTCGATCCTGAAGTTGCTTCCCTTCGGATTTCCATGCGGTCGCGCTGCGAGGACGAGGCGTCGATTCACCTGCGGGCTCAAATGCGTTCCTTTCATGAAGGAGGGCCGTAGTGCCGCTATCTGAGAAAGTCATGGCAGTGATCCCAGCCAGTACCCTCGAAGACCCGGGTAGTGGCAGGGCCCTCCCTCATCGTTCCCAGCGCTGGGTACCGTAGCGGTATGACCGACAACGCCAACCACCTGGGTGAATACCTCAAAGCCCGACGAGAACTCGTGACCCCCGAACAGGCGGGCATTCCCGATCACGGGAAGCGGCGGGTACTGGGGCTGCGCCGTGAAGAAGTTGCCATGCTCGCGGGCATCAGCGTCGAGTACTACCTGCGCCTCGAGCGAGGACGTGACCGTAAACCCTCGGTGCAGGTGCTCGAGTCCATCGCCCGGGTCCTCCGTCTCGATGACGAGCATCTGGCCCATCTCCTGAGCCTGGCCGCGGACCAGCCGAGCACCCGCCGGAAGGGCGGCACCGAGGCGGTACCCGGCGGCATCAGGATCCTGCTGTCGACGCTGCCTTACCCGGCCTTCGTCGAGGGACGGTACTTCGACATCCTGGCGGCGAACGCCCTGGCCGCAGCGTTGTCACCGCGCCTGTCAGTCGGGCGTAACCAGCTTCTCGACGTGTTCCTAGACCCAGCCGAGAAGTCCCTCCATCTCAACTGGGACGGCACCCTCAAATGCTACGTGGCGAGCCTGCGTCAGGCCGTCGGCCCGGACACCGGGGACCGCCGCTTCATTGACCTCGTCGGCGAGCTTTCCCTCGCCAGCCCGCGCTTCCGCGACCTGTGGAACCGCCACGACGTCGGCGCCCAACGCGGCGCGTCGGTTCTTTTCGACCATCCGGAAGTCGGAGAGATCACCCTGCACCGCGAGCGGCTCACGATCAGCGGAGCCAATGGAATGACGCTCGTGGTGTACCACGTCGAGGCGGATTCCGAGGATGCCGATAAGCTGGCGCTGCTGGCCTCCTCCATGCTTGAACCTGCGGACGGCAGCGGGCCGGACCGCCGGTCGCCCATCCGACGCCCGGCATCTGACAGGCGGGACTAAGACCTTCTGACGTTTGCGCAGGCATATTCGTCTGGGCAACCGTCAGACTTGCGTACCGAACGGTGCGCGGCACCCGCCTCCACATCCCTTGTGTTCTATGGCGCGGCTCGCAACACGTCACAGGTGGTGCCTTAATGCGCTGAAATTGCGGAAGGAGATCAGATGAGCCCTCTGGCCGCTCGGGATTGAGCCGGAGCACTCCCGCCTTAATTCTGAGGGCGGTTGGAGGCGGGACGCGGCTTTTCCGACCAGGCTTGATGCAGGGCATCCCCGTTGTCGCGTTCCGGCCCCACCCGGGAGCCAACAACGCCCCCTCGGTGGGAACGGCGAATGCTCTCGGCGCGTATCTGCGCGCCCGACGGGAAGTGATCAGCCCTACGCAAGCAGGTATCCCGATGTCGGGGTCCGCCGTGTGCCCGGACTGCGCCGGGAGGAAGTCACCATGCTCGCGGGCATCAGCGCCGACTACTCCCTGAGGCTCGAGCGCGGACGTGACCGCCGTCCGTCCTTGCAGGTACTTGAGGCCATTGCCCGCGTCCTTCAACTCGACGATGACCACCTCGCCCACCTGCTGTCCCTGGTCGCCGAGGTCCCGCGCCGGAGCCAGCGCCGCCCGGGCGCTCAAACCTCTCGAGTCCCTTGCCCAGCCTGCATTTATCGAAGGGCGGTACTTTGACATTCTGGCGTCCAATACCCTCGCGAGGGCACTCTCGCCGCGACTCGACGCCGGGGGCAATCAGCTCAGGGATATGTTTCTCGACCCTGCAGAACAGGCGGTGCAACCCGACTGGAAATTCGTTGCAGAATGCCTCATCGCCAACCTCCGGCGATCCGTCGGCACCGACATCGACAACCCCAGGTTCGTCGGGCTCGTCGGCGAGCTTTCGCTGGCGAGCCCTCTGTTCGGCCAGGTTTGGGCCCGCCATGAAGCCCGCGGGCAGCGAGGAACCCTGATGCGGTTCAACCATCCGCAGGTGGGCGAAATGATCCTCAACCGGGAGAGACTGAGCATCGGCGGTGCCGAGGGCCTGATGCTTGTCGTGTACCACCCGGACGCCGATTCCCGGGACGCACACAAGCTCCCGCTGCTCGCTTCCGCCGGCCTTCCGGCCACATCACCGCGAACGGTTCCTCAGTAGACACTGACGGGCGTACGCACGAAAAACACCGGCGGTCAGGCCGGAACGATGCGGAGAGCAGCGCCCGAAGTTCACGCCGGCCGCTCACCGTGACCGCCCTCCGGCCCTCGACGATGGATCCCCAAGGATAAGTACGGCCGGTGCGTGGACCTCGTCGAACCCTGCCGGTGCGGCGATCAGTTCGGCCACGCCCTCCGCCCGGCCTGGGCGCGCCGGACGGACAAGGGCGGCCCGGACCTGTGCCCGGCCGGGCGATCAGGCTGGGCAGGATCCACGGCGGAGGAGCGCAGGGGCCGCAGCACACATACGCCCGCCCTTCCAGGGAGAAGGACGGGCGCCTGCCTGTGGTGACGAAGAATCACTCGGTGCCGGAGAGCTCCGAGATTTCCTCGGCGGAGAGTTCCAGTTCCGATGCCTTCGCGGAGTCCGAGATGCTTGCCGGACGCGTAGCGCCCGGGATCGGGATGACCGTCGGGGCCAGCGCGAGCTCCCACGCGAGGCAGACCTGCTGCGGGCTGGCGCCATGCCTGTCGGCGACCTGCTGGAAGGATGCGAAATGGGTACCCAGTCCACCGGCGTTCTGAATGCCGCCGAGCGGGCTCCACGGAAGGAAGGCGATACCGTTCTCGCCGCAGTAGCGCAGCTCGCCCTCGCTGGAACGGAACGCGGGGGAGAACTGGTTCTGCACCGCGACGAGCCGTCCGTCCAAAATCTTGTTGGCCTTCCTGATCTGGTCCACGGTGGCGTTTGAGACGCCGGCCATACGGATCACGCCCTCGTCGAGCAGGTCCTTCAGGGCGCCGACCGAGTCCTCGTAGGGGACTCCGGGATCTGGCCGGTGGAGCTTGTAGAGGTCGATGGCGTCGCCGCCGAGCCGCTTCAGGGAGGCCTTCGCGGCTTCCTTGAGGTAGTCCGGGTGGCCGTTCTGCGTCCACGAACCGTCACCGGGGCGCAGGTGTCCGCCCTTGGTTGCCACGAGAACACCGGTGGAGTCCGAGCCGTAGCTTGAGAGGGCCTCAGCGATGAGTGACTCGTTGTGGCCGACTTCGTTCGCTTCGAGGTGGTAGCAGTCCGCGGTGTCGATCAGTGTGACGCCGGAATCGAGCGCGGCGTGGATCGTTCGGATGGAACGGTCCCGGTCGGGGCGTCCCTCGATCGACATGGGCATCGCGCCCAATCCGAGGGCGCTGACCTTGGTTCCGCCGAGTGAGCGTTGCTGCATTGTCGTTCTCCTTTGGGTGGATGCGCGCGTGCGCGTGGTGGATTGGTTCCGACGCTACGGTGTGGACTGCCGGGTAACTCCTGAGTGAATCTGAACGGAGCCCCGCCCCGGGCGGAGCGCACCAGCTGCGGTCGTTCCCGGGGCGTGCAGGATGCTCCGCTGCACAGCCGCCGGCCGGAATGCTCGCCCGAAGCTGAGCTGGCTCATGGTTCACAGCTGCACTCGTCGGCCCGTCGCGGCCGAACGTAGGACCGCGTCGAGGAGTCGGTGCCGCCTGACCGCGTGGGCGAAATCAGGCACGGCCGGTGTGCCGCCCCGGAAGACGTCGCCGATACCTGAATAGGCGTGTGTCAGGGAGTGGATTGCCGTGTCAGCCAGATGCGGATACCGGTCATAGCTTTCCGGAAGCATCAGTGGGGCCAATCGATCGCGGCCGCGGCCGCCCCGAACCTTGACCGGGCCAATATGGGCGTGGTGGGGCGCCGAGATCTCCAGGGTCCCGTCGGTGCCGTCGATCACCATGAGGAACCCTGAGCCCGACGCCGTCCCGCCGCGGTGGTGAGCCGACAGGACGGCGCCCCCGGCAAGAGTGCCCACCACAGCGATCTGGTCCTCGGCTGTCATGGCGACCATTCGCCCGGATTGGGCGAGCGGGACCTCGGGGTGCCGTACTGCGGTCGCCGCCATCACATCCTGAAGTTCGCCGACAACGAGCGCCGCGGTATCCATCGCGTGGCCGAAGCCAATGCCCAACATTGTCGCGCCCTGGTCGCGGTCCAGCATGTAGAGCGACTGCTCGTGAACGGGGCCGCCCCACTCGTCAAAGGTCGCAAGCACGGTCGCCGAAAGGACCTGACCCACATAGCCCTGCGCCACGAGATCAGCCAGCCAGCGAAACTTTGGTGACGATCTACCCTGCAGACCAACGAACGTCGGGATGCCCTGGGCAGCCCGGGCCATCTCCTCGGCCTCCGGCAGGTTGACGGCGAAGGGCCATTCGCCGAGCACCGGCTTTCCGGCCGCAAGCACCGGAAGGATGAGCTCGCGGTGGCGGGGCGTCTTGACGGCCACCACGACAAGGTCAATGTCAGCGGCCCCCGCAAGCGCCGCCGCTGAATCATAGGCATCCACCCCGAAAACCTCGCTTGCAGCCCGGCCTGAAGCTGAAGAGCTTCCCACAAGCCCGCGGACTTCGAAACCGCCGACGGCTGACATGGCCGGCAGGTGTGCTCCGGCCCCCCAACCGCCGCCCGCGCTCAATCCTATGACTCCCACACCGACCATCCGGCCAAGTCCTGCCGGGGGATGTGCCGGGCGCGTCTTATTGGCCATTTCCGTCCTTCCAGGTTCCATTAAAATTCCTCCTTCGACCGCATTGCCCGCGTCATGCCAGTCAGGCCGGGGGAGATTCGGCTGTGGCCGTGTTCCGTCCCGGCCGCAGGCAGCCGGTCGGAGGAGCCGGCCGGGTGCGCAGGGCGAGATCCGGAACTTCCCATTTTTCACCTGCGTGAACCGTTGCCTGCGGGATGAGGTGGAGGCTGTCCGTTCCTCCGCTGGGCTGGCACGCGGCCGTGACAGCCGGCGGGATCGCGGGCGGGTTCATGGGATTCCAATCGTGGGGCAAATCAATCGATGCCTCCAGTAGATCCGTATCCATGATCTCCAACCAGTTCCCTGCGGGACCCGGGTAGCGGCAGGGTCCCCTTCACCGGCGGTGCGCACCCCAACGGGACCCGGCGATAAGACGGACGCGACGGACCCGACGGACCCGACGGACCCGACGGATAGAACCAGAGCGGGCCGGACCGTGGTGCCGAGCGGGCGCCGCCCGGGCCGCTGGTGCGCCGAGGTTCCTGTCAGTCAGGGTGATCACGATCTTGCCGGTCCCGCCCGCGGACGGCCCGTGCGCCGTGCTCATCGAGCCGGGAGGCAGCGCGTGGTCGGCGCGGGGGATGCGCGGGTCATCCATTTCTCCGGGACAGCACCTCGTCACCTGTCTGCGGGCTTGCTACGCCGAAAGGGTCAACGCGGCGCCGGGTCACAACATTCAATCGTTGCGTCGTCGTGGAATCATCCCGACTAACCGGGAACGCGTATCTGGCGGTAATGGCGAGCTTCCCCGGAGCCGCGGACACTACCCCGGAGTTTTCCATTGCGAAGCTGCGGTCAAGGCCGGCGACAGAGGCCGAATCCTCGTATCCGGCGCCTGCCCCCCCCCCCGGGGCCGGTTCGGAACGCCGATCGAGGAAACGGCAGGGGCTGCCGCCGAGTTGATCAGCGAGGGCAGTGCTGCAATTCGGGTTGTCCGAAGCATCCCCCGCCACGATCCGCCCCGCCCACGCCGTGCTGCCGGTGACGGCGCTGCAGACAGAGTACTCGCTGTGGACGCGCGACGTGGAAGAGGAGATCCTGCCCCTGCTGCGCGAACTTCGCGTCGGTTTCGTTCCCTACTCACCACTGGGACACGGCATACTCACTGGGCAGATCCGGACCGTCGAGGACTTCGCCGACGACGACTGGCGCAAGACCAAGCCCCGCTTCACCGGGGAGAACTTCACCCGGAACCTCCGCATCGTCGATGAAGTCCAGAGCGTCGGCGCCGAGATCGGCGCTACCCCCGCCCAGACCACCCTGGCCTGGATCCTGACCCGAGGCGACGACATCGCGCCGATCCCACCCGCCGTGTCTCCCGAGTCGAGGAGAACACCTCGGCCCACGCCGTCGAACTCAGCGCAGACCAGCTCCAACACCTGAACTCACTGCAGCCCGCAGCGTTTCCCTTAGCAGTGCTGCCGACCTCACCCGTGGTCGTCGAATACGCCATCACGCCTCTTGGGGAATCGCTGCGAGAACTATTCGGGCATGCCTACGACTGGACTGTGACCAACGCCCCGTCAATCCGCCGCAAGCAGATCGCCTATGACCAGCGCAAAGAATCCGGTGCAACCTGATTCGTCCGCTGGAAGGCCCCACCCGAAACCGTTCGAGCCGCCTCACGGTGGCGCGCATGCAGTATGTAAGGCGGTTGAAAATCGACGGGCACAGGGTGCAGGAGAACCACGCGGACGCCACGGCGGCAAGGGACCGGCTTCCCCGTCAGGGCCCTTCCCTGAAGAGGAGCTGAACCCATCCGGAGGATTTCCCTATGCGGTTATTGCACAACCCATCTACCGGTCCATCTACATTACGGAGCGCGAAGCCGTCGCACGGTGTTTAGGCCGTGCGTCGCGGTATCTGCGGCCGGGCGCACGATGGGGGGGCGCGGCCCCGCGTGTAAGCAAGCACGGGCGTTGTAGAACGTGGTCTCCATCCACCACCAGCCAGCACATATAGCGGAGCGGTCCGAGGGGGCTATCTGGGAGGGAGACCTTGTAATGGGCAGGCGCCCGTGGGCTGTCATAACCTTGGTTGATCGGAAGACCCGGTATGTGCAGCTGGTCGAGCTGCCGGCGGTAATCACAGCCGACGTCATCCGACAAGCACTAGCGTTGAGCTTCCGCGGGTTACCAGCCCGGCAACGCCGCTCGCTGACCTGGGATCGGGGCCGGGGACCGACTGCTCATCAGGGCTCACATCGGAGCTGGGTTTGTCGGGCTACTTCTGCGACAAGCGCAGTCCCTGACAGCGGGGCACGATCTAGAACACCAGCCGGCTACTGCGCTCGTATCTGCCGAAGAACAGTGACCTGCGCCGGCTAACCCAGCAGGACCTTGAAGAAATCGCGGACAGGACCTGCACCAGCGCGCAACGTCCTGGACTGGAAGATGTCCGCAACCGCTGTCCAACCCTCTGCGCGGCCCGCCGCCGGTGTTTCATAGACAGCGTCCGACTGATGCCGGAGTGGGTGACACCGGAATCGATAACCTGCCGGTTCCGTGTCCGCTCGGTCAGCCGCGCCCCCGTGGCAAGAAGGCGGGCAGTTGTCCACCGCCGCGTATCCATCACGTAGCGACTTTCCTTCTCAACCGGAACCCCGAGTGTAAGAAGCCTACCAAGTTTGGATGGCAGCAGCGGCCGACCATCCTCCACGCCATCTGCTTCGTATTCGCCGCGAGAATATATTGTCCAGCAATTCCAGCACAGCGTTCGTCAGCGGATTGCTTACGGGCACCCAGACTCACGTCATGGTCTGCTAGTGCGCCTCCGACCAAGCAATAATCTCGTCCTCGGGATAGTAGAGCTGCTGTTGTCCCGTGAATCGCACGAGATACTTCTGCTGGTCCTCGTAAAAGCCGATGATGATGCCATAAAGCCCCTTCAACGGCCCTTCCGTCACACTTACGCTGTCTCCAGGGCTGAACTTGTGCATAATTCTCTCCGATTGTATTGGTTCCGAATCCGGCTTCACTTCATCTTCCACACCACAACCATTTACAGCGAGCATTCCGGCGAAAATCGACCCAGCCACTTCAAACCCACGGATCTTCACGATAACTTACAACCTTCCCCCAATATTCCTAGCCAACACACGGCCTCCAAGATGCATCATCACCTGATGCCCGCTCATCGGTGCCGCGGCTCCTAGCCTTACGTTCAGGGTGCCCGCGTTGTACAGAGAAGGCCGGGAGGTCCCGCTGTCATTCAGTGTCAGTATTGCCCGCACGCCCCAACATGCGTGGCGCCCAGTATCAACCAAGGACCGATCGACATCTCATCGTGTAGTGCGTCTGTGCCTTCTGACGCCTAGCGAGGCGTGTCGGCGGCCCGAATGGCAGGTGCGGTGGTCCCAGCAAGGAAGTCACGGAGCTGTGATCGGGAAGTGATTCCAAGCTTGGGAAAGACACGGTATAGATGTGAACTGACTGTGCGGGGTGACAGGAAGAGTTTCTCGCCGATCTCACGGTTGGTAAGCCCAAGCGCAGCAAGCCGGACGACCGGCCATTCCTGGGGGGTGAGCCCGGTAAGCACATCGGGGGCGTGGCCAGTGACATCCATCCCCGCGGCGCGCATCTCCGCCTGAACCCGTTCGATCCAGGGACGGGCGCCGAGGCGGCTGAAGATCTCCAGAGCCGCGGTGAGCCCCGGCCGGGCTTCGGCAATGCGGCGACGGCGCCGCAGCCACTCCGCGTAATCAAGGAGCGTCTGAGCCCATTCAAAAGGCCACTGTCTGAACGCACGATCGGCCAGAGCGGATTGAAACCAGGTTTCGGCATCTTCCGGATCGGAGAGCAGCGCCCGGGCACGGTCGATCAGTGCCTCCAGGCGCAAGGAGGCGCCGCCGCCGAGCTGGTGCGCGGCGCGCTCGACAATAGCGGCGGCCTCGCTGCTGTGGCCGCTGCGAGCAGCTGCGGCGGCCAGTTCGGCCAGGGCTGCGTAGGAGGCGTGGTAGTGCAGCGGTGCACCGTCGGAACGAAACACCTGGCGTAGCTGCTCGAAGGCGGTGCCATAATCGCCTTCTGCCACCGCGGCTGCCCCGAGGGCCCGCCGGGCGTAGACGGCGACCGACCGGCTCACGAGCGGGTCGATGAGGGCAAGGGCGTTTCTGGCCAGCCCGCGGGCCTTGCCTGCGTCGCCTTCCAGCGCGCACACCATGGCCTCCACGGCCGACGCGCAGGCCCTCGCGTGGTGGAGCCCGGTCACCGCAGCCACGGAGGCGACCTCTATGCACACGGCCCGCGCCTGAGACCACCGGCCGTATTCGAGGTATGCCAGGGCGGCAGCACACGTCAGGCCGTGCGGCAGAGGCTCCCGGCTCCGCCACTGGTCGAACGTCACATCAAATGTCCGCACCGCGAGAGGGGTTTCGTCCAACAGCCACGCCGTGATGGCAAGAATCAAAAGACGCTCGGGGCGGTCTGTCTCCGCCCGTATCATTACCGGCAGGTCCGGTGCGATGCCTGCCGCGCTTCCGAAAGGATCGGTGAGCGCGCTCACCCACGCCCGCAGTGGGGCGTCGGGAGGCTCCTCGGCGATTGTGGAAAGGAGCTCCTCAACCTGAGGGCGGTGCGTTTCCTCGCCCGCGTAGAACTGAGCCACGACGGCCTCACCCAACACATTCAAGGCCTCTCCCGGTTCCGCCTGTGACAGGTGCACCGCGGTACGCCTGAGCTCAGCGAAAGCCAAGGAGTGATGCATGGTCATGGTCATCAGCCTTGCCGCCTGGTGCGAGGCCGCCCCCCGAAGGGCCGCGTCATAGGTGAGGGCCCGGGCTCTGTCGGTCAGTTCCTTCACCCATGCGAGTTGTCCGGTGAAGACGGCAGCGCGGGCGGCCGCCACCAGCAGCCGGGCGCTCTCTTCCCGTTCCGGGGCGAGCTCGGCAGCCCTCTCCAGTGCCTTGGCCGCTGCCACGTGCCCACCGCGGCGTCTGGCCCGGTCCGCCGTTTGTTCGAGCGCAGCGGCAACGTCCGCGTCCTGCCGGCTGGTAGCCGCAGCCAGGTGCCAGGCACGCCGGTCGGGCTCGGCCCGCAGCGTTTCGGCGAGCCTCAGATGGGCGTCGGACCGCGCGTCGAATGACGCTGCGTGATAAACCGCGGCGCGGATTAAAGGGTGTCGAAACGTGATCTGCCGGCCAACCTGCCGGATCATGCCCGCCCTCTGGGCGGGAAGCCATGCCTTGTCTCCAAAGTCGGGAAGCCCCTTGGATATGGCTGTTGCCGGGTCCGCCGCATCTGCAGCGGCCAACAGCACCAGAGCACGTTCCGTGGCTTCGGGCAGCTCGTCCAGGCGCGCGGCGAACGTCCGTTCCAGCCGCAGGGTCAGTGGCAGCGGGCCGCCTCCCAAAGCGTCCGGCAGACCCTTCAAAAGCGGCTCCGCACCTGCAAGCTCCAGCAGTGCGAGAGGATTCCCGGCCGCCTGATCGAGAATCTGCATGCGCATCCGGCCGTCAGGCACGCGGGGTCGACGTGCATCGAGCAGACGGCTGGCCGCTTCTTCATCGAGTGGCTTCAGCAGCAGTTCCGGATACCCCTGGAAGCCCGCGATCGGATTGTCACCATCGACAGTCAGCAGCATGGTCACCGGCTCGTGGGCCAGCCGCCTGGCGACGAACGCCAGGATGTCCAGGGAAGCACGGTCAATCAAGTGAGCGTCGTCCACCAAGATCACAAGGGGTTGGCGGTCAGCCAGCTCAGACAGCAGGGCAAGGACCGACACGCCCAAGAGCATGATGTCCGGCGGCTCCGGCGCAGGTTCGAGGCTGAACACCCCCAGCAGGGCTTCGCGCTGCCGGACCGGCAGATCCGCCGCTGCGCGCATAAGGGGCCGCAGTATCTGATGCAGTCCAGCGAAGGCCAGGTGAGATTCTGTTTCGCTGCCGACCGCGGTAAGCACGCGGTAACCGGCCGCGCGTGCACGACGGCCGGTGCCGTTCATGAGGGTGCTCTTACCTGCCCCGGTATCGCCGACCGTCAACAGGACCTGGCTCGCTGATGGGACGCGCTGCATCAGAATACCGAGTCGTTCGGCCTCTTCCGTCCGCCCGACGAGCGGGTGGCTGAGGCCGCACTCTGCTCCCGTGATTGCACCGTGGTGGGACAGGTGGTCATCCACGAGGGCCTCCAAAAAACTGCAATGTCAGCAAGCACCCATCATAGCCAGCCGCCGGGGAACGTCGGATGCAGCACAGTGCAGGCAGGATAACCTCACCCACCACCAGTGAGTACGAGGTGACCATTCTGCCCAAGTCCTCCATCTCCGTTGGAACTGAACATGTGCTGCTGCGAAGGTGCGAGCTACAATCGCCGCCGGTGAAATCCGCTGTGCAGCCCCAGTTCCTAACGCCGACGCCTCCACTCCCGCGCCAGGGCCTCGCGGAGGGGAGGAACGACGACGCCCTGCTGGGCCATCTGCTGCCGTACGCGGCGCCGAACGACAAAAATTGCGCTCGACCCCGCTGCGAGGATAACGAACTGCACAGCCAATGCGAGGCGGAACGACGGGAGCGCATACAGGTCGCCCCCGGAAAAACCGCTGTCCAGCAGCAAGTCCAGGACGATCCCAACGGCAAACATGGCCACGAGCGAGGCCAGGAATCCGCCGATGTTCACAATGCCCGTCGCTGTCCCCATCCTCGCTGCGGGGTTGAAGGTACGTGCGAAGTCGAAGCCGATGATCGAACCGGGTCCTCCGACGGCCAGCGCCACCACGAGGAAGATGAGCAGCGGCAGGGGGGCGGGACCCGGGTAGAGCAGCACGGCGAGCCATGCCACGGCAATGACGGCGGCAATGCCCAACACTATGGTGGACCGACGGAGTGGATGAAGGGCGACGTACCTGCCAAGGAGCGGACCGCACGCGATCCCGACAAGCACGAAGAGCGTCAACAGGGCCGACGCCATTCCCTCCCCGACCTTCTCGGCACGGACAAGGTAGGGGTAGCCCCACATGAGGGCAAAAACCGTGCCGGGAAACTGAACCGTAAAGTGGGACCACAGGCCAAGCCGCGTGCCCGGTTGTGTCCAGGCGGCGGCGAGCGACGCACCGGTCTGGCGGAGCGTCTGGGACACCCTGCCGCCTCCTGGAAGCGGTGAATCCCGGATGATGGAACCGGCGAGGACCGCGGTGAGGACCGACAATGCGGCGGCCGACATAAAAGCGGTCTGCCATCCGAGCGCCGAGAGCAGGGCGGCGAACGGGATGACCGAAACCACCTGACCGAGCTGACCGACAATATAGGTCCACTGTGTGAAGACTGGCATGCGGCGCGGCTCGAACCAGGCGGGCAGCAGCCGGATGACGCTGACGAACGTGGTCGCATCACCAGCCCCGACGAGCAGGCGGCCAACAATTCCGGCACCGACTGAGTCCGCGATGGCCAGCTGAGTCTGACCAATGGCCATGAGCGCGGCGCCGGCAACTATAAGCGTCCGAGGCCCCCAGCGGTCGACGAGGATACCGACGGGTACCTGCAACGCGGCGTACACGAGCAGTTGCACCACGGTGAATATCGACAGCTGGGATGCCGAGGCACCGAATCGTTCCGTCGCGTCGAGTCCGGCGACGCCGAATGTAGTGCGCTGTGTTACCGCCACGAGGTACGCCAGTACTCCGACTGCCCATACCAAGAGTGCATTCGAGGGATTTACCACTTCTTTTACCTGCCTGCAGGGGTCCTCACCTCCTCGGGGAGGTGGATGCCATCGGCGCGGTCCCGCAGACCACGCCGATGGCCTTCCTGGTGCCTACGTCACACTGACGTGAAGCCTGTTGTCACGCGGCGGAGAGGCCGCTGTCCCAGCAATCCTCCCGCAAAGTCGGCCAGCACCGATTGTAGGCAGTGGCCGGGTTGGTGCACTGTGTCTAGTCGGTGAGCACCGCCAGGGCATCGATCTCGACCAGCAGGCCGGGAGGCAGCTCCATGTAGACGGTGGTGCGAGCGGGGTAGGTTTCGCCCACTCCCAATGCGTAGGCGTCGTTCATCTCCGCCAAATGAGCCGGATCGGTGAGATACACCCGCAGCATGACGACGTCTTCCATGCCCGAGCCGGCCGCGTCCAGGACCGCGGTGATGTTCCGCAGGACCTGGGCCGTCTGCTCAGCAACCGTCGTACTGACGATTGCGCCTGTGTGCGGATCGAAGGGCAGCTGCCCGGACACCTGAAGAATTGGGCCCTTGCGCACGCCCTGGGCCAGGGGTGCGTTCAACTTCGGCGCGTGGTCCGTGCTAATGATGGTTCTGCTCATGTCAATCTCCTTCGAGGGGAGTAGATGGAGGTTGCGGCTGCCGTCCTGATCCGACGGGCGGACTGCACCGGATCAGGACAGCAGGCCAATCAGCGCCAGGCGATACGTTCGCTGCCGCGGGGGTCTTCCTGGACGTCCCATGCGTCTGCGTCCATGACGAGCGTCGCACGCCGACGTGTGTCGTAGCGGCTCCAACCGGGATCACCGGTGGTGGCGAAGGCCACCCATGCGGCGTGAGTGCGCGCCGCCAGGTCCGCAGGCGGCTGCTTCGACCCAAGGAGTGCTTCACTGCCGTGCAACCGCGGAAGCCCGATCACATCGAAAACGAAGGGCAGCTCCATGGTGTGGGCAGCCCCGAGCTCACCCCCAAGGCTGTCAGAGCGCCAGGCAAACAGGTAAGCGTACGTGGCAGAGGTGGAACCCGCAGCGTGCGCATCGGCAAGCCGCCAGCTTCCGGCTTCGAAAAGGGCGGCGCCCATGATGGCTGAGCGCAGCTCGCCGAAGCTCGCCCCGGGCCGGGCCTTACGGTAGATCTCCACAAGCCGTTCCGGGTCATGATGGGAGCGCTCCGCCGCCGCCTGGAGATCCGCCTGCGTCGACGTCGAAAGATTGCCGAACGGTGCCAGATAGAGGTTTCCCTCCTCCGCGGTGGTTCCCACCATCAGATCGACAGCGCTTCCGCCTCCGGCGGCGACCGCCTCTGCCGGCTGCTGGTCAAGTACGACGCTGAACGGGCTGAGGCCGATCAACGGGTCTCCATCGGTTGCGGTGCGAAGATCGATGCCCGACAGCCTGGGCATGACGGCCACCAGGTCCTCATCGGAAACGGCGGCAAACGCACCAACCGTCGGCTCGATGCCCAGTGCCTCGGCGGCCACCCCGGTGACCCAGGCGGCCTGCTCGGGCGTGAAGGCGCCCAAGCCACTGCCGCTCTGAACGATCGCTCGTGTGAACAAGCCCTCAGCCGTCGGGTCTGCCAGGATGGCGCCGACAATCGTGGCTCCGGCGGACTGCCCGAAGATGGTTACGCGGCCGGGGTCTCCGCCGAATGCGCCGATGTTGTCCCGCACCCAGCGTAGGGCCGCGATCACGTCGAGCATCCCCCGGTTCGCCGGTGCGCTGGGAAGGTCGAGAAATCCATGAATGCCCAACCGGTAGTTGAGTGTCACCAGCACGACGTTGTCCCGTGCGAAGGTGGTGCCGTCAAACAGCTCGGACTGGGTGGACCCCGCGACGAAACCGCCACCGTGCACGAAAACCATCACCGGCAGTGGCTCGCCACTGGTCCGGGGCGTCCAGATGTTGACGGTCAGGTAGTCCTCCCCGCGGATCCAGCCCGGTCCGAAATAGGCGGACATATCGACCGACCCGAGCCTGCGCTCGGCCTGGGGCGCATTCGGACCCTGATGGGTCGCGTCCCGTACGCCCTGCCAGGGCAGGTGAGGCTCTGGAGCCGAGAAACGGCCCGCTCCCACCGGGGGGGCGGCGTATGGGATGTCGAAAAAGGCAAGGACTCCGTCGTGGATCGATCCCTGGACCGCACCCTGCGCGGTGCTCACGGTGGTGCCGGTGCCATTCAGAGCGGCATCAATGGAATCTTCAGGAGCGTTGTGGCGTGTTCGCTTCATAGTGTGCTCTCCGCGGTCTCGGCAGGGGCGTAAAGGTCAAAAGGAGCCCAGCCCTTGATGGCAAACTTATTCCCGTCACGGCTCACCTCGGCGGCACCCTGACCGCCAAGATGCGCAGGAACGACCAGTGCGTTGTTGTCGGCAGCCCATCCGAGAATTCTGCGGCGCGTCGCCTTGGCGCCGGCGGGGTCCTCGCAGAAGCAGCTGTTCGAGTCCGGCTCGATGATTTGAACCGGGTTGTGCAGCATGTCGCCGACAAACACAGCCCGGTCCGATCCGGAAGCCAAAGTGACCACCGAAGACCCCGGGGTATGTCCCGGTGCTGTATCCAGCCGAAGGTTCTCGTCGATGGTGTAACTGTCCTCCCACAGCACCGACATGCCCGCCTCATGGACGGGGGCCACGCTGTCTTCGAACACGTTCTGATTGCCCCGTCCCAGCAACGGCTTATAGCCATTCACCGGGTTCCAGAAGTCGAAGTCACGCTTGGGCATCAGGTACGTCGCGTTCGGGAAGGTCGGAACCCACGCCTTGCCGTCCAGATACGTGTTCCACCCGACGTGGTCGATGTGG
This sequence comes from Arthrobacter zhaoguopingii, assembly GCF_009828605.1. Classification (NCBI taxonomy): domain Bacteria; kingdom Bacillati; phylum Actinomycetota; class Actinomycetes; order Micrococcales; family Micrococcaceae; genus Arthrobacter; species Arthrobacter zhaoguopingii. The sequence continues at coordinate 138,047 of NZ_WIAE01000008.1, read as the reverse complement.
AGATGCGAGTTGATGACGATGTCCACCTCCTCGGGCAGCACGCCGGCGCGGGCCAGATTGCCGAGGAAATCGGTGTTGAGGTGGCTCCAAACCGGGGCGTAGGGCCGCTCCTTATGGTTGCCCACCCCGGTGTCGATGAGGATGTTCTTGCCCCCGCTGCGCAGCAGCCAGGTTTGGATCGCGGAATTGACGATCTGCGTCTGAGAGTCTAGGAAGTGCGGTTCCAGCCACGCGGCATTTTCCGTCCACGCCTCCGGTGGACTTCCCGGAAAAAAGACATCGGGTTTCATGTCCACCGGTCCGAAATACTCCCACACCCGCGTGACGGTCACATCGCCCAACGTGATCTGATTCATGACTGATCCTTAATTTTTGCACCGATACTCACGGTCTTCTCCGGCTGACAGTTGCTACTCGATCCAGCACCCGGGAGGCTCCCGCGTACCAAGGGAATGTCGTCCTTCGATCATGGTTCACCGGGAAGGGCACGGGTATCCGTCAGGTGACTGCAACCGGCCGCCCTGGCTCGGGCACCAATGCGGCGAGGCACTCCCCGGTGCTCGGGTACAAATCCACCGCTGGTGAAGGAATCAGACTAGGTTGCAACCCGGCCTTCCCTATCACTCCATGTCTGAGCACTTTCTGAAGGATGGCGGTATATCCGCGCGTTCGATAGGGGAGGGGTGGATGCGGACCTCATCGCGCTGCTTACTGACCTGGGCCCGTGGATCGGACAGTGATTTATGCCGGCGATACCCGGGGGTTCGGGCTCCATGTGGGCTCGAGGAAGCCCGCGCCGTCGTTGGGATTCCCGTCATCGGGGCAGGTTCCGCCGCAGCAGCGGCTGCCCTCGCCTACTGTGGCCGCGTCGGCGTGCTCGGACTGAAAAGCCCGGTGCCCGCCCCGATTTCCAGCGCGCTGGTGGAGCGGATGATCCTTCTCGATGGATCCGATGGTGTGGAGATTTCCGATGGCTTCCTGCTGCCCACCGGCATCCTCGGCTCCCCGTCAGGAGCGTAGATGCTTGCCGAGGCGGGAGCAAGTGTCATTTGCAGGCGAGAACAGGCCTGTGCAGCGTCGGCATGGCAGAGGTACTGCGCGGTAAGCTCGGCCTTCCGGTCATTGACGCTGTGACGGCCGCCGGCTCCATGCTGACCGCAGCCGTATCGACGCGCCCCCCCGCCCGTGGAGGAAGGACCCCCGGCAGGTGCGCCCCCATCCTGCAACACGACCCGGGCCCTGGCATGGTCCAATTTCAGAGGTGGTGCGGCCCGCGGGCGGAATTCTACCGGGTAGATATGAGCGGAGGGGTTTGCTTGGGGCTTGGTTCAGCGTCGGAGGAGGCGTCCACCGGTCTCGTCGGCGAGGGCCGAGAGGAGCCTGTCCGGGAACGCCGTGCCATAGAGGGAGGGGTGGGGCTCTCGTCGGTGCTTCGCAGCACCGCAGCTGCGGTGTCGGGAGGGAGGGACGGCAGCGGGGCTGTCCCTCCCTCAGGTGCGCTGGCCTCAGGGGCGCTCGATCACGGCGGTGGCCTGTACCTCGATGCGCAGGCCGGAGAGGACCAAGTCGATTCCTCCGAGAATGGCGGTCGGAGCGAAGTTCTCGTCCATCAGTTCGCGGCAGATGTCGATGAATTCGAACGCATCGCGGGCATCGGCCAGGTACACCGTCAGACTGACGATGTTGGCCAGGTTCGTGCCGGCGGCCCCGAGAGCCAGTCCGACGTTGCGGAGGGCCTGACGGGCCGGGGCACCGAATTCGGGCGAAACGATGTTGTATTCCTTCCTGCAGGACGCCCTGCTGGCGCGGATCTGTGACTACATGTTCCCCGGGGACCCGATCCGTGATCATGCGCTGTCCGCACGGGACCGTCTGGTGGCGTGCCTGCGGCAGATCCTCGCTCCGACCGGGGTGGGGGCCGAAGCCCGCAAAGCCTGGGAAACGGTATATAAGGCCTTCATCGAGCCAGAACAGACCACGGACCTCCGCTCAACCTACGCGGGGATCGAGCGGCAAGGAATGCGGCGCGTCAGGTACGGGCTTTCAGTCCTCGCCGAGGAGGGCGCCCTCCAGCGGGCCGATCACACCCCGCAGGCTCGGTTTCTCCTCACCGTCCTGAACAGACTCTCGTGCGAGCGGGCACTTCCCTCGAGCGGATCGCTCCTGCAGGCCGAAACCGCCACACATCATCTCGACGTCGACGCGGTGCTTGGAACCCACCACACCGGCGAAACCTCAGAAACGACGAGTGCTTCGAGTGGCCAACCCGCCGGCGACACTGGTGGTGTCCCTTAGCCCTGTGCCGCCAAGGCAGTCTGCACGGCAACAGGCAGACGGGGCCGCCGGCCGACACCGAGAGGGTATGCGAGTCCCTTTCCGGTGATGCTTCAGGCACTGCCGCGGGCATCGGGTAGTAATCCGGATCCGTTGATCCCGTGGCGGCCGGCGCGGATCGGTTACGTCTTGGCCTTCAGGAACTCCTGGAAGCTGTCTCCTTAGTCGGCCATACCGTCGAGCAGCCAGTGGTACTTCAAGCGGAGTCCGCGCTCCATGCTTCCGAGCACGGCGGCAAATCCGAGGCCGACGTTCATCCAGACCGGCAGGTGGACGGGTGAGGTGAAGGTGCCGAAGCGCTCCATCAAGGGGGGTATTTCCGAGATGGGTTCGGCCAGCTGCAACAGATTGAGGGTCACACCAATGATGAGCATGAGTGCCGCGACCGTCCCGATGACACGGCTCGCCTGCGGGTGCTCGCGCTCTAAACGCAAACGGCGTCCAATGGGGGAGGAAGGGTCTGCGACGAGCTGCGCCTCGGTGCCGTCGGCGCTGACAAAGTGGGCCCGCTTCAGCCCGAATTTTGTCTGCGCCACCTCGAAGTACCCACCGGCGGCAGGCATCACGGCGGGCATCGGCGACTGCGCGGAATGCCTTCTGTCGGCGAACAGGTGCGCCATGACTCTTTCGCTGCCCGGGCGCACGTCCACGGCATATTCAACCTGCCGGCCGTCCTGCCAAAGGTGCAGGTACAGCAGCTTGCGCCCGGTGAGGAAATGCCACCACCGGAAGCGTTGCAGGGCGCGGCCGTCTCCGGGCCGAACTCGCCCGAGCGCCCACTGGCGCTTCACATTATCGAACATTCATGCCTCCCGGCCGTATCACAGAGCGCAGCCGCCATGGCCGCCACCCCCGGACCGCAGTACCGTTATTCACGTCAGCCATGACGGACGGGGCCACAACAGACTAGCACGCCGTACTAGTACGGTGTGCTGAGGGAGGATTTGGAGTTTCCTGTAGACCCTTGGAGGGACGTAACCCCCTCGCGCCCAAGGCCCCTGAATGCAGAGCAGACCAGGCTGGTCCGGTCCGCGATGTCAACGGGTAGCGGACCCAGCCCACGCAATCCGTTGAACCTCATTCTCGAGGTACACAACGCCAGACACCGGAACCAGCACCCCAACACCCAGTCAGCGTTCTACCAAGGCGCGCCTGTAGCGCGGACCGGCACCCAACACACCCCTCGAGGAATAACCCCAGCGACGCCGCCCGGCACGAGCGCGATGCCCAGGCCCGCGGACTCCAAACCGATCGAGCGGGCCAGCCACGCCCCGAGAATGCGATCTTCGGGTCGGGCAGGTCCGGTCAGGCTCCGAACTCGGGCGAGCCGTTGGTGCTCGCGCCCACGATCGACCGTTGGTGCGGAATTTGGTGCGCCATCGCGGTGGGGTAGCCGCCCAGAACCAGGCGCCTAGCGAGCCGGTCGTGTATCCCGGCCAGTTCCTGCTTAGCGGCTGCTAAGCGTTCAAATACCTGTCCGGCATGCCTGACCAGCCCTTCACCCGCTGCTGTTGGACGCACCCCCCCCGCGCCCGCCGTTCGAACATGGGCCCGCCAGTTGCCCGCTCGCTCGCCGCGACCTGAGGCGAGACCGCGGACTGGCTGTAAATAAGGGTCTCGGCGCATCCTCTCTTCAGCGTCGATCAGTTCCGGGAAATAAACAAGAGTCCTTGATAAAGATTCCTTAATGAAGGAGTCTTTAGCTATGGAGATCGAAAAACACTCGCTACCGACCGCCACTCCGCGTGATGGCATCAGCTACCGTGGGCCGTCCAACGAGCAGGTTGTCAGTGACCCGGTGCGCATCCGGGCCCTTGCCCATCCTGTCCGGTTGGAGCTCCTCGATTACCTGGATGATGAAGGGCAGGCAACGGCGACGCAGTGCGCAGTGGCGACTGGTGAGTCGGTGGCAAGCTGCTCTTACCATCTGCGCATGCTCGCGAAGCATGGGTACATCGAACAGGTCGACCAACCGGGCCGAGAAAAGCCCTGGAAGGTCGTCTCGCATGGCAGGTCATCCGTCACCGACCGGAACGCAGAAGGGTCAGTGCACGCTGTGTCCGCCCTGGCGAGCATCTTCGTACATCGTCAGTTGGACCGCATCCAGTCGTGGCTGCAGCGCGCGTCGCAATTACCAGTGGAGGACATCGATGTCTCCACGGTCACCACGTCTAGTTTCTATGCCACTCATGATGAGATCCGCCAGTTTCGGGAGGACCTCTGGGAACTGGCCCGCCGCTTCAACGGACGATGGCAGAATCCGGAGTTGCGGCCCGAGGGATCAGTGCCGGTTCAGCTTTTCTCCGTCATGAATGTAGACCCGGACCGGCCAGCGCACCGGGCCGATCGTGAGGGCAGCTGAGCATGGCTGCAGATGATCCGAGCCCTCAGCAACCAGTGCTCGCAGCCGGCCTCATTACGGAAGAAGAATCGACTCCTCGGCCTAACGACGTCGGCACGAACCGCGACGTACTGAAAGTTCCGACCTTCCGTCGCCTCACCCTGGTGTGGATATTCACGAACTTCGGTGACTCGGCCCTGTTCCTGACAGCCGCCATCTGGGTGAAACAACTCACTGGAAGTGACGCCGCCGCCGGAGTCGTGTTCGTCGCCCTCGGCCTACCGGCTCTCCTGGCACCTCTGATAGGGCAACTTGCAGACCGGTTCAAGCGAAAGCCGCTGCTGATCATCAACAAACTGTGCGCGGCAGCAGTGGTCCTGGTCCTCTTGGCCGTTCAGACAGCTGACCACCTATGGCTGGTCTACCTGGTCGTGTTCACCTACGCGACGTCCAACTACGTGACCTCCGCAGCCCAATCCGGACTCCTCCGCGACATGCTCACGGACCGCCTACTCGCGCCGGCGAATGGGCTCCTGAGCAGCATCGACCAGGGTCTGCGAATCATCTCTCCCCTCATCGGAGCGGGAATGCTCGCCCTCTGGGGAATGCACGCAGTAGTACTGACCACCAGCGTCTGCTTCATCCTGGCCGCGGTGATTCTTACAGCGATCAAGGTTCAGGAATCGGAGCCCGGCACAAACACCGACGAAAACTTCTGGCAAAGCACGACAGCCGGCCTGCGCTTCCTTGCCCGCCATCACCTCCTGGCACCAGCGATGTTGGCCCTCAGCATCGCCATCGGCGCCTCCGGGATCTTCAACGTCACCATCTTCGCCACCATCGAACAAGGCCTGGGCATGCCCCCTGAATTCCTCAGTGTCCTCGTCAGCGTTGAAGGAGCCATGGCGATCGTCGGCGGGCTCACCGCCAGCACTCTCATACGCAGGATCGGTATTCGCCCCGTCATCATCCTCGGCGTACTCCTGCTCGGCATCGCAGTGCTTTCATCTGCCGTGCCATCGACGCCCGTCGTCCTGGCCGGTTCGGTCCTCACAGGCCTCAGCGTCACGTGGACTGTCATCGCCTTCATGACCCTCCGACAGACCGAAAGCCCTGCCCGCCTGCAGGGAAGAACCTCAGCTGCAGCCAGCATGCTCATCAACGTCCCCCAGGTTGGAGCGAACATGATCGCAGCAGCACTCATCGGCACCATCGACTACCGGGCCCTCATCATTACAACAAGTATTATCTGCATGGCAGGAGCACTTCCCCTCCTACTGCGCCGCACTGAACCATCAACATACGAAGCCGAACTGCATGAGAGCTGACCCACCTTAATGTTCTGCTGTACACAGCCCACATGAAAAGGGCAGTACGCGAAGGGCCAGAGGCCAAATTCAACTCGATCCACCCCATGTCACATGACTCCGGGACCAAACGTTCACGCACCGTAAAATAAGTGAACACTTGCGTCACAATTTGCGGTTGCATCGGAGTAAGACCATCGCTTGTCCCGTAACCGGTCGTATAATTGACAGGAGTTCCGGGATGCTCGTCGGCTACATGCGCGTGTCGAAGTCTGATGGATCGCAGACGACCGATCCGCAGCGGGACGCCCTGCTCGAAGCCGGCTTGGACGAGGCCCAGCTGTATGAGGACCTTGCCTCGGGTAAGAAGGACGACCGCCCGGGCTGGCCGCGTGTCTGAAAGCACTGCGGGACGGGGACACGTTGATCGTGTGGAAACTCGACCGGCTCGGCCGGAACCTGCACCACCTGGTGAACACTGTCCATGACCTCACTGCCCGCGGGGTCGGACTGAAAGTCCTCACCGGACAGGGCGCCGCGATCGACACGACCACCGCAGCGGGGAAGCTAGTGTTCGGTATCTTCGCGGCTCTGGCGGAATTCGAGCGGGAGCTGATCTCCGAGCGGACCGTCGCCGGTCTTGCTTCCACTCGAGCACGGGGCCGGGTCCGTGAAGGAATCCCCAGGGCGACGTAGCGCCGCCACGGGTGCGGCACCGCTTCAACAACGGGCTCCTCGGAGGGGATATCGGCCGAAAGGAAAGGCTTGATGTCGCTCACCCTTCCGTCCTGCCAAGCCGGTGCCGCCCTGCGCGAATGTAGGGAACATCCGGACCCCGATGTGACACCGCACCAAATACAGTGCTTGAGCTGCACTCTCCGGGCTTTTTCTCGGGTGGGATATACGCGACTGAAGAGCATCTAATTTCATATAGGACCCTTGTGTAAGTTGCAGCGGTAGGTGGCGCGGTTCTCCCGGCGCTTTATGGCCGCTTGCTCAGGTCGACATGACAGTCCACGAGAGTGCTTTCCGACTTGGTGGCTTTGGGGGCTGCCCCGTTTCTAGATTGGACAGCGGCTCGATAAATCTCGGGCGTCGGGTTTGCAGGTGTTGGAACAGCGTTTGTTTGGAGCGGAGTGGGAGTCGGTTGGGCATGGCTATTCGGACGAAGCAGAAGGTGCGGGGCCCGTAGTGGGTCCCGCACCTTCCTTTACCTGAGCCTCATTAGTGCCAGTTGGGGTTCATGCCTTCGGGGTAGCGTGAGCCGAATCCTCCGGTGGGGAGAATTTCCTTGATGCGGGTGAGGTCGGCTGCTGTGAGGGTGAGGCGGGCGGCGCCGATGTTCTCTTCCACGCGCTTGGCGCTGCGGGAGCCGGGGATCGGAACGATGTGTTCTCCTTGTGCGAGCAGCCAGGCGAGGGCGAGCTGCGCGACGGTGGCGTCCTTGGTCGCTGCGAGTTCGGTCAGCTGGCGGGTGGCCTCGACGTTCTTCTCGAAGTTGCCGGGCTGCCAGCGGGCGTCCCAGCTGCGCATGTCGGCTTCCTCGTATTCGGAGGCCAGCTTGGTGGTGCCGGTGAGGAATCCGCGGCCCAGCGGCGAGTAGGGGACGAAGCCGATGCCGAGCTCGTTCAGGGTCGGGAACAGCACCTCGACGTCGCGTTCGAAGAGGGAGTACTCGGTCTGCAGGACAGACACGGGCTGGACGGCGTGGGCGCGGCGCATGGTCTCGGGTCCGGCTTCGCTGAGCCCGAAATATTTGACCTTGCCGGCGTCGATGAGTTCCTTCACGGTCCCGGCGACATCTTCGATGGGGACGTTGGGGTCGACCCTGTGCTGGTAGAGCACGTCGATGTGGTCCATGCTCAGGTAGCGCAGGCTGTTCTCGACGATCTCGCGGATGTGTTCGGGCCGGCTGTCGAACCCGTAGTCGCGGGTGAAACCAAACTTCGTGGCGACAACCACCTCGTCGCGGAAGCCCTTCACCGCTTGTCCGACGACCTTCTCGTTCTCTCCCCAGCCGTACATCTCGGCGGTGTCAAAGAAGGTGACGCCCAGGTCGTATGCGCGCTGGATGGCCGATGAACCACCCGCAGCGTCGGCCGCTCCGTAAGCAAATGAGATTCCCATCGAGCCGTAGCCGATGGCGGACGTGGTCAGGCCCTGAGTGCCCAGTGTGCGTGTCTGCATGAGGTCTCCTGTGGTGGATGGGCCAGTTTTGTAGATCCTGCGCCCGAAATGCTTGCAGTCTATGCCCAATGTGGCAGTGACTGTCAACCCCGGCGTTGTATGCTGGTGGTGTGAGCGAAAGCGGGAGTTCTGGTGTCGGGTTGCGGCAGCGCACCCGGGATGCCGTGCGTCAGCAGATCGCGGACGCTGCGATTGTGATGTTCGACGAGCAGGGTTTCGAGGAGACGACCGTCGACCAGATCGCGGCTTCGGTCGGTATCTCGCCACGGAGCTTCTTCCGATACTTCGCCGCGAAGGAGGACGTCGTGCTGGGCGACCCGATGGTCCATGGCGAACCCGTTCGCCGGCGTCTTGCTTCGAGCCTGGAGTCAATGCCGGTATGGGAAGCCCTGCGGTCCGGGTTCGAACCGGTTGTGGAGATCTTTGAATCGGATCCTGACCGGTCCCTGCGTGCGATGCGGGTGATCATCAGCACGCCGTCCCTGCGGGCCCGGCATACAGAAAAGCACCTGGCCTGGATGACTGTGCTCGTACCACTGATCGCTGACGCCATGACTGTCCCGGAAACCGAACGGCAGTATCAAGCACGGGCGGTCACGCTGTGCGCCCTGACGTGTCTGGACCTTTCCACCGCCGAGTTCGTACACCGCGATGGTGCCGTGCGGGCTCGGGTGCTGCTTGATGAAGCCTTCCGACTTCTCAAGCCCGCAACACTGGTCAACTAAGCCTGTTCTGGAGCAGTTGGTATTGATGCTTCCTGCACTGCCCTGGGCATGCGTGGCTAAGGGATGGCGGATTCTGGCGGTCATTGCAACAGGAGGTTGCCGATCAGTTCGATCGGCTTCTGGAAGCCTAGTCTTTTGCGGGGCCGGTCGTTGAGTTCGTCCGCGACCCAGTCGAGGTCGGTGGGGCTGTGGATGCTCAGGTCCGTGCCCTTGGGGAAGTACTGCCTTAAGAGCCCGTTGGTGTTCTCGTTGATGCCGCGCTGCCAGGGTGAATGCGGGTCGCAGAAGTAGATGTCGATGCCGGTATCGACGGTCACGGTCTTCCAGTCCTGCATTTCGATGCCCTGGTCCCAGGTGAGCGAATGCCGCAGCACCTGGGGAAGGGTTTGGATCTTCGCGGCCAGCGCATCACGCATCTGCTCGGCTTTGTAACCCCCGGGCAGGTGCACGAGCATGGTGTAGTTCGTGGTCCGCTCCACCAGGGTCCCGATCGCGGACAGGTTCCCTTTGCCGATGATCAGATCACCCTCCCAATGCCCCGGCACGGCCCGGTCCTCGACCTCGGCGGGACGTTCGGAAATGTTGATCATCCCCGGGATCCGGTTCTTGCGCTGCCCGGCCTTCCGGCACGGCTGCCTGAGGGCCCGTCCGGTGCGCAGGCACGCGGTCAGGTCGCGCTTGAGCGCCCCGCGGGACTGCACGTAGAGGGACTGGTAAATGGTTTCGGGTGACACCCGCATCTCCGGTTGGTCGGGGAACTGAACCCGCGGCCGTCCTGCGATCTGCTCGGGCGAGTACTTCTTTTTCAGGTCGCCTTCCACCCTTGCACGCAGCGCCGGGTTCGTGTGCAGTTTGGCCGGTTTCGGCCGGGAGGCGCGCTCATACGCCATCGCATGGGCAGAGGTCGCCCGGTACCCGGCGCCGGGCCGGGTGTTGCGCCGCAGCTCCCGGGACACCGTGGAGGCAGAGGCCCCGATGACCGCACCAATCTGCCGCAGCGAGTATCCCTGAGCGCGCAACACGGCGATCTCCTCCCGCTGGGCAAAGGACAGGCACCGGCCCTTCAGGTTCCGGCCCCGGCGCGGGCGGACACCGCCGGCCTCCAGCAGCACCCGGCGCCCCGTCCGACGGCTGGTACCGATCGGGAGGACCGCGTCGGTGATGAAATCACCGGCCTGCATACCGGCCCAGAACACCTGCAAAAGATCGGGCCTCAGGAAAATCGAATACCCCGCCATAACAACACCCATCCGCTAAGTGTTGCAATCACCGCAAGAACCCAAGGATCCTCCTACGGAACAGCTGTAGCGTGCGTGGACGGTTCGAAATAGCTGAAGACGTCGCCCAGTCCAGGACGCTGCGTGATCTCATGTTGGTCTTGTTGGCGATCTCGTCGAGGTCCTGCTGGCTGAACTGACGTAGCTCCCCGTTTCTCGGTAGGTACTGACGCAGCAGACGGAGGAATTTTCGCTCCCATATCGGCGTGGAACCGGCGGAACGGGGCCTGAGGGTGGGTGTGGTGCGCCCTCCCTCAGGCCAGCGCGTCCCCTTAACGTTGACGTCATGAGCCCTGACACCACCGCCTACCCGCATCTTCACCGTTCTTCACCGCCCGCCGCGGCGTCCTGGACGGACCCGTGCACAACGTCCGTAGGAGCGCCTCCCCTCGTGTGGCGGTTCACCGGAAAGGGCCGGCGGATCGTTCGGGAACACAATCTCACTGTCGTTCTCGCCGGGGACGCCTGTGACGCGACCCTCGCCGGCCGGGTGACCCGGTGAGCGGGCGGGAACACCCCTACATCGGAATGTGGGTCACGCATGACGGGCACGTGCGCCACGAGCTCCTCCCAGGCGGACGGTACGTCGAAGCGCGCGGCCGGAGGGAGGCCGCCTACACCGGCGCCTACGAGATTGAGGGAACCCATATCGAGTACGTAGATGACACAGGGTTCACCGCCGACGGGGACTTTGTGGACGATGTGCTCCATCATGGAGGCATGGTGCTGCACCGATACTCCGCCGGCGACGCCGCGTAGATTGAGGTCGTTACCACCGCTTCATAACGAAGGGAACAACACGATGTTTGGTCAGTTCCTCCAGGCCCGCAGGGCCGCTATAACCCCGGAGGAAGTCGGGCTGCCCACCTCCTCCGGGCGGCGTGTCTCGGGTCTGCGCCGGGAGGAAGTTGCCGCCTTGGCCGGCATGAGTGTGGATTACTACACCAGGCTCGAGCAAGGGCGTGAACGGCATCCCTCCGTCCAGGTCGTTGAAGCGCTGGCGCGGACCCTGCGGTTCGATGAGGACGCTCGGCTTCACGCCTACCGCCTTGCGGGGATGCTCCCGGCGCCGGTCCTTGGACCCTCCACGGAGAGCGCCGCACCCGAGCTCACGGAACTGCTTCGGATGTGGCCAAAGACCCCGGCCATAGTCTTCGGCCGCGCCTATGACGTGCTGAGTGCCAACAGCCTTGCCATTGCACTGTTCGACCCGTTCGACCTCCACGGCAACCTCATCCTGTCAGTCTTCCTGGACCCCGGAGCCCGGGTGTTCTATAAGGAGTGGGACATGGTCGCCAGAAGTTCGGCCGGGGCGCTGCGTCTGGCGCAGGGTGCCGCCCCAGACGACAGACGCGTCACCGAAGTAATTGAGAGTCTGCTCCGGCACAGCCCCGCTTTTGGCGAATTGTGGTCCTCCCACGAGGTGCGCGGCAAGACCTTGGAATCCAAGCATCTTCGCCATCGTAATGTCGGGGAGCTGGTTCTGCGTATGCAGACTTTCGACGTGCGCTCCGCGCCGGGTCAGCAGCTTGTGATCTATCACGCCGAGCGCGGTTCCCCCAGTGCCGACGCGCTTGCCCTGCTCGGCGTGCTAACCGCGAGCCCGTCCCCGGAGAAGGCGGACCGGACGGGATAGCTTGACGGCAGATCCTTCGGGAGAGCACTCCGGCCCGCTTCGGGAGCGTCATCGTTGCCGAGTCCCGCCTAACCCGTGCCACCTAGTCCGTGCCGTCGGGCCGGCCGGACGGTTCTCCATGCGGGCGGTCCGGTACGCCGTCTCAGTTCTGCTTCGAGGCCGCCTGCCGGTGCGCCGGGCTGCCCTCGCGGTAAAAGACGTACCCGCCATGATGCAGCACGTCCCCCTGGAAGTCGCCGTCGGCGCTGAACCCGGTGTCGTCGAGGTACTCGATATGGGTGCCCTGCACCCAGTAGCGGCCGGTGTAGGCGCTTTCACGTTCTCCCCTCGCTTCGTCGTACCGTCCATCCGGGAGGAGCTCCTGCCGGATTTGGTTGTCCGCGGTGACCCACATGCCGACGTACGGGTGAAGGCCGGCCGGTTCCTCGGCGCCGCCAGCTGTAAGCAATGGGCTTGGGGACACCGTTGCGACCGGGGCCGGCTGTCCCTCCGGAGACGACTGACATGCCGTCACGCTCATCAGCCCGACAGCGAGTGAGATTATGCCTGCAGAATTGTTGATGTGTCGCATGGATCGATGATGACCCGAGGGGAGGGGTCAGCGGCAGGCCGTGTCACACCCAGGATCATCACAGCCCGGAGCCCGGGGAGTTCCGCGGCTTCGGGCCCGCGGAGGCAAGGAGCCCCAACCACCCTGCGACCAGTCCATGCTGGAAAGAGGACGGGCCTCAACGGGCAGCGGTCGACGGGACGCGGCGGCCAGCCCCGGATGCTTCAGCCAGTGCGGCGAAGGGCCCGGATGCCGCCAAACGAGGTGAACAGGTTCCATCCCGGGGGGAGAAGGTCTGCTCTGGGCAGGGCCGGCCGATCTGCCGGGTGCGCGGTGCCCTGGTCTCCGGTGCGGTCCGCTAATAGGGGGTGTGCTCCTCCTAGGAATACCACAGCCTTCACCAGTGTCGCCTGAACCCCGACGATGAACCTGTCAGATCCCATCGAAAGGACCCTCATGATTTCTTATCCAGCGGCCGCGCCAGCACGAAAGACGCCCCTGGCCGGCAAAGTGATTCTCATCACCGGGGCGAGCAGCGGCATCGGGGCCGCGACCGCGGTCCGCCTCGCGAAGGAGGGCCATCACGTTGTGCTTGGAGCGCGCCGGATCGAACGGCTCAAGGACTTGGCGGGGCAGATCGCCGCCGACGGTGGAAGCGCCGGCTACAAAGCCCTGGACGTGACGGACGCCGCCGCGATGCAGGACTTCGTCGATTCCGCTGCTGCCGAATACGGCCGGGTGGACGTCATCGTCAACAACGCCGGCGTCATGCTCCTGTCCCGGATGGAAAGCCTGCTCGTCAAGGAGTGGACGGCCATGGTGGATGCGAATATCAAGGGACTCCTGCACGGAATCGCCGCGGCACTGCCCCACTTCCAGCGCCAGCACGCCGGTCACTTCATTACCATCGCCTCCATCGGCGCGCACCAGGTAGTTCCGACCTCGGCGGTCTACTCGGGAACGAAGTTCGCTGCCTGGGCCATCACCGAGGGACTGCGGCAGGAACTGGATCCAAGTATCCGCGTCACGACGATCTCCCCGGGCGTCATCGACACCGAACTTGCCACCCACATCACCGATACGGAAGCCAGGGAGCTCATGGTGGCATACCGCAGGTTCAGCCTGCCAGCCGACACCGTCGCCCAGAGCATTTCCTACGCCCTGAACCAGGACGGGCAGACCGACATCAACGAAATCATCCTTCGACCGACCGGACAACGCTAACCGTGGCTCCGGCAGCCGCCTGAGAACGCCGAGCCGGTTCCCAACCCCCTGCGGGCCGGCGGCAACACCCTGTCGAGCGGTGCAGGGGCGCGAGGCGCGTCATCGCGAGTTGTGGTTGCCCATCGGCCCTGCAGGCGCTTTCCGGCACCGCTCCTGGGACGGGGCGGTGCCGTGCACACTACGGCTCAGCGACGTGCTGGGACGTTGGACTCCACCTCCGGCCCGCACCGCACTGCCGCTTCCTTGCTGCGAGCGACCTTCACGGTTGGAGGAGGGAGCGCGTACCGCATCGCTTGGGACGTGCCGATAAGCATCAGGTCGTGGCCCCGCCCCGCTGAAGGAACAACTTCGGCAGCCGGTCTCTTTGACAACGGAAGGCGCCCGGCCTCGGTGATCCCCCGAAACCATTCCGGGATGTCGGATGGGGTCCTCGCCGCCGGGGCCTCCTCGCGCGGGTGGACCGCACCCTGCATGTGGAAATAGTCGATCGCGCTCGCCGAATTGACGTTCACATCCGGGCCGATGCCTCGACGCAGGTTACCGGGCCGGCGTTGCCCGGCACGGGCACCGGCACGGGCGCGGCCCACCCACGCACCACGCACGAAAGAACATCACGAAACAGGAGAACCACGACGTGACTACCACCGAACGGAACGCAATCGTCATCGGTGCCTCGGGAGGGATCGGACGGGCCATCGCACACCGCCTCGCCCACGACGGCATGAACGTGCTCGTGCATTTCAGCGGCAACGAGCTTAAAGCCAAGGAGACTGTCGAGGCCATCCACGCCTCCGGAGGCCAGGCGGTGGCCTGTGGAGGCGACGTTGCGGACGAGCAGGACATGGCAGCACTTTTCCATCATGCATCCCAGAAGTACGGAGGAGTCGACGTGGTCGTCAATACGGCCGGGATTATGCCGTTGGCGTCCATCGCCGAGATGGACCTCGGGACCTTCGACAGGATCCAACGAACGAATCTGCGCGGAACCTTCGTCATCAGTCAGCTGGCAGCGCGCCAGATCCGTACAGGCGGAGCGCTTATCAACTTCTCGACGAGCATCACGCGTCTGCTGATGCCCACGTATGGGGCTTACGCCGCATCCAAGGGCGGGGTTGAAGCTATGACGCTGGTTCTGGCGCGGGAGCTGCGCGGCCATGGCATCACCGTCAACACCGTCGCTCCCGGCCCCACAGCAACCCCGCTTTTCTTCGAGGGCAAGCCGCAGCAGGTCATCGACCACATCACATCGCTCAGCCCCATGGAGCGTCTTGGCGCGCCTGAGGACATCGCGGAAGTGACCGCTTTCCTTGCCGGGCCCGGCCGATGGATCAATGGCCAAACCCTTTTTGTCAACGGAGGCGCGGTGTGAGCCGTCCCGGTGCCCTTGCCGGGGGAGTCCTGCCCAGATCTGGAGTCGAGCGCATCTCTGAGAGCTGGCCGCTTCGCGAGGATATCTGAAGCGTGCTCGATGAAGACCATCTCGCATCCGGCGGCCTCAAAGCGCGTCGGTCTGACCAACGAAATTGTGTTCTCGGGTCGAGACGCGCGCGTATCCAACAGCTGCCACGCGGGAACTGTACCTCGAACGTGCCCTATAGTACGTAGCTCCCGGACACGGCTCACGTGGCCTGGCGCTGATTCAGGTGTAGCCGCTTCTGAGTGTCCTATGGGCGGTCGTTTATGTGGGTGAAGAACCCGCAAGCCTCCATCTAAGTCAAAACTGATTTCCATTCTTATTGTCACGGGGTCCATACCGGAGGAAACTTAGGGCGACGGCATCCCATCCCGGGCCGCCCGCGGGGCCACCCGGCTGCGGGGCCTCACAGTACCCTGTAGCGGCTTGGTGGATCGATGAGTTCCCTGACATCCCTCGAAAAGGCCGCTCAGCGGTCGCGCCCTCTCTTGATCCTGGTGGCTGCCGCACTGATCGGAGGTCTCAGCGGGTGCGAGTCGGCGCCCGACGACGCCTCCCTCCCGTCCGCCAGTTCTCCAACCACGGAGGCTGGCACGGTTCCAGCACAGCCGGACGGCGGGGACGCTAGTGCAATCCCACCGCTGCCAGACAGCGGCGACATCGACGCCGGCACCTACCTCGTCACCAGCTACGCGCAGCCTTTCGAGATCACCGTCCCAGACGGCTGGGTGACCCCCGAAGGCGACGCACTGGCCAAGGACGACCCGGACCACCCGGATGAATGGGCCGTCGTCGTGGGTTGGTGGCCCGCGGACTATGTGCCGACGGATTCATGCGCGTGGGTGGGCGCACTCGGCGAGGTCGGTCCGTCGGCTGAGGCCTTCGTCGACGCCATGACGGCGCAGACGTCAACGGCCAGCACCCAGCCCGTCGAGGTCGTGGTGGGCGATTACTCCGGCTTCGAGTTCGACCACTCCATCGAGGGCGACGTGGACATCACAGCCTGCGACCGCGACAAGTTCTGCCTCCACTCAAGCTTTTCAAACGAATGCACCCGCTGGTACTCGACCCAGGAGGAACGCGAGACCTACCGGGTGGTCGACCTGGACGGGCAGCGCGCTGTGGTCTGGGTGACCCAATTCCACGAATCCATCAATCCGGAGCTGACGAGAGAGGCACGCGCCGTCTTCGACTCGATCGTGTTCAAGTCCAACAACTGACCAGCTGATGCGACAGGCGATCCCGCCCCCGGGCCCCGACTCCTTCTCTGCACACCCCTGGGCGTCTCATAGCCTCAGTGTCTCGAAACGAATGAGAAGCGAGGCGAGCTGCCCAATCCGGTTTGCCACATAGCGGTGCAGAAAGACAGCCATCCAGCGCTGCGATCTACATTCCTGGCCCGAACCTCGTCGGAGTGTCTTGAAAAGCTTTACGTTTTAGACAGTGCCTGTTCGTTCGGAAGCACCGGCTGTGATCCGGCTCCACGCTTCAACCGGACAGCTAGTGGATGCGCCGCAAGATCGTCCGCCAATTAAGCGTACTTGCGATCTATGACCGCACTAGAACTGTCCTGATCTCGAAGGGGAGCTTTGGTCGTCCGTTCTTCTTTGGTAGTCAATTCAGGACTGAGTCCTTTCGAGCAAGGTCGCAGGCGGAGGCCCAGAGCTCGAGGTGAAGAATCAGATTCGTGGGTGGGGACTGGCCTGCCGGTGATGTATTGGCAGGACAGGTCAGGGACTTCATGCTCGCGGTGCATTTCGCTCTTTTTCACCCCAAGTGATCCCCAAGATCTGCACAGTATAGGCAGTGCGTCCCAAGCGCCGGTATGGCGGAGCGGGAAAATCTGTCATGCAGCTGTGGGCCGCTCGGGTCATGGACGGTTTGAGGGGAGGTGACATCGCGATGGAGAATCTGGAGGCCGTCCAAGTAGTGCGGCATGCCCGGGGCTCTGTAACGAGCGCGGGCGCCGCCCGGTCACGGTCACGGTCACGGTCACGGTCACGGTTAAGTCACTCCCGCAGGATCGGATTATTCACGGTAATAAAGCGCCGCACCCGGTTAGTGCGGGGTGCGGCGGTCCTGGGGAAGGCCTTTGGTGGGAAGAGTGGGGGTGTGGACAGTGTCCACACCTGGGGCTTCGGATCGGGTCATACATCGGCCGGACCGGGCCGGACTGGGGATGTTTTCGGGGGAGCCCAGTGTATGCAAGGGCTGGAGTCCGGTTCGAGTCCCACTTCGGGCACATGTTTCCCCTAGTCAGAGGCCCTTCTGCTCTCTGACTGTGGACAGCCGGCCCAATTCTGCGGTCCGGGTGCCGGTTCTGGTGGCTCTTTTGGAGTTTCCGTGGGGGCTGGGTGCCGCCTTTCTGTCGCGAAGCCCGGTTCGGGCGTTCCTACTACTTCATGGGGGAGCGGAGGGGTAGGTACATGACTTCGGTGGACGTTTCTTGGCCCCCATTGAGGAAGGCGGATGATCCCCTGACGTGTGCTGACATTTGGACAGATACCAGCCCTGCGGATGAACGGGCAGCGATATGCGCGCATTGCGGCCGGC
This sequence comes from Arthrobacter zhaoguopingii, assembly GCF_009828605.1. NCBI lineage: Bacteria > Bacillati > Actinomycetota > Actinomycetes > Micrococcales > Micrococcaceae > Arthrobacter > Arthrobacter zhaoguopingii. The sequence continues at coordinate 120,499 of NZ_WIAE01000008.1, read as the reverse complement.
CCTCGGCCCTGACAAGTGGGGCAGACGGGACGCCGACCCCGTCGACATTGTCCTGGCATCATCTACGCCCCCATCGGCGCCCCGGTCCGGTTGAGCATCCCATTTGTACTGCCCGGGGCCTTCACGATTTCGGAAGTTCATTCACATGGGAGGTTTATCGATACTCAGGGTTTTCAAAGTCGAACCGGGTGCCGGCGTCCCAGGCGGAACGGACGTTCCCGTAGGCCGGTATTCCCCCGGCGTCCTTCAGCATCCGTGCCAGGTGCATGAGATTCCACGTCATGAAAGTGGTGTTTCGGTTCGTGAAGTCGTTCTGTGGCCCGCCGCTGCCCTCGTCGAGGTATGAGGGTCCGGGGCCGGCTTCACCAATCCATCCGGCGTCGGCTTGGGGGGGAATGGCGTATCCAAGATGCTGAAGGGAGTACAGAATGTTCTGGGCGCAGTGTTTGACGCCGTCCTCGTTCCCGGTGAGCAGGCAACCACCGACCCGGCCGTAGTACGCGTATTGGCCAGCGGCGTTGAGCTCGCTCGAGGATCCGTAGAGGCGTTCTATAACCCGCTTCATGACACTGGAGTTGTCACCGAGCCAGATGGGTCCGGCCAGGACCAGAATGTCGCTGGCCAAGACCACCTCTTCAATGTCCGGCCAGGCATCGGAGGCAAACCCATGCTTGGTCATATCCGGGTACACACCACTGGCAATGTCATGGTCAATCGCCCTGAACTTGGTGACGGTGACGCCATGTTTTTGCATGAGGGATTCGCTAATCCTCATCAGTCCGTCCGTGTTTGACTTTTGAGGTGATGGCTTAAGAGTGCAGTTGATGAAGGTTGCTCGCAGGTTACTGAAATCCCAGTCGCTCTGTCTTGTCATGCCGTCTACTCGCTTTCTGAAGTGAATCGCTTGTGCGGGGGCCCGCAGGGGAGGTGGTCCGAGGATAGGGTGCCGAGCCAAGGCGGCGATCACCGAAGGTACGGCAGCTTGAGCAGGAGTCTCCTGATGCGGGTGGGGGATCTGAATAGCCAGCCGCCTACGATGCCGGCCACCAGTTGGCGAAGGTTCGGGGCCACTGACATATGCGTCTTTTACCGTCCTTGTGGAAGGCATACGGGCGTATCGCCTCACCTGTGGGCGACTTGTAGGTTGCGCAGATGATGTGCTTCGAGGAGGAAGTGGTGCACCAGCGCCCTCAGGCGCTGTCCGGTTCCGGAGTCGAGGAAGCGGGGGTCGTTGATCTGCTCGTTGGCTCTTGAAAGCGAGTACATGGTGGGGTGAACGTGCATGCCCAGTGACTCAAGCGGCACACGAAGCGCCCATAAACCACGGTTGCCGCCGATCAGTGACGGCGAGGCCGAGGCAAGTAGCCCTCGCTGCCCGGCGAAAGGCTGGGGGCGGAGCCGAGATACCCAGTCGATGACATTCTTTAGTGCGCCGGGCATGGATGCGTTGTACTCGGGTGAACAAATAATGACGGCGTCAGCCTGCTCCAGGGCATCGGCGAGACGCCTGGGACCTGGGGGTAGGCCTGAGGCTACCTCGACGTCGTAGTCGTAGTTGGGGGCAGACACGTCCGCCAACGTCAGTCGATCCACGACCACGGTCTCAAGCTCTGTAGACCGGCCCTCGTCCTCCGCGACGGCCGCAATCCAGTCAGCCAACGTTCCGTTGAGCGAATTGCTCCTCAGTGAGCCCGACACGATCAGTACACGCATAGTTACACCTCTGCCTTTTATTTGCTTGCTCATGCATCATACTGGTGGTGCAGGCAGTTTGAGGGCGTAAAGCGCTTGGAAATCCAGTGCGTGCGAGGGAGGACGCTGCTGCACATTGGATCTGAAGGTTAATCAATTGAGGAGCAAGGATGACCTACGTCGACCAGAAAGAATCCCGGGCAGTATCGTCGTGGCCTGAGCTGCGGCTCGAGGACTGGACGGCGACGCGGGAGACCCTGCATATGTGGCTGCAGATCGTGGGGAAGATCCGATTGGCCAAGGCTCCGATGGTCAACCATTGGTGGCAGGTGCCGCTTTACGTGACGCCTCGTGGCTTGAGTACGACTTCTATCCCGGACGGAGAGCGCCACTTTGAGATTGAGTTCAACTTCTGCACTCACCACCTGACCATCGACCTTGAGGGTGGCGAGCGTCGCAGCGTCCCGCTCGAACCGAAACCGGTTCCGCAGTTCTACGCCGAGGTGCTGGGCGCACTGGGCGAGCTCGGTGTCGAGGTGTCGATCACTCCATATCCGGTCGAGGTCACTAGCACCACTTCCTTCGAGGACGACCATGAGAATGCCTCGTATGACCCCGCCGCGGCGCAGATGTTCTGGCGTCAACTCGTTCAGGCCGGCAGGGTGATGGGTATCTTCCGGTCACGGTTCATCGGCAAGGTCAGTCCCGTGCACTTTTTTTGGGGCGCCATGGACTTGGCATGCACCCGGTTCTCGGGGCGCACTGCGCCGCAGCATCCGGGAGGGGCCCCGAACGTCGGTGACTGGGTGATGGTCGAGGGCTACTCCCATGAGCTCAGCAGCTGCGGTTTCTGGCCTGGCGGCGACGGTGAGGGCATGTTCTACGCCTACGCCTACCCCGAACCGACAGGCTTCCCAGAGCATCCAGTCGCCCCTCAAGGAGCCTTCTACTACCCTGACGGCGGCCAGTTCGTGCTGCCGTACGAGACGGTCCGCACCTCAGCGGACCCCGACGCCACACTGCTCGCCTTTCTCCAGTCGACCTACGAAGCGGCTGCGATTACCGGCTCCTGGGACCGCGCAGGGCTTGAAGGTGATCCGCTTAGAAGAGGCGCTTCGCGCTGACCACGTTTCGCGGATGAGCCTGATAGCCCGGAAGTACGTGCTCACTGGCGGCGGGCACAGTCCGCGGACGCCGGCCGTAGGGCGGCAGCAGGTGCTGCACCTTTGGGCCTGGCCCGCCGCCAGTGAACGCGCCTTATGCTGATGGCCGGTGTCACTGACGCTACGGCGATCGTGATGCTCCCGCATGTGCTCGAGCCACGTACTGACCTCGTAGCTCTTCTTCCACAACTGAGAAACCGCGAGATTTTGGAACAGCTGCCGTTGCCGAGCATCTGAACGTCGCCGGGCTATTCCCACGGGCACCCGGGTCTTGTCGACCTTAATGGCAACCTCGTTTCCGAAGGCTCCACCATGGTGCAGGGCACGCCGAGGAGGATTTCGTTGGAACCCGTGCGGTTTCAGCCGCGCTTAAGCTCTCACAGGATTGAGATCCAATTGACCGGGACCGCACCGGCCCGGACGACCCGGTCGAGCCCGGCGCGATGGGTCTGGGTGGAGGTGCCGGCGACGCAGTCAACCGGTACGTAGATCTCGTACCCTTCACTTAGCGCGTCAACGACGGGGAAGGCGAGGCAGACCTCGGCCCACAGCGCGGCGAAGATCATCTTCTTCCGTCCGGTGGCGCGCACGGCGGTCACGAACTCCTCGTGCGGGGCCCTGTCGGATCAGCACCCGGGCGCCGTTCTCGGGAGTCAGGAGGTGATCGGTTTGGGATCACTGGGCGCAAAACGGGTCATGGGAACGACAAAGGTGCATGAGATTACAAGCCTCCCACGTGCATGTGTGAGCATGCAAAAGTTTTCGAGCATTCGAGATGAACATGTCGTGAATGGGATAATGAACGAATGCGGACACCTCCTAGCTATTTCACCAATGAAGAGCTGCGCGCGTGGGGAGGCTTCCTGAAGCTGAACGCGCGGATTACAACCGAGCTGAGCCTCGCCCTCGAGTCGAGCCTGCGGCTGCGGTTGGTGGAGTACGAGGTGCTCCTGAAGCTTGCGACCAGCCCAGAGGGCAGCCTGCCGATGTCCCGGCTGGCCGAGCGCTCTTACCTCACCCTGTCCCAGAGTGGACTCTCGCGCCTGGTCGAGCGGTTGCGGTCCCGCGGCCTGCTCACCCGCGAAACGTGCGAGACCGGTGACCGACGCAGTGTCATGGTCACCATCACTCCACAGGGTCGCGCCTTGTGGGAGAAGGCATCGGCGGCGCACGCGGCCCGGGTCCGAGAGCTCTTCCTGAACCAGTTGGAGCCCGAGGAGCTCAGCGGGCTCGGCGACTTGTGGCAGCGAGTCCTCGCTCGTTACGACATGGAATGAACTACCTAACCACGATGTGCCCCCGTCGACTGAGCCCTTTCCGGCTCAACGACCATGTCGAACGGGGATCAAGTCGGGCGTGTGGGTAGCCGCACCGGCCTGGGCAGCCTCCTCGCATGCACCGGCCAGAGAATGGTCGCGTAATGTCACCGCGCTTAGCAGCCCACCAGCGGCGCATAGGAGGCCAGCGACCAGGGTCGCGCGGCCGAATCCCTCGCTGAACGCCTCGGGGGAGGCATAGGCTGCCTGGTCAATGCCGACCAGGCTGGGAAGCAGTGCCACGGCGAGGAGGCCGGCGACGCGGGCGATGTCGTTGTTCACTGCCGAGGCCACGCCAACCTGCTGGGGCGGAGCCGCCGCGAGGGTCGTCGCGGTCAATGGTGCGACAGCGAGGCTTAGCCCGGCCCCAAAGACCAGGACCGCCGGCAGTACGTCGGCGACCAACGATGCATCGCTTCCAATCCGGCCGAGAAGGATCAGGCCGACGCCGGCCAGGACCGGCCCGATGGTCATGGGCCATCGCGGGCCGATCCGTTGGGCCAGTCGGCCAGCCCGTGCCGAGAACAGCAGCATCAGCACGGTGACCGGGAGCAGGGCCGCGCCGCTGATGACTGGTGTGAATCCGGCGACGAGCTGCAGTTGCAGCGGCAACAGGAAGAGGGCGCCGCCGAGGGCAGCGTAGACGACGAAGGTGACGGCGTTTGCCGCCCGAAAGACGCCCGAAGTGAACAGCGACAACGGCATCAGCGGGTACCGCACCCGGGCTTCGTTGATCAAGAAGCCAGCCAGGAGCGCCGTGCCGATGGCGACGGCGATCAAGGCGCCAGGTGTCCAGCCTCCGCCCGCGCCTTCGGTGAGGCCGAACATCAGCGAGCCCAACCCGGCTGCGGCGAGCACGGCGCCGGTGAGGTCCGGGAGTCCCCGCGCGTCTTCATCGCGGGTCTCGGGGATTTGTCGGGTCGCGAGTAACACCGCCGCGGCCAGAGGAAGGTTGAGGAGGAAGGTGGTCCGCCACCCGTCGGGCCCGGACTGGACCAGGAAGCCGCCGAGCACCGGCCCGACCGCGGCGGCGACCCCGCCTAGACCCGACCACGTACCTACTGCCGCGCTGCGGTCCGCTGGAATGAACACGGCCTCGATGATCGCCAGCGACCCGGGTACCATCAGGGCGGCCGCGGCCCCCTGGGCAGCCCGGAAGGCAATCAGCATGCTGGCGTCCGGGGCGACGGCGCAGGCGATAGAGGTGATGGCGAACAGTACGACACCGATCACGAAGATCCGCCGTCGGCCGTACCGGTCACCCAGACTGCCCCCTAGGAGCAGGAACGCGGAGAGTGAGAGCGTGTAGGCGTTGACGATCCACTGCAGCGCGGTGAGGTCGGCACCGAGGTCTACGCCGATATCGGGCAGCGCCACATTGACCACCGACCCGCCGAGCTGGGCCAGCCCGCTGGCCAGCACCGTCGCCAATAGAATCACCCGTGCCCGGCCTGTGCCCAGCGCGATCAGAGAAGTTGACGACGTCATGAGAGCTCCGAGGAGTGTAGGCGCGCCGCGTCGCAGATCAGGCGGCGTTGACTGCGTCCACACCCGCATAGAGCGAGTCTCGTCTCTTCGGTGGTGGTTTCGTCGGGCATGGTCAACCTCAAATCGCCGCGCAGGAGGATGAGTCTCTCCCGCTTCACACTTACCTGTGTCGGAACACCTGACTCCTCGGGCAACGCTCCGCCCCCTTCGTATTGCAGGGCGCCGCTCGGGCATCGGCGAATCACCTTGGCCACTTGGGCTGGGTCGGCGGCGCTTGGAATGATCCACGGCCGTCGATCGACGTTGAAGACTCCAGGGAGGCCCCGCAGGCACTCCGCGACATGCCGGCAGCGGCTGGTCTCAAAAAGGACGGTGATTCGGTCGCCCACGTAGGCGCTACCCGTATGGGGTGCTCTGCCGTCTCGTGGATTCATCAACAAGCTCTTTGCTGGTGCATGCGCATGCAACTAATATAGGCCAATGTGACGACAACGAACCTGTATCGGAGCGATTATGTCGAATACTGAATCCGTTTCCTCGTCGGGGGCTGACGCGAGCGGCGGGCTAAAGGCCCCAGCAGAGACAAGCATTCATGTCCGCGCCGTCATCACCTGGCTGGCGATCTTTCCGCTCGTTGCCCTCGGCATGGGCGTGCTGACACCGCTGATGCTGGACTGGCATTCCGTCCTGCGTTCTCTCGTTCTGACCCTCGTGGTTGTTCCGCTGGCCGTCTATATTGCCGTTCCGCTTCTGCTGGCGCTTTACCAGCGCATACGTTCAAGGCGCTGACACGCCTCCGGTGCCCAACATTCCCTGACCCTACTCTCAACCCCGTCGGTCATGAAGGGTCGAGGCGGTCGACCTCGGCCGGGTCGTCGTCACCGTAATGGTTGTAAATCAACGACGATTTTGAGCATCGACGACATCTTTTGCGCAGGTCGCCGATTCGCAACACCGGTGAGGGCTGGATGCAAATTCTGGTGCTCGTGCGACTCAGACTGGTCCCTGCTGCTCAGTGATGCTGGGTCGGCTTCCGCTGATGACGCGGGCAACCACCGCACCGGTCAGCACCAGGCCGGTTATCAATACCGGTTCGGGGGTCCAGGAGGAGCAGATCACCAGGGTTGCGACGATGTAGGGCTTGGCCTCGCGCAGGCCCCGGGGGCGGGCGCTGGCGTGCAGTCCCCACACGAAGAGTATGAAGAGCGCGATTGGCGCCGTGATGGCCAGGGCTGCGGGTAGGTCGCCGAGCTCGGAGTGGCCGGTGGTCTGGTCCACGGCGACCGCCAGACCGCTGCCTACAGCTGCGGCGGACGCGAAGATGAAGAAGTGGCCGTAGCCCCATACGGCGGCGCTGCGGGTCTGGCGGTGTCCGGCACCGAGGGCTCGGCTGGCGACCTCGGCTGCGGGCTGGTCGAAGTAGAGCCACCAGAGTGCGAAAACGATGAGCAGTCCGCCCACCACGACGGCGGTGAGGTCGGCGAGCTGCCGACCCGAACCGACCGCGACCTGTATGCCGATGACGCTGCTGAGGATGGACTCGCCCAGGACGATAATGGTGAACAGGCCGTGGCGGTCGGCCATGTGGCGGGGATGCCAGCGGTTGAGGTGGCCGCTCTCGGCCCAGAACGGCAGGCACAGCTCGAGGGCCGCCAGGGCAAAGAACCCGACCATGCCGGCGGTCATGTCAGGGACGGCCAGCAGCGCGACCCAGCCGATTTGGAGGACGATCAGTCCTCCGGCGTGCCGTTTGGCGCTGCGGCTGCCCTTCCCGTCGGCCCGGGCGACCCGGACCCACTGAGAAATCAGCCCCACCCGCATAATGAGGTAGCCGGCGGTCACGATGCCGAAGCCACGGCCTTCGAAGACCCGCGGCACGCCGGCGGCTAGCACCAGAGCGCCGGACATTTGGACGAACACCGCCGTACGGTAGCCCCAATCGTCGGTGTCGTACGCCGAGGCGAACCAGGTGAAGTTCATCCAGGCCCACCACACTGTGAAGAACACCATCGTGAACGCAATCAGCGAGTCGGCCGCATGCCCGCTCGCGAGGCCGTGGTGCAGCTCCTTGGCGCACAGGGCGATCGCGACGACCGCGGTGAGGTCGAAGAGAAGTTCGAGCGGTGACGGGCTACGGTGGTCCTCTGTCGGATCGCGCCTGAGCATCGTCGTGTTCCCGCGGGTGGCCACTCAGGCACCCACGTGCAACAGCCCGAACCGGGTTCGCTGCCGCTCGGGAACCAACCCGAGGTAGTCCTTTTGGGAATGCCGGTAGACGGCGAACCCGGCGAGCCCGACAAGCCTGGCGAGCCGGTCGTCCACGTTGATCCCGGCGCGATCCCGCGCCGTAACACAAAGGCCCTGCGCGACCTTATTGCTGGCATAAGTGGTCATGGCTTCATAGAATAGTTGCATGCGCATACACCGACAAGATAGTTAAGTTGGTGTCGATGCGTCGACCACAGCATCGCTGCAGACCCACAGCTCATCGCAACCACGGAGATTCACTATGACAAGCGAAATGATCCGCAATCCCCGGACCGACCACCTCCTCACGCCCGAAAATTCAGCCCTCCTCGTCATCGACTATCAGCCGGCACAGATCGCCTCGATCCGTTCAATGCCGCGCGAGGAACTGATATTCAACATCGTGGGCACCACCAAGGCGGCACTCAACTACAACCTTCCGATCATTCACTCCACCGCCAACGTCGGAACGGGCCTCAACAAGCCGCCAATCCAGGAGTTGCAGGACATCATTGGGGACCTGCCGACCTACGACCGGACCACGGTCAACGCGTGGGAAGACGTTGAATTCAAGCAGGCAGTCAGGGCACTAGGGCGCCCCAAACTCATCATGACCGCGCTCTGGACCGAAGTGTGCCTGGTCTTTCCCGCACTGGACGCCCTTCAGGAAGGCTACGAGGTGTACGTCCCCGTGGACGCCGTGGGTGGCACATCGGTCGCGGCACACGAGGCAGCACTACGCCGGATCGAACAGGCCGGCGGAAAGCTGATCAGCCGCGTCGGACTGTACTGCGAACTCCAGCGGGACTGGACCCGGGAGGAAACCATCCCCGGATTCATGGACGTCTTCGAGACTTATGGCGGGTCTCTCCACGAGAATCCAGTGGAGTCGGGTGCGCACTGAGAAGCCTCCCAGCGGAGAGCGTGGAAAATGCCTCGTGCTGATCAGCGCCCTGACGCACCATCACTTCACGGCAGTGGAACTGAAACCGCCTAGCTGATCTCGGGTCGAGGGTCCAAATCGCGAAGATTTGGGCCCTCGGACCGTGTCGGTGGGCATTATGTTCTGCAACGCCCTGGGGGACCCTGTCCACTACAGGAATGCGCTCCTGCGGCTGGTGACCCCGGAATCCAGGCAGGCCTAGGGCAACTCCGGGATGCCTCCCGCTTCACCACATCGACCGAGGACCTTGGCTACGGTTCGCGCACCGAGCCCGCCGCCGGGGACGGAAACGTCCATTACTTCAACTTCATGCAGGGAATCACCCAGTCGTTCCAGGCGTGTTGGGTTACGCGGGCCGTGGTGCTCAGCAGCCTGGCCGTTGTCCACCGCTGTGTGTCAATCAGGTAACCGTTCCTTATGGTCACTGGGCCAGGACCGGCGAATCGATCTGCGAGGCTCCGGCTCAGCCGCCGCAGGCCCGTTCTCCTTGGCCTAACTCTGAAGCCAGGCTACGGCCCTGCGAGGCGAGGTGAAGAACCTCGTCGGGCAGGGCGGTGCATTCACTGCGATATAGAAGTTGGCGATGACCTGATCCACGGGCGAGGAACCCAGCAGGGCGATTCGGGACGCGGCCCGGGCTCCGGCGAAGACCGCTCGCGCCCCGCGCGTGACCGTCCCGGTATTCGCCATCTCCGCAAGCATCGGGCGGCCTTCGACTCCCGCGAGAGCGTCGACCAGGCCCACGATGGATTCGGCGTCTTCGGTGGTGACCGTACTGTCCTGGTCCATGACTAGGTGAATGATGCCGTTCGGTAGTACCTCGACGGTGGCCTTGCCGCCCTCGATGCGTTGTGCGGGCACTGCCCCACCTCCTCATGACAACGCCGATGCTTCCGGGACCGACGACCCGGATTCCCTCATGAACTCAGGAATCAGCGGTACCTCAGCATAACCAGATCCTGTGGCTGCCCTAGCGGCCAGCCCCCGGGTGCCGTCTGCAAGGACGCCCGTAATGCGATCGAGGTCCCGCATACCTGCCCCACACGCCGCCCTGCCTTACCCTACACATGTGTAGGGCATAGGATCGAAGGATGACATCGCAGAAGAACCGAGCGTCGGCGATAAGGGCCCGCAAGGACAAAACGGCACGAGCCAGGTCAATCGTCACTGGCGCGACCCCGACTAGCCGCAAGGGAGCAGTGGTGGGTGCCCCTGCCCGGACCCGCGCACCCCAGGGGGCCGAGCAACCGACGCCCTGGCTGGCGGACAAGCGAACCGGGTTCCTCGTCTCCGCTTTCGGCGGTTCCAGCGCCCTAGCCGGCATTCTTGGCGTGTCCCGCAGCCAACCCGGGAAGTGGAGCAAGGGCGAGGAAGCACCGAGCCCGGAATCCGCGCGCCTGCTCCTCGATCTGGACCACGTCATGGCCCGCGCCGCTTTGATCTGGCCAATGAGTGTTGCCCAGGAGTGGATGGTTGGATCGAACTCCTACCTCGAGGGAGCCCGCCCAATCGACGTGCTTAAGACCCGCGGTTCGACCGAAGTCATCGAGGCTCTGGATTCGGCAATGGCCGGGTCCTTCTCCTAGATGCTCGTCTACCGGGTCTTCCCTCACGTTCCAGCAGCCCGGCCGAACCAGTCAGGCCACCACAGCTACCTTCACAAGCCCCAGGGCAGGGGCCGGATCGATAACCCCTCCCACTACGACATGTGGTACTTCGCGCTGAGCCCCGAAGCCGCAGTCGGGGAGGTCTTCGGGGACCTCCCGCGCTGGAGCGAGGACATGTTGATCATGCCGCCTGGCCTCCGCCGGGTTCTCGGGGTCTACGAGGTCGCCGACGACCTTGCCCTGCTGGACCTTGATGACGCACGCACCCTCCTGGACCGCGGGCTCCGCCCGACGCAGGTCATCGCCCGCAACCGGCCGGCCACCCAGGCCTGGGCGCTGAACGTCTTCAATGAGCGCACCGATTCGGGCGACCAGAAGTGGGCCGGGGTCAAATGGTGGTCCTTCCAACGCCCGCACTGGACGGTCTTCGGGATCTGGGTAGCACCGGGGGAGGCGCCGCCGCACCGGTTCGCCCGGCTCGAGCCGCTGGATGTGGGCCACTCCGCGGTGCAGGACGCTGCCAGGTCGCTCGGCAAGACCTTCCGCTAGACGCCACAGCCCCAATTGGGCAGGCGGGATTCATCCGCCGCACATATGACACCCAGGGCGTCTCAACCGTCGGGATGGCACCTGGCCGATTCGGCCGAGCGAGAGAATCCGTTATGCAGCTGTCGGCCGCTCGGATCATGAATGGTTTGAGGGGAGGTGACGTCTTGATGAAGTGTCTGGAGACCGTGCATGTCCTGCGGCGTGCCCGGGATTCGGTAACGAGCGCGGGCACCACCCGGTCACGGCCGCGGTTGAATCTCTCCGGCAGGATCGGACTATTTACAGCAATGAAGCGCCGCACCCTGTCAGTGCGAGGTGCGCAGTCGTGGGAAGGCCTCTGGTAGGGAAAAACGGGGGGGTGGACAGTGTCCACACCTGGGGCTTCGGATCGCGTGGTACTTCGGTCGGACCGGGCCGGATTCCCCATGTTTCCCGAGGAGCCCAGTGTTTGCAAGGGCTGGAGTCCGGTTCGAGTCCCCCTGCGGGCACATGTTTCCCCTAATCAGAGGCCCTTTTGCTCTCTGACTGTGGACAGCCGGCCCAATTCTGCGGTCCGGGTGCCGGTTCCGGTGGCTGGGTTGGGGTTTTCTAGAGGTGGGGTGCTTCCTTTCTGTCGCGAAGGCCCGCTTTGGGCGTTCTTATTACTTCATGGGGGAGCGGCGGGGTGGCTGCATGACTTTGGTGAGGTTTTGGCCTGGTCACCCTCCTCGCTGAGCGGCTTGGGCGAGGCAGTTGACCGGTGATGCTCGACCTTAGGCGTCTGGTGTCCGCTCACTGACGTGAGCCACCGGCTGGTTGCCGGGATCGGGTGAGCAGCCGTGTCACAAGCGGCAATGATCGGCGACTAGTCGGCATTGCTATATACCGGTAGTTAACGTTACTATCTACTGGTATCCAGTGTCGCTGAGTAGTAAGGGAAGGTTCCGTGGGCAAGCAGACAACCGAGATGCTCAAGGGCACGCTCGAAGGAATCGTGCTGGCGATCCTGGCCGTGCAGCCGGCATATGGCTACGAGATCACGGCCCGGCTCCGCGAGCAGGGCTTCGCCGACATTGTCGAGGGCACCGTCTACGCGCTGCTGGTCAGAATCGAACAACGCGGCCTCGTGGACGTGGTGAAGGTTCCGTCCGAGAAGGGTCCGCCGCGCAAGGTCTACTCGCTGAACGCGCTGGGCGCGGAGTACCTCGAAGAGTTTTGGAGGAACTGGCAATTCCTTGCAGAACGGATCGAGCAGCTCCATCACAGCATCGACAACCCGCAGAAAGAAAGAAGCTAATTATGGCCGCAAAATGGATCGAGACCCTCACCGGGTCACTCGAGCAGAAGAAGCAGTACAAGCAGGACAAAGCCCGCATTGATGCCCTCCCGGAGCCGTACACTATCGCGGCGAAGGCCATGCACCGGTACTTCATGTACTACGGAGGCATCACCGACGGTGGCACGCTCCTCACGATGTTCGGTGACCTGGCCGATCTGTGGGAGCGGGCAGCCATCGATGGGACGCCGGTGCGCGCGATCGTCGGCGACGATCCGGTGGAGTTCGCCGAGACCTTTGTGCAGGCGTACTCCGGCAAGCAGTGGATCGATAAGGAGCGTGAGCAGCTCCTAAAGGCCATTGACGCCGCCGCCGCCGATGACACCCCGAAAGAGGACTGAGCCATGACCACCGGTCAGGTGCCCGAACCGGCAATCAGGGTCCACGGCATCGACAAATCGTTCAAGGACCTGCAGGTGCTGCGGGGGGTCGACTTCGAAGTGCAGCCCGGAAGCATCTTCGCGTTGCTGGGCTCCAACGGTGCGGGCAAGACCACGCTGGTCCGGATCCTGTCGACGTTGCTGAAGGCCGATGCGGGTACCGTCACGGTCGACGGATTCGACGCCTCCGCCGAACCGGGCGAGGTCCGTGGCTCGATCAGCCTGACCGGCCAGTTCGCCGCGGTCGATGAAGTGCTCACCGGCCGGGAGAACCTTGTGCTGGTCGCCAAACTGCGTCACCTGAACAACGCTGGCGCGATCGCTGATGACCTGCTGAACCGCTTTTCCCTGACCGAAGCAGGGAACCGCAAGGCGTCGACCTACTCAGGGGGTATGCGGCGCCGGCTGGACATCGCGATGAGCCTGATCGGGAATCCGCCGGTCATCTTCCTGGACGAACCCACCACAGGGCTCGACCCCGAGGCGCGCATCGAGGTATGGAAGACCGTCAAGCGACTCGCCGGACAGGGCACGACGGTGCTGCTGACCACCCAGTACCTCGACGAGGCCGAACAGCTCGCCGACCGCATCGCCATCCTGCACCAAGGCACCATCATCCAGAACGGCACCCTTGCTGAGCTCAAGGAACTCCTCCCGCCCGGCAAGGCCGAGTACATCCAGAAGCAGCCCACCCTCGAGGAGGTCTTCCTCACCCTCACCGGTGGCACTGGTGGAACCACCGACACCGCCAGCATGAAGCACCTCAACGCCACGGTTCAGGCACGAAAGGAAACCCGATGACCACCCACGCCCTCGGTGACACCGGGGTTCTGACCGGCCGCTCGCTGCGCCACATCCTTCGCAGCCCCGACACGATCATCACCACCGCGGTCACACCCGTCGCGCTGTTGCTGCTGTTCGTCTTTGTGCTCGGCGGCGCGATCGACACCGGAACCGGCCAGTCGTACGTCAACTACATGCTCCCGGGCATCCTGCTCATCACGATTGCCTCCGGAATCGCGTACACCGCATACCGGCTGTTCCTTGACCTGCAGGGCGGCATCTTCGAACGCTTCCAATCCATGCCGATCGCACGATCAAGTGTGCTGTGGGCCCACGTCTTCACCTCCCTGGCCGCGAACCTCGTCTCGGTCGCGGTCGTCATCGGTGCCGCGCTGATCATGGGCTTCCGCACCGGAGCGGGCCTGGGCGCATGGATCGCCGTGGCCGGGATTCTGATCCTGTTCACCCTGGCACTGACATGGATCGCCGTGATCGCCGGACTGTCAGCGAAGACCGTTGACGGCGCAAGCGCGTTCAGCTACCCGCTGATCTTCCTGCCTTTCATCAGCTCCGCGTTCGTCCCCACCGACACGATGCCCGGCCCGGTCGCATGGTTCGCCGAGAACCAGCCTGTCACCGCCATTGTGGACACCATCCGGGCCCTGTTCGCTCAGGAACCCATCGGAAGCGACATCTGGATCGCCCTCGCCTGGCTCATCGGCATCCTTCTCCTCGCCTACGCCTTCGCAATCGCCGCCTACCACCGCAGAATCAGCTGACACTGGAGGCTGCGCGTGGCCAGAGCACTCCATGCCAAACGCCTCCACCTGTCTTCCTTCATGTGCGGAGGCAGAACAGTCGCTCGGGGTCACACGCCACTTCGGAAGGCCACGCGAGGCGACAGACGGTGTTGTGCAAGGGTTCTGGCGAACATGTGCCGCAATAACGGCGGCGCCTCTCACGTCCGCCACTGGTTCGCGTTGACATATTCATTAGCGCCAGAACCCCGCAACATGGACCTATAAATCATATGTTTGGCCGCACAGATCGGGTGCTTACTCGGGCGCGTGCGTACAGGCCGCGGGTTGTCAGCCGATGATGGGTCGTTCATCGGGGTAGCGGAAGAGTTGGTTGCGGTTGCGGAGGGCGAGGGCTGAGGCGAAGCTGATTGGGCCGATGCGTCCTGCGAACATGAGGGCGGAGAGGACGTATTTTCCTGTCGGGGGGAGTTCTTCGCTCAGTCCGACGCTTAGGCCGCAGGTCGCGAAGCCGGAGATGACTTCAAAAAGAATACGGTCCATTGGTTCGTCGGTGACCGCCATGAGCATGCCTGTCCCCAGCAGGACAATTGTTGCTCCCAAGAAGGTGACGCTGATCGCGACCCGGAGCGCTCCTTCCGGGATGGTCCGCCCGAATGCGCTGACGTTTTTCACGCCGCGCGCTTCAGCGATGATGGCCAGGAACAGGATGGCGACAGTGGTGACCTTGATGCCGCCGGCCGTGGAGGCTGATCCTCCGCCGGCAAACATCAGGGCGTCGGTGGCCAGGAGTGTCATGTTGGTTGAGGAGTTGGTGTCAACGAGGTTGAAACCGCCTGAGCGCATCATGACGGAGGCGAAGATCGCGTTGAGGACCTTCTCACCCAGGGGCATATCGGCGATGGTTGCGTTGTTGGACCACTCCAGCGCACCCCATATCAGGGCGCCGAGGGCGAAGAGAGCCAGGCTCACTGTCAGGGTGAGGCGGGTGTGAAGGTTCCACTTCCGGAAGTCCAGTTTCGCGTTCATCAGGATAAGAAAGACGGGGAATCCGAAGCTTCCGACAAAGACACCGACCATGATGGGGACCAGGATCCAAAGGTCTGTGGTGAACCCGGCTAATCCGTCAGCGTGGGACACGAAGCCGGCGTTGTTGAAGGAGGAGATGGCGTAGAAGATTCCGTGCCAGAGGCCTTCCGTCAAGGAATCCTCGACGATGATAAACCGCGGTACGAGGAACAGCGCAAGGATGAGTTCCAGGGTCAGGGAGGTGAGGATGACGATTCTGAGGAGGGTTCCGACTTCTCCGAGCCTTCCGGTGTCGATTCCCTGCAGGGCCAGCAGTTTCCCCCGCACTCCCAACTGTCGTGTGACGGCTTTGGCCAGCAAAGCCGCCAGGGTGATGATTCCCAGACCACCCACCTGGATTGCCAGGAGGATAATCACTTCGCCGAAAAAGGACCAGTGCTCGGCGGTATTGACGGTGACCAGACCTGTGACAGTGACAGCGGATACGGCAACGAACATCGCATCATGCAGGGCGGTGGCCTGCCCGTCGGCAGCGGACACAGGCAATGTGAGCAGGAAAGTGAAAAGCAGACACACCAGGGCGAAGACAATGAGCGCTAACCGTCCTGGGGAGCCGTTGGCGATACGGTCTATGAAGTTTCTGGTGGCTGCTAATGGGTAGAAAATATTCCTGCGGTCTCCGGTTGGCATTCGACTTCCGGTCATGGACATGATGCTCCCTTCTGTCAGACGCCTTTCGTGGCGGCCAGTCAAACACATCACAGCTGAGGTAATGGTTGTTCCGGGAGGCGCTTCGTGGGTTGGAGTGGCATCTCAGTCAGTGTCGCTGTTATTCAGGTGACTGATGGGCGCCTGGTATGTGGGTTGGTGCAGCACCGATTTGTTGATCAACGGACCCCGCGGTCAGATCGAGCGAGATTAGTCACGGGCCTCCTGCCGTGGGCCACGGTTCAAATCGGTATCCCATCCCGCTTTCGGTGATGAAATATTTTGGTCGGGTGGGATCTGGTTCGAGCTTGCGGCGTAGTTGGTTGAGGTAGACGCGCAGGTACTGTGCTTCCCGGGCGTACGCGGGCCCCCACACCTCAAGCAGCAGTTTCTGTTGTCCAACGAGTTGTCCGGGGTTTCGTACCAGCAGTTCCACGATTTTCCATTCCGTGGGTGTCAGGCGCACCTGCTCACCGTGGCGGTCAGCTTTGCGGGCAGCGATGTCGAGGCGGAAATCCTTGGTGGTGATCACTGGCGTTTCCGGTGTGGGGACGGCTCGCCGTTCTGCTGCCCGTAGGCGGGCGAGGAGTTCGTCAAGGCCGAAGGGTTTGGTCACGTAGTCATCGGCGCCAGCGTCAAGTGCTTCGACTTTGTCTTCGGGTCCGTGGCGCGCGGAGAGCACGATGATCGGCACTTGGGTCCAGGTGCGAAGACCGGCGATGACCTGGATGCCGTCCATATCGGGAAGGCCGAGGTCGAGAACCACCAGATCTGGTCGGTGTTCGGATGCCGCGGTGAGGGCGGAAGCTCCGTCGATGGCTGTGACGGGGCGGTAGCCGTGGGTTCGCAGGTTGATTTGGAGAGCGCGGAGGAGTTGTGGTTCGTCGTCCACGATCAGAATGGTGATCACTCCCTGACTCCTGTTGACAGCGGGAGCCGGAGGACGATGGTCAGCCCGCCGCCGGGGGTGGGTTCGGCGATCAGTTCCCCGCTCATTGACTCGGTGAATCCGCGGGCTACGGCCAACCCCAACCCGACTCCGGTGCCTGCGTCGTCCAGGCGCTGGAAGGGTTGGAACATGCGCGCGATGCCGTCTCTGTTGACACCGTTTCCATGATCGCGGATCCGTAGCTCGCTGGCCGGAAAGTCTTTGACGGTGCCCGCGACTGATGATAAAAACTCGATACTGGAATCGCCGGCGTACTTGTAGGCGTTCTCGGTAATGTTCGCGATGACTCGCTCCAACATCCCGAAGTCTGCATGCACGGCTGGGGCGTTTGGCGCCAGCAGGATTTTCACGCTCTCAGATGGCATGCCTTGCAGGGCTGCGGCTACGACGTCGGTCCAATGCACGGGGCCAAGGTGCGCGGTGACTGCATCGCCGGTCAGCCGGGACATGTCGAGCAGGTTATCGATCAGCGATGCCAGCCGGTCCGACGAAGCCTCGATGGTTCCCAGCAATTCGGCTTCTTCATCGGGGGTGAACCTTGTGCCTTGCTGCTGGAGGCTCGTTACCGCGAGCTTTATGGCGGCCAATGGTGTGCGCAGGTCATGGGAAACGGCCCGGAGAATCGCGGTGCGCATCACATTTCCCTCGGCGAGGCGACGATTCTCCTCGGCGCTGGCCAGTAGTTGCTGCCTCTGCCGCAGTGCTGCCAGCTGGGATCCGAAGGCTTCCAGTAACCGTTGTTCCCGTGCCGTGAGGGTGCGCCCATGCAGCACTAGTTCCAGGCCCTCGGGTAGGCTTGTGCTCGCATCACCAGGTGGGCGGGCCCCAGCCGGATCATCGCTGCCCGATGATGGTGTTTGCGTACCGTCCAGAGCGAGAAGCTCGGTGATATGCGGGAGCTGCGCATCGTTCTCATCACCTTCCCGGGCGTACAGGGCTGCTCCGGCCATACCGAAGTGGGATCGAACATGGTGAAGGAAGCCTTGGAGTGAGTCCTCCGCGGCGAGTACCCCGCGGGCGAGTTCTCCGAGGGTCGCCGCGTCGGCCGAGGCGTTAGCAGCCTCCCGGGACCGTCGAGCGGCGAGTCCGACCACCAGTGACACGGCCACCGCAACGGCCACGAAGATGACCAGGGTGAGGATATTCTCCGCGTCGGCGATCTCCAAGGATCCGAACGGCTCGGTGGAGTAGTAGTTGAGAATGAGGCTGCTCCACAGCGCGCCAAGCAGCGCCGGCCATAACCCGCCAACCAAGGCAACGGCCACCACTCCGGCGAGCTGGAGGAGGACATCAGCGGCTAGGAAGTCACTTCCAGCCAGGAACATGCCCCACTCCAGCAAGGGCGGGAGGCCCAGAGCCAGAACTAATCCGGTCAGGGTACGCACACGGCCAAGTTCCGGTGCCGAGATTTGTGCCATGCGGGAATTCTCGCAGGCCCCAGCGGCTTTCGGCTCACTAGCGTACCGCGAGGGCCACGGCGCTGACGTGCCGGTGTCAGCGGCCCCCGGGACGATGGCGGGTTTCACCAGTTCCATGGCTATGGTCTTCATGAGGGTGGGTCAGTCAGGTGAGGGCGCTGAACGCTTCGGCTTTTCGTGTTGGTCCTGCGACGATGATTTCGTCGTCGCTGTAAAGGACAGTCCGGGCGGTGGTGTAGTCCCAGTTCCCGTCCCTGCGTTTCACGGCGATGACCGTGATGCCGTAGTTCGCCCGAATTTTGGTGGTTCCCAGTTCGCGGTCCCAGGTTTCCCTGGGCGGCCGGGTCTTGACCATGGCGAAGTCGTCGTCGAATTCGATGTAGTCGAGCATCGTTCCCCGAACGAGATGAGCAACGCGTTTACCCATGTCGTGTTCGGGGCGGATGACGTGTTTCACTCCGAGCTGGGTGAGGATTTGGGCGTGGGGTTCGCTGACGGCCTTGGCCCAAAGGGAGGGCCTATCAAATCCCAGCAGGATGGATGTGGTCAGAATGCTTGCTTCGAGATCGCTGCCGATTCCGACGACGATACGGTCGAATTCGTGCACGGAGAGTTGGCGCAGCGCATCTTCCTTGGTGGAGTTTGCGCGTACGACGTGAGTGAGCCGGCCGTTGAAGGACTGAACGATTTCTTCGTCGGCGTCGATCCCGAGGACTTCGGTTCCCGCTCGGGCAAGTTCCAGTGCCAGGGAACCGCCGAACCTGCCTAATCCAATGACGACGACCGAATCGGCGTCGGCGATACGGTTGGTGCTCTTCGGTGCAAAGAGGCTGGGCTTAGCCAATGAGGGGCCTTTCCTTGGGGTATTCGTAGAGGAGCGGTTTGGATCGCAGGGCAAGGGCTGAGGCGAGCGTGATTGGGCCGAGCCTGCCCACAAACATGACGATGATTAACAGGAATTGACCGGCTATCGGGAGTTGGGCCGTGATGCCTGTAGATAAACCGACAGTGCCGAATGCGGATACCACCTCGAATAGCAGCCGGTCGAGCGCGAAGTCGGTGATGAGCATCAAGAACATGGTGGAGATAATCACGAGGGCAACCGCGAGCAGGACGATGGTGAGCGCTTGCCGGTGCACGGAGCGTGGGAGGCGTTTGCCGAACACGTTCACTGCCGTGCCTCCGCGGATCTCGGTGTGAAGGATGAAGAAGAGAACCCCGAAGGTCGTGATCTTCAGGCCGCCGGCGGTGCCCGCGGGGCCTCCGCCGATGAACATCAGCACATCCATGAACAGCCACGTCACCGGGTGAAGGGCCGCGAAATCCACACTGTTGAACCCTGCAGTACGGGTCATCACGGACTGGAAAAACCCTGCTTGGATTTTCCCGCCGGGCGTCATCGGGCCGAGCGTACCCGGGTTGCCCCATTCCACGGCCGTGATGAAAATCGCGCCGGCAAGGAGCAGAATCGCGGTACCGCTCAGGACGAGCCGGGTGTTCATCGTCCAGTGCAAGGGAGTGCGGTATTCCCTGCGCAGTTCGAACAAGACAGGAAAACCCAGACCTCCCATGATGACGGCCAGACCGACGGGGACGCAGATCCAGGGATCGGTCGCGAAACTGATCAGGCTGTCGCTGAAAAGCGCGAAACCTGCATTGTTGAACGCGGAAACCGCATGGAAGACCCCCAACCAGAGTGCATCGGGCAACGGATAGGAGTAACCGGTTGCGAACCGCCAGGTGAGCGCCGCTGCGGTGATTCCTTCGATCAGAAGACTGACCTTGAGTACTCCAAGAAGGACGCGTCGTACATCCCCGAAACTGCCGCTCTTGGTCTCTACTGCAGTGGAAATCCGAGACCGCAAGCCCAGTCGGCGGGCCAAAAGGATGCCCAGCAGAGAAGCGAAGGACATGATCCCGAACCCACCCACCTGGATCAGCGCGAGGATGATCCCATGGCCGAACGGCGTCCAAAACACCGGTGTATCCACGATGATCAGTCCCGTCACACACACGGCAGACGTCGCCGTGAACAAAGCTTCCAGGAACCCCGCTCCTCCAGGGCCGACCTTTGCTACCGGCAACATCAAAAGCCCCGTGCCGGCAAGGATCGCAGCGGCGAAACCAACGACGATGAACTGCGCCGGATGCCTCGGAGCCAGATGGAGCCTACCCCAAGCCGATGCGCGTGCCACCTGTGGATACATCTTCTCCGCGAAAGCACGGGGCCACGACTTGAATGACCGAACCATCACCACCGTTGAATATTCCCTACGTTCAGATTCTGTGCCGCCTCACCCGGCTGGACGGGATCACACTATCGGCGGGACGATCGGAAACGGGCAGTCTTTATACTTCCTTAACGCCCCGGACGTGCACCGGAGAACCTCGGACCGGGGAACCGGCGTCATCCCGCCCTGAAACCACAGCCCCCGGATCGGGCAGCCCGAACCGCGAACCCATCAACGGAGGCTCACACCTTGGAAGCCCCGTCCTGCAACCGAAGAGTTTCAAGACAGTCGGCAGGATTCGATACCTGATACCGCCTGGCCAGCTCGCGGATCGATAAACCCTCAGCCCGGGCATCTCTACGGATCCTGGAAAACAGTTCCATGCGCACCCTCATCCGAACCTCCAAAAGCTCGTCCCGCTAGATGGAACAAGACTGAAGGTGGTCCTGAATCAAACCGTCACAACGGCCCGGCGAGTCGCAGAGTGGTCCTGAACCAGGCCGTCCTAGTGGTCCTGAACGAGGCTGTCATACCCACCCGGTTTGGTTCAGCAACCGGAAGGCCCCCTGATGACCGGTCCCGACCCGCACTGGATTCGGAGCGCCGCCTCGGCGTTCTCCTGCAGGGCATCGTCCTGTAAAGCCCCGATGTCTCCGATTTCCTCATCGGGCTGGCCGGCCTGGCTGTGGCCGTGTGGGGCGGCGGAGGGATTTGCCGCGGTTCACAGCTGGGTCAGCCCGCGGGCATTGAACTGCTGGTGCCCGAGCACCGCAAGCAGCTTCAGCTTCTCGAAAGCCTCTGTCTGTGGCGGTGCTGTGAGGACCAGGAGGGCCTGGCCCTGGTCCTCGGTGAACAGTGCCTGGCAGTCAAGTTCGATCTGCCCGAGTTCGGGGTGGAGCAGCGTCTTGTGGTCCTCGAACCGGGACGCCACCTCATGCAGCTCCCAGAGCTCGGCAAACTCTCCGCTCGTCCGGAGCAGCTCGCGTACCAGCCTGCCTGCCCGGGACTGCGGGCCAGTCCCGCCGTACGCGGCCCGGAGTCCAGCCACCTGGGCCTTGCCCTGCC
Organism: Arthrobacter zhaoguopingii; assembly: GCF_009828605.1. Classification (NCBI taxonomy): domain Bacteria; kingdom Bacillati; phylum Actinomycetota; class Actinomycetes; order Micrococcales; family Micrococcaceae; genus Arthrobacter; species Arthrobacter zhaoguopingii. Next base: position 98,858 of record NZ_WIAE01000008.1, on the reverse strand, counting down.
GGGCCCGGTCTTCGACGGGGTACATCGAGCGTTCAGTCGGGTCGGTGAACCACCGGTACACGCCGCTGCGAGCCAGCCCGGTGTGCCGCGAGTGGTCACCGAAAAGCGCCATGGCCAGGCTGTTCTGAACGAGCGTCTCCCCGAGACTGGAAAGGATCACCGCCGGGGTGTCCGACAGCCGGTCGAGAACCCGCATCAGCGCGGGCGCCACATGGGTGTCCCGCGGGGTGCGCCGGGGTGCGCTGTGACCGGCGAGGCGGTAGAGATAGTCCCGCTCGAAAGCGGTCAACCGCAGCGCCCGGGCCAGCGCTGCGAGCATCTGTTCGGACGGTTGGGGACCCCGGGCCTGTTCCAACCGGATGTAGTAGTCGGTAGACATCCCTGTCAGCCCGGCGACCTCCTCGCGGCGCAGCCCGGAGGTGCGCCGCCGCGGCCCCGTCGGGAGACCAACGTCCTCCGGGCGCAGCCCGTCACGGCGGGAGCGGAGAAAAGCAGCGAGGGCATGGCGGTCCATGCTTCAATCATCGGTGACGAACGCCCCGGTAAACAGGGACCAGGAATCCTACGATCATCACTCCTCTCCCGCTCCTCCAAAGTCCGGCGCAGGATCAGGACATGAACATCACCGGAAACACCATTTTCATCCCCGGCGCGACCTCGGGCATCGGCCTCGAACTCGCGCTTCGCCTTCAAGAAGCCGGAAACTCCGTCGTCATCGGCGGCCGCCGCAGCGACCTGCTGGAGCGACTCACCGCCGAGCACGGCCTCTCCACCGTCACCATTGACACCACCGATCCCGCCTCCGTGCTGGCCGCCCGCGACCAGGTCCTGGCCCAACACCCCGACCTCAACGTGCTGGTCGCCATGGCCGGGGTGATGGAAGCTGAGGACGTTCGCACCTCCGGTTTCCTTGAAGGCGCAGAACGGATCGTCGAGACGAACGTGCTCGGTCCGCTGCGCCTGATCGCGGCCTTCAGCGAGCACCTGCAAACCCGGCCCGAGGCCACTCTGATGACCGTATCGTCAGGGCTGGCACACACCCCGCTGGCCCTCACGCCGACGTACAACGGCTCCAAGGCCTTCATCCACCGGTTCACCGAGACCATCCGGCTCCAGTTCGCTGACACCCCGGTTCAAGTCATCGAGCTCGTCCCGCCGGCCGTGCGCACCGAACTCATGAGCGGCGGGTCGCAGAACGAGCACTACCTTCCGCTCGACGCATATGTGGACGAGGTCATGGCTCTCCTCGAGACCCAACCCGAGGTCAGGGAAATCCTCGTCGACGCCGTGAAATTCCTCCGTTTCTCCGAAATCGAGAACCGTTATGACGAAGCAGTTGCTGCCCTCAACCCCTCGGTGAAACTCAAGGTCGCCGACAGGTGAGGCGGCAGATGGTTCTGCTGACCGCCGCGGACCTGCGCCGCACTTGAGTATCATCACCCGGTAACCAGGTGACCGGGGTGACCGGCTTGGGACCGCAGCACCAATAATGGAGGGGTGGGTTAACGCCGGGCGTGGTTGATGTGGGTGACCGGTGTAATCGCCTACCTCATCGCCGTGACCCAGCGGACGAGCTTCGGCGTCGCGGGGCTTAAGGCGACCGAACGCTACTCGGCCAGCGCCTCCGCACTTTCCATCTTCACCGTGGGGTGTGGCGTGGATGGCGGTTCGGGGCAGGTGATGCGCGCTCGAGGTTCCCGCCTGGCGGCGAACCGCCCCGGCACCTGCGGACACAATGACCACCATTCCTGATGTGCCTGATCGGCTGGGCCTGCTGTGCAGGTGGGTATTCCCGCCCTGCACAGCTTCCGCCGCTGCTATTCTGCGGTCAACTCGTCGGCCATCAGTTCTTCCTCATCGGCGTGGACTTCCTCGAAGGTCTCCGTGTCCTCGTCTTCCTCGGTGTCCTCGTCCGGTTCGTCTGACTGCTTGGTGCCGTCGAGGAGAATCTGCTCGACCTCACTGGCCGTGTACCCCCTGCGACCAGCTGGGTGACGTAGGCGAGGTGGCTCCCGGCCGGTGAGCGCCATGAGTCCTTGGCGGTGGTCTCTTCATACCCTGCGCACACCAGCGCGATTAGGGACACCTCGGGGCGGGCGGTTGTCTTGGCCACATGGTCCCGCAGCGGGTTCTACCCCTACGTGTCCTTGCCCTCGGTCTTCGCCCCGGCCATCTCGGCGGCCACTGCTGGCTCGTACCCGCTGGCGACCTCTGCGTGGTGGGTCAGGGCGTAGATCCGATTCTGCACCCGTGCTGCATTCAGCGCGGCGAGCTGCAGCTTTGCCTCCTGGGTTGATGTAGTGATGCGGGTATAAGCGATACGCTTTGTGTCCCCAGTTTAAGGCAGAAAGTCCCAGCGATGGCACTCGTGAAACAGATGGTGTCAAGAGGAGTTCTCGAGACAAGGGCATCCCGTCGTTCCGGGTGCTCGACGTCTAGACTGCACATCGATCATGTGTCTTAGAAGGCTTTACGTTCTTGAGACAGTGTCTGGACGTGCGGAAGACCCGGCTGTGAACCGGCTCCTCGCTTCAACCGGACAGCTAGTGGATGCGCCACGCAATCGTCTGCCAGTTACGGGTACTTGTGATGGATGACCGCGCTGGAACTGTCCTGATCTGGAAGGGGAGCTTTGGTCGACCGTTCTTCTTCTTTGGTAGTCCATTCAGGGCTAAGTCGTTACGAGCGAAGTGGCAGGCGGAGGCCGCGAACTCGAGGTGAATAGTCAGATTTGCGGTGGGGACTGGCTCGCGGGTGATGTATTAGCTGGACGGGTCAGGGACTTCATCTTCGCGGCGCATTTCGCTCTTTTTCACCCCAAGTGATCACCAACATCTGCACAGCATGGGCGGCGCGTCTCAAGCGTCGGGATGGCACCTGGCCGATTCGGCGGAGCGAGAGAATCTGTCATGCAGCTGTCGGCCGCTCGGAACATGAAGGGTTTGAGGGGAGGTGACATCGAGATGGAGAATCTGGAGACCGTGCATGTCGTGCGGCGTGCCCGGGACTCGGTAGCGAGCGCGGGCACCACCCGGTCACGGCCGCGGTTGACTCTCCGGCAGGATCGGATTATTCACGGCGAAGAAGCGCCGCACCCTGTCAGTGCGGGGTGCGGCAGTCTTGGTGAAGGCCGCTGGTGGGGAAAAGCGGGGGTGTGGACAGTGTCCACACCTGGAGCGTCGGATCGGGTCGTACATCGGTCGGACTGAGTCGGATTGCGTATGTTTCCTGAGGAGCCCAGTGTTTGCAAGGGCTGGAGGCCGGTTCGAGTCCCACTTCGGGCACATGTTTCCCCTAGTCAGAGGCTCTTTTGCTCTCTGACTGTGGACAGCCGGCCTAATTCTGCGGTCCGGGTGCCGGTTCTGGTGGCTGTTTTGGAGTTGTCCTGGGGCTGGGTGCCGCCTTTCTATCGCGAAGCCCGGTTCGGGCGTTCTTACTACTTCATGGGGGAGCGGCGGGGCAGCTGCATGACTTGGGTGAAGGTTTTTGACCTGAGCATTCTCCTCGCTGAGCAGGTCAGGCGAAGCAGCCACGGAGAGTCAACGATTGATGCGCATCATCACTACAATCAGACTTAGGAGCCTCGAAGGAGACATTCGGGGGTAGCTCTACGTGCTGCAGGCACGACGCCATCTGGCCTCCGACGGCGCGGACCAACGGAGTATCGGGTCTTATCCCTGTGCTGAAGGCAGGGGCACTATCGTCCCGTCCAGGTGACGCAGGCCCGCCAATTCCAGGGTGCCTGCGGGGGTGAGCTTGTAGGCATAGCTCTCACCCTCGGCTAGTGCCCCGAGGCTCTCATCGGACGGGAGGTGCTGCGTGAGGGTCTGGCCCGCGTGGACATTGGTCCATTCGAGGGGCCCGCAGACCGCGACGGTCCCGTCGCGGTGCATGATGCCGACCTCCGTCATGGTGGCGGGGGCTCCCTCGGGGTTGTCAATCCGGACATAAACTGTCTGGCCCGGGGGCAGCGCGGTTCCTGTCACGGGGACCGCTGCCGCGTCTCCGGTAAGCGGCCGGGGAGGCTGGGGCCGGCCTCCGATCGCCTCGCAGGCCGATACCGGGTGGGTCGCGGCGCCGTCGGCCTCCCGCCCGCTCCACGGGTTGCAGGCGCCCAGGGAAACCTCTTTCGAGGGTTGCATTCCCGGGCCGCCCACGACTTCGCAGACTGGCTGTGAGACGGACTGGGCTTGATCCGGGGGTGTCTCCGCTGGCAGTGAGGACGTGGCTGCGGTATAGAGGATGCAGTAGCCGATCGCGGCAATGCCGGCCAATGCCGCCAGCGTGCTGCGCGGGTACGGTACAGAACCTCCGCGGCTGACCGTCGGGGGCGCCGGCTGGCCGTCAATGCCCTCCGGGTCCGTGTTGCCGGCCGGTGCGTCCCTGTACGGCCCAGGACTCTCGAATGCTGGTGATGCTCCCAGATCCGTAACCTGCAAGCGGCTGGACGTGCCGGCCGGGTCTGGTCCTTGAGTTCATTGTCTCCCCATCGGCCAAGAGTATGCACCTCCCGGCCTACATCCGGGCGTCGGCCCCGTGTCGCCCGTTGTTCCGGTGACAATTTTCGGCTTCACGAAGGACGCCCGGTCACAGGCCTTGCTGCTTGGCTCCGGTGATCGTTGGATGTTGTGGAGATGTGGAGGCAGTACGTGCCCGCCGGTTCCATGCCGAGCTGATTTCCACTGGGGCGTGCGGATCCACCAGTCCATGCGGGCGCTGGTTAGAGGGAGGATGAAACCTTCTCCGGTTGGTGGACACTACAAGGTATGGGACCAATGGAGCCGGTGAGCGATGACGTGATTCTGGGGGCCGTGCTGGGTGGGAACACGGAGCGTTTCGGCGTGTTGTTCGACCGCCACGGGCGCAGGATTCTCGCCTACGTGCGCCGGTCCGGGACGATCAAACCTCGTCGATGACGGGCGTTTCAACACGGAATCCTTTGGTGAGCGCCCGCCCCGCCCGAGACCGGCTGTGCTGGTCGTCTTGGGGATTTGCCGCTACCGATGTCAGTTGCACGGCTCCACGCCTGATCCCTCATTGGTCCTTCCTGCGGTCGCGGTCACGCTCCAGGCCACGCTCCTTGCCGCCCTCATCGTCATGCTTACTACGAGGGGCGCCGCAGTGGTCATCGGGCTGCTGCGTGAAGTTCTCGAACCCAGCGCGCCGGGCTTGTCCCTGCAGGAGGGACCTGATCGCCAGAGTCAACAGGTCTCGCTGGTTCTGAGGCAACATCAGCATTTCCAGGGTGTAGAGCGCAACTTCTTCCTCGGACGCGCTGCCGGTCATTGCGAAGTACGCTTGACCGACGTCGTGCAGGTTGAGGTCCTCCCGCAGAAGGGTCTGTACGAATTGCCGGCGCTGCTCCTCAGCGTCCACTGATCAAACTCCTCACTCAGGATTTCGTATCGTCAACGGTTCCAGCTACCCGTCGATGCGACGGAGGGACATCCCCTAGGGACGCTGCGCGGGCTGGACCATGAACGTACCCGCGGCCGGCCGACTGTTGACCAGCAGCCCGCTTTGGATGGAGGCCAGCAGTTCGGTTTCCCGCCACACGACTTCGTTGCGGCGGTCCGCCAGGGTGCGCGACCCTGCGAGCGACTGCGAGTACCCGTGAACCATTTGATGCCCAGCAATGCGCATCATGTCGAAAATGAATCCGTTGAAGGTTCCTTCCGCCACCAGGGCGACAGGGATTCTCTACTCGAGCTGAGATTCTGCATGGCTCCTTCTTTCAGGGTTGAGTCGGCCCATCAGCCCGCTCAAGAGGGCGCATACCGGCCCCGGTCCAGATTCTGCAGTTGACGGCGCCGATAACGCCGGATGCCTATTGCTGGGTTCTCCTTAGCTGTCTTCGTCCGTGGCCGAGGCGTCCGTTTCTGGAGGACGCGGAAAGGATGGATCGAGGGCCGGGACTCGACGGGAGTGAACGGACGGTGCCGCCACCCAGCGGTATGGAAGCCGAGGATGTAGGGGATTACTGTCTGCGGCGCTTCGAGCGTCGGACTATGACTTTTCTTGATCCGTAGGAGCTGAGCGTCGGAAATTATGTGGAATAGTTCATCGGACCACGCCGGGGGCCGCCCAAGGTCTTCTGTGCCGGACACGATGAGCGTTGCGGCCTTCACCTGGCCGAAGATGTTGGATAGCACCTTCCCGCTCGAACACTGCCCTCACGGCATGGACCAGCTTTGGCGAGAGCTCGGTAAGCTGCCCCTTCCAAAGTTCATGGATATCCCTCCTCGAGTGATCCGCCAACGTGGTTGCGCCGAACATGATCGTCATCACCATGTCAACAATCTCGGGACTGAAGCCCTCCTGCTCGATCCGACTGGGCAGCGAGGCGAATCCACCGAGATCCTTTTGGGTCTGTCCGCGCGCCGAGGAGCCAAGCAGGACCAACTTTTCGACGGACCAGGGGCGGCGCGCGGCAATACGCAGAGCGACGTCACCTCCCATGGAGGCGCCGATGAGGGAGAACCGCGGGAAGCCAAGGTCATCAATGAAGTTCAGCACATCGTCCGTCACCTGCTTCATGGTGACCGTCGACGAAACTTCGTCGAGGCGGGTGGCGTGGCCTAGCAGTTCCGGCGCAATGAACCGATATTGATCCCCGCCTGCCTCGGCAATGTTGTCGAACATTCGTGGATCAAGGAAAAGTGAATGGAGGCAAACGATCGGATGGACGTCGCCTGGTGCGCTGTCGTTCATTGAGGACATCCTTGTCTGTCAATCAAGCATCCCGGGGGAGCCGAATGCGGAAACAATCGATGGCTACGGGCACCGCCGACGACTTTGTCCGATGGGAGCGGTATCGAACCTCCCTACTGGGGCTCCGCCCTGGACGAAGACGATGTGCCGGTAAAACTACCGCCCATTCAAATGATTGTCAATATATGAACTGTACTTCAAATAACGTTTTCGTTGGTATCCAGTAATCTGCGGGGTCCTCGATAACCGGCTGGCCAGGTCGGCCAGAGCCGCTGCTCCGTCGGGGACGAGCGGGCGAGCTCGCCAGCAGGCAAAAACGGGGGGTGCCTCTATGGTTTTCGCCAAGCGGCTGACGGCAGGATTGTGGGCTGTGGGTCTTGGTAGAGGGTTCCGTCGCGGAGCATAGTGTAGAGGACGTCGGAGCGTCGGCGGGCGAGGGCGATGAGGGCTTGGTTGTGGCGTTTGCCTTCGGCGCGTTTTGCGCTCGTAGTAGGCCCGTGAGGGCGGGTGGTGCGACGCCGCGAAGGCGGAGAGGAACAGGGCGCGTTTGAGTTTCTTGTTCCCGCCCCGGCTCGAGTGCTCACCGCGGATGGAGGTCCCGGAACGGCGGGTGACCGGGTCGATGCCGGCGTAGGAGGCCAGGTGGGTGGCGGAAGCGAAGTGTTTGCCGGTGACTTCGGTGAGGATCCGGGCGCAGGTCCTGACGCCGATGCCGGGCATCGAGGTCAGGACCCGGTGAAGAGGGTGGGCCTCCACCAGGGCCTCGACCTGGGCGGTGATCTCGTCGCGCTGGCGCCGCAGGGACAGGAGCTGTTCGGCCAGTTTCGGGAGCACGATCCCGGCCGCGCCGGTGCCCACCACCACCACGCTCTGTTGCCCGAGCGCGGTGAAGACGGCCTCGGTGAGGCGCTCGGCGGCCCGCGGGGCGTGTTTCTCCAGCCGGGCCCGGACGTGCCCGCGGTGCGCAGCGCTGCAGGGGTCGGGTACCGGGTGAGCAGATCCGCGACGGCCGGGTGGTCCAGTTGCGGGCCCAGGGGCCGTTCCAGGGCGGGGTGGATCTGGGTGAGCAGGCCCCGGATCCGGTTCGAGACCGCGGTGATCTGCCCGGCGAGATCGTCATCGAACCCGCAGAGCACCCCGAGTTCGGCCAGCGTCTGATCATTCAGGGCGATCGAGCGCAGGGTGTGGGGCATGGTGCGGGCGGCGTCGGCGATGATCATCGCGTCCCGTGCATCGGTCTTGGCCTGGCCGGGGTGCAGGTCCGCGATCCTGCGCATCGCCAGGCCCGGAATGTACCCCACCGTGGCCCCGGCGGCCTGGGCGACCGCGACCGGCAGCGCCCCGATCGTGGCTGGCTGATCCACCACCAGCAGGATTTTCCCGTGCCCGGTGAGCCCTGCGAGGATCTCGCGCAGCTTCGCTTCATCGTTGGGCAGGGCCTTATCGAACAGCTTCCGGCCTGCACGGTTCAGGGCCACGGCATGGTGGCCGGATTTGCCGACATCCAAACCGATGAAGACGTCCACGTCCTGCTGATCCACGATCACCTCCATGCCCGCTCCCTCCTCCGTCACCGTATGTGCTGGCTGGTCAGCGGCGGCAGGTGTCGCATCCACGTTACGAAGAACCCCTCGTCGTGCCTCTGACAGCGATCAACTGCCGCCAGGCCCGCCCCGGTGACAACACCCCCGGATCATTGATGACTGGGGGCAGCAACCATGCCGGGACCGACCGGCCAACACACCCACATCCTGCACCAGAACCCGGGCTACGAAAAAGGTAACGGGGGATTGCTGCCCCACAGCGAGCTAAACGTCACATGTAAAGACTGGAGGCGCATTGCTTTTTCACTTTTAGTCCGTTGGAATCCAACCAAATTATCCAGCGTGGCGAACCACTGGCCGGAGTGGTCGCCCGTAGGTCAGTGCATGGATGAGCACAGATGTGTTGCGTCAAGTTGACCTGGTACACCCGGTGCAGCGCAGGCGAGGTGTCACGGGTCGCCGGTGGTTCGCATGGTGGCAGATCGAGTCAAGTGGCCCTACGTGTCGCGCTGAGGATGGCGTCATGGGTGTGGGTGGTTGTGTCCTGTGTGTGGCTGTTGCGTGGGCGTCGTTCGTTGAGGGTAACCGTCCATTCGCGTCCGAGCCGCTGGGCGATGTCGTTGGGCTGGCAGTAGTCCCTCGGTTCGAAGCCGTCGCGGGCGGCCATGTTGCTGATGTCGTGGGTGACGAACAGGATGGTTCCACCAAGAACCACAGAGTTGAGGATCCCGGGGAGAGCCCGGTCAACGCCTTTCTTAAGCAGCGGCACGTAGTGCATTGTGACGAGAGTGTAGGGGCCCTCCGGTAGTGGGTCCTGATTAATGTCGCAGGTGACCCAGGTGATGGAGGTGTTGTTGCTTGAGGTGCGTTGGGCTGCGCGGTGGAGTGCGGTAGGGGCGACGTCGAGTGCGGTGACATTCCAGCCTTGTTGGGCGAGCCAAATCGCATCGGCGCCTTCCCCGCATCCGATGTCGAGGGCACGGTCTGCCGGAAGGTGCGAAACTTCGGTTATGAGGGTGGGATTTGGGTCGCCGCTGAACAGGCGCGGACCGGTTTTGTATCGGGTTTCCCAGGACGAGTCCGGATTCATGGCAGATTTCCTTATGAAGGCGGATTGCAGAAACGGAAGGGTGGGTGCTTTATCTGGTGGGGGCTTTGTCCGGGTGGTCCGCAGGGAGAGTGTTCACGCGTCGGGTGATCAACGGGCCGCAGATGAGGGCGCCGGTGAGCAGAATGCCGCTAGTAGCCCAGAACGCGACGGTATTGCCGTGGATGAGCGCATCCATGTCGGTGTCTGCGGGTGCTGGATGCGTAGACAGGTAGGAGGCGGTGGCACCGAGGGCAACAGTATTAAGCAGAGCTGTCCCGACGGCGGCGCCGATCTGCTGGGCGACGTTGACCATAGCTGAGGCGGCTCCGGCATCCGTGGAATCCACTCCAAGTGTTGCCAGGTTCATCGCCGGCCCAAAAATCAGCCCGAACCCGATACCGGCAACGATCAGCCCGGGAAGGATGCTCAAAGTGTAGGTGGAGTCGGCATCAATGAAGGTGAACGATGCTGTCCCGACGGCGGCGGTGACGAGGCCGGCAATGGCAAGCGTACGGGCTCCGACGCGTGGGAGCAGAACGCTTCCTGCGACGATCGCCCCTATCACGAGCATGATCACCATCGGCAGGAAAGCCAGCCCGGTGGCCAGAGGCGTAAGACCACTGACAGTTTGCAGGTGGTACGTGAGGAAGAGGAAGGCACCGAACATTCCGATGCCGGCGATCGCGACCATCAGGTAAGCGCCTCCCCTGTCACGCTGCAGCACCACGCGCATCGGCAGGATCGGGTGCGCGGCCTTATTCTCAGTGGCAACGAACAACACCAGCAGTGCCAGGCCGGTCACGATTGAGCCGATGGTCAGGGGGTCGGCCCATGAACGGGATTCGGCGATGGTGAGGCCGTAGACGATAGCGAACATACCGAAGCCTGAGGTGATGGCGCCGAGAGTATCGGGGCGGACCTTCTGTCGGGGAGCGGATGCATCAGGGGGAAGGATCTTGATCACCATGACTGTAATCGCGGCGCCTACGAGGACGTTGATCAGCAGGCACCAGCGCCAGGTCAGGTATTGCGTGAGGAGCCCGCCGAGAATCAGGCCGATTGCGCTGCCGCTGCTTGATACTGCGCCGAAGATGCCGAAGGCTTTGCCGCGAGCCGGAATGTCGGCGAACGCAGTAGAAAGCAATGACAATGTCGTCGGTGCCATCAAGGCAGCCGCAATGCCTTGAAGGGCCCGGGAAATGACGAGCGTCTCGAATCCACCTGAAAGCCCTCCCAGCAGGGAAGCCATGATGAAACCGGCCAAGGACAGGAGGAGCAGTCGTTTGCGGCCGATGATGTCCGCGAGCCGGCCGCCGATGAGCAGGACGCTGCCGAAAGCCAGTGCGTAGGCGGTGATGACCCAGGGCCGGTCGGCGTTCGAGAACCCCAGAGCAGTCTGCGTGGCCGGCAGCGCCACGTTCATGATCGTCGAGTCAAGGACCAGGAGCAGCTGGGTGGCAGATAGTGCTGCCAGAACCCACCAGCGAGCATCTGCACTGGTGCGGGGAGGCATTAGGGACAAGTTAGGCATGAGGGTCTTCCTACTGTGGTTCGTCGATTCGCCAGCGCGGATGCTTGGGCGTCAAACTTCGTTTCGGGTAGCGCGGATCGCGGTGGAAGTGTCCTCGGCGATCAGGTCAAGGTTGATGGTTCCCGCCGCGATGGCGCCTGCATTCGCGGCCCCTAGGACATTCAGGTTCGGGTTGGTGAGATTACCCGCGACCCATACGCCTTCCACGGCGGTCCTGCCGGTCTCGTCCGCCGGGATGTGATCCCCCATCCCCGAAGGATGAGGTTGGGGTGTCAAACCCAGCGGGGCAAGGAGTCCTGCGCGAGGTTTGGCCAGAGGTGCCACCGCAATGGCATCGAAGGAAAGCTGCTCACCCGTTACGAGCCGTGCCCCTGACACGCGGTCGTTCATGGTAACTATCTCAACCACTTCGCCGCGGACGGTACGAATACCGCGCGCAGCGAGCTGCTCCGCCTGCTCCACGGTTGGCTGGTTCTGAGTGTGAAGCAGCAGTGTGAGCTGATCAGTCCACTGGCTGAAGAGCAGCGCTTGGTGAATGCTTCCCGGAACAGTTGCCAGCACACCAACGCGCCGGCCGCGCAGCTCCCAGCCATGGCAGTAGGGGCAGTGCACGACGCTGCGCCCCCAATGCTGATCAAGACCTGGAACATCCGGGAGCGTGTCCGTGATCCCCGACGCGGCCAGCACGCGTCGAGCGTAAGTCTGTTCGCCGGAGGCCAGGTTGGTAAGAAAGCCCGCGGAAGTACCCGCTGTGGTAACGACAGTTCCGTTGACGACCGTGACGTCATACCTGACCAGTTCCGCCCTGGTCGATTCCAGGAAAGTTGAACGCGATGTGCCGTCGCGAGAGGGAAACCCGTATATGTGCTCAGCCCGCGCATTTCGCGGTTCAGCTCCGTCGATAAGAAGCACCGATCGGCACGCACGTCCCAGCATCAGTGCTGCACTCAGGCCTGCGGAACCTCCACCTATGACCATGACGTCATAGCTCCGCCTTGCCCAACTAGTACGACTGTCATTAACGCGCTGCATGCTCATACGGGTAAGCGTGACCTGCAGGTGCGACGGATCAAAATAAATTTGCAGAAATCGCAAATCGCTCACAGTATTGATGTGTATGACGATGGACTTCCACGATGTAATCGACGCGCTCGGGTCCCGGCTGAGGCAACAGCGGCACAGCAGCGGACTCACGCTCGCCGCGGTTTCCGAACTCACCGGTATACCAGTCAGCACCTTGTCACGTGTCGAATCAGGCAAACGCCGACCCGGGCTCGAACTCCTGCTGCCTTTGGCTCGGGCCTACAATGTGCCCCTGGAAGATCTCATCGGCGCGCCAACCAGCGGCGACCCACGCCTTCATCCCCGCCCATTTCAGTACCACGGGATGGTGGTGATTCCCCTGACCCGCAACCCAGGCGGCTTACAGGTCTTCAAGCAAATCCTGCCCGCAGCACTTACCGACAACATGACCCCAGAGCCCAAATCACACGAGGGCTACCACTGGCTCTACCTGCTCAGCGGCCGGCTCCGCATGATCCTCGGCGAAAAGGACTTCATCCTGTCCGCGGGCGAGGTCGCAGAATTCGACACACACCTACCACACTGGTACGGCAACGCAGACGAGCACGCCGTCGAGTTCCTCAGCATCCTCGGAGCCCAAGGACAACGCATTCACCTCAAAGCAGCCATGCGGAAGTAACCCCAAAGCACCACCGCCGCGACATCTGAGGATGGATGCTGCGACCTGTTGCGCCAGGTGCACCCAAACGCAACTGTTCAAATCGCCCCGCAATATGTTGTTTTAGGGTTCTTTTCTGGTTTTTGTGTGAATTGCAGCGGTGAGTGGCGTTGTTTTCGCAGTGCTGTGTGGCCGGACAAGCCGCACGGGTTCGCTCCCCAGCGCGCCAATTCCAGCATCACGCGCCCGAGCCCGCGGTCCGCGCCTGGTGTGTTCCTACACTTCGGAGGCGCTCCAGCTCCCACCGTCGCAGATTGAACACATTTGTAAGAGCAGTCGGTAATCCTGTGGGGAAATCACGGTCCAGGAGTACGTCGTCGAGACTGCCGTCCAATTCGCCTGACGCTAGGACACTATGCTTGCAGGTCGGCTCGTCCGGCCGGATCAGCGGGGCGTGATGACCAATCGGCCGATGGTTTCACCGGACTCGAAGGCACGGTGTGCGTCTGCGACCTTGTCCATTGGGAAGGACGCGGCGATGTGGGGCTTGATGATGCCGTCGGTGAGCAGCTGTGAAGCGTGCTCGATTGCGCAGGGGGCGGGCTGGCCTGCGAAGCCGCGGACCCGACGTCGACCGGTCGGGATCGAGGCGAACACCGCTCCGAGCGCGGACGGTGACTTGAGTGCTGCGGTCGTCACCATGCGCCCGCTCGGCTTCAGTCGCTTCCGCCACGCCAGGAGGTCGACGCCGGTCGTGTCGAAGATGCCGTCGACGAGCGGGATGTCGCCGGGGCCGGTCCGGCGGTAGTCTAGGACCTGATCAGCCCCGAGGCTCATGACGAAATCGGCCGTCCGGTCGGTCGCGATGCCGATAACCCGAGCACCGTGGTGAACTGCCAGTTCAACCATCGCTGAGCCCATTCCTCCTGCAGCGCCGCGAACAACGACGGTGTCCCCGGAGATAACGGGAACGTGTTTCAGGGCAGTCCAGGCGATGGTCGCAGGCACCAGAGCGGATGCCGCTTCCTCCGGGGTCATGCCGGTTGGAGCCGGAGCTGCGGCTTCGGAAGGAAGCAGTGCGTAGTCGGCGAGCATCCCCACGGGGAGCGAGAACGCGTTGCCAAGGACTCCCCATACCCGATCGCCCGGCGCGTAGCGGGTGACCTTTTCCCCGACAGCGTCAACGACACCCACCAGGTCGATGCCGGTGCCGTAGGGCGCCTTCGTCCAGGTGATGCGCTTATACCCACCATCGCGCGCGAGCACGTCGACATAGTTGACGCTCGTTGCCTCGATGCGCACACGGATCTGCTCCTTGCCGGGAGCCGGCACATCGACCTCGACCGCACTGAGGACCTCCGGGGTTCCATATGCCTTGTACTGAATTGCTCTCATGGAGGTTCCTATCTAAGATATCTGGAGCATCTGCTCCAGATGCCATGTCTACCACAAGTGGATTGCCCACTCCAGTTAAGGGGATTGCATGCGTGCCGATGCCCAGCGCAACCGCGAGCGAATTATCGATGCAGCGTCGAATTTGTTCGACGACATCGGGACATCGGTCTCGCTCAATGACATTGCGGCAGGCGCCAACGTAGGCATCGCCACGCTTCTGCGACGGTTTCCCGACAAGCAAGCGATCATTGACGCTGTGTTCACACGCGACCTCGACCTGTGGTTGGCCAGCGCAAGCCAGGCGCGCACCTCGGACAGCCCGGGGGCGGCGTTCCTCGACCTGACCCGCGCCCTGCTCACCAACCAGGCGCGTCACCCGCACTGCGCTGACCTTGTGGTCCATGCATTCTTGCGATCGGAGAAATTTGCCGAGCAACGCGAGACGTTTCGTGCAGATGTGAAGTCACTCGTCCACAGAGGCGTCGAAGAGGGCGTGGTCCGCCCCGGCACCACGTGGAGTGACCTGGTACTGCTCATGGAGTCCGCCGGGGCACTCGCCCTGCTGGACCCGCACCACGCCGAGGAAAAAATCCTTCACCTGCTGGAGCATTTCGAACGGTCATTTAGGGTCACCCCGAACTGAAGGACTTGGCGAATCCGTAGCCCCCCGCATAGCCTCGCACTCGTACGCGGCGAACTGGCGGCATGGCCGACATCGCACCGGGAGGCCGAGTGCGCGTTGATGCTGTCTCAAAATGGTACGGCGATCTCAACCGGTCAATGCACCACCCGTGATTCTGAGAGTATCGCGGGCTGGTTCGAGGTGGTGATGTGCCCTTGGTAGAGGTCGTTGGAACTGGCCCATTTCAAGACCTGCCGAGGGCGATCGTTGATGAGGTCAGCGATGTCATCGAGGTCTCTAGCTGTAAACCGTCGAAGGTCGGAGCCTTTCGTGAGGTATTGGCGAAGGACCCTGTTGGTGTTCTCGTTTGACCCGCGCTGCCAGGGGCTTCCCGGGGCGCAAAAGTAGACGTTCATCCTCAGGTCCGCGGCGAGCTGCTGATGCTCTGCCATCTCCCGACCGCGGTCCCAGGTCAGAGACCGGCGCAGCGGCTCGGGAATGTCCTTGAACGCATTGGTCAAAGCGATGCGTACGGCATCTGCCTTATATCCGTCGGGGAGATGGACGACTTTGACAGCCCGGGTAGTGCGCTCGACCAGCGTCGCCACCGCGGAAGGCCTCTTACCCATGACGAGGTCACCTTCCCAGTGCCCCACCTCAACGCGGTCCTCGACCGACGCCGGCCGGGCGGTGATGGGCACCATGTTCTTCAACCGGCCGCGGCCCAACGATTTCTTCGCCTTGCGTGGCCGGCGGATGGTGCACCCGGATCGCAAATGCTGGGACATGCCCCGGTCAAGCTCACGGCGGTAGACGTAGTAGATCGAGCGGTAGATACCCTCATGGGACAGGCGCATGGCCGGGTCCTGGGGATAAGCCAGCTTCAGCCAGGCGGCAATTTGCTCCGGAGACCATCCCAGAACGAGCTTCTCCTTCACGACCCGTAACAGCGCCGGTCTTTGCTTGAGCCGGGTCGGCTTCGGCCGCTTCATTCGGACATGGGCTGCCTGCTCAGCAGCCGTTGCCCGGTAGGCGGTGCGTCCGCCGTTTCGCGCGAGCTCCCTCAAAATGCTCGAGTGAGACCTCCCCAAGGCCGCGGAGATTCTGCGGGCAGACAAACCTGTTGCAACACCGCGAGAAATTTCCTCGCGCTCTTGATGAGTCAGGTGCCGGTGGTTCCGTCGAGGAACCTTCGGCTTGATGCCTCCATGACCCCGGAGGAAGTACTGGACCACGTGCGCCGGTTGGCCTACCCGGTCACCGACCTGACGGAACGATTCACCGTCCCGCCACCCCTCCCAGATCCCCTGCTGCTGCTCCGTCGTGAACTCCACACGCACCTCCACCACTCATCCTGCCAAGTAGTGGTGCATTGACCGGTTGAGACCGCCACAGCTTTCCAAGACACTCATTGGACCCGCGAACATCAGTCGAGTTCCTTGACGTTGCAGCCAGGCGCTGGTCGAAGTGTCGATCCGCCAGGACCACCGCGCGGGCCGGCGCGTTGTGCTGGGCCGCTCCACACCGTGGCAGACCAAGGACCCCGCGGACGCCGACAAGAAGCGCTTACCCTCGGGCCTAGATCGCTGCCCGACAGCAAACACTGAGCGCCGGGCAGCGCTCACCTTCTATCCATCGGGAATACCGAGTCATCCGCCCTGGAGGTGGCCCTGGTGGGAGCCCGCCAGTTGGTCTCGGCCGCGGTGGAGGAAGAAGGCGTCACCGCATGAGCGATCACCTCCTACGCCTACGATCGACCGAGGTGACTAGGACCGTTGGGAGATCGATTATCAGATGACCGGCGCCAGCACTTCCGTTGGATCAGACCTGACTAATGCACGCGTGGCAGCTTATCCGCGTGTGGCTCCGGCCGGCAGCCAGCCGGTCGCATGACTGGGGATTTAACGCATTCCGTCCGCATGCCTGCCTCAGAGTTCGCGGGGAGGGCGGCCATCTATCTGCTTGGCTACTTCGTAGCGCTGTCCCTGGTTCTCAAGGATGCGCACCGACGTCGTGGCCTTCTTGAGGGCCTCCTGGAACAGATCCGACCGGTGATGACGCTCGATCGTATCCTCATCCTCCCACCCCTCGGAGAGGTGGAATGTGTTGGGATCGAGGATGTCAGCAGCGAAGACGTAGTACACGCACCCGGGCATTTGGCCGGTGGGCGGGATATGCTCTGCTACCGCGTCCACGAATTTCTGGCGGTCGTCGGGATGCACCCGGTAGTAGGAGTTGAAGATGAACGCTGTCTTCGTTGCGCGGCTTTTCACATTGGACTCTTCCATTGTATGTATGCCTTTCTGGAGCTGTTGACTGATTGAGAACTAGGCCTGCAGGAGCATGTGTTTTCCGCTGAGAGCCCCATCAAGCTGTATCAGGGAGCCCCCTTCGCGCAAGCCGCCAAGGAGCACGGGAGCGAATCCCAGCCGCTCGGCGAAAGTTGTGAATTTCCCGTTGGTGGACTCGTCGTCTCCAGCGCAGAGGACAACCTGCCGGCCTTCAGGGTGAATTGGGCTCGAGGAGATGAAGCGTCCAAACATCGCATTGAAGGCTTTCACGATTGCGGCTCCCGGGAAGTTTCCCGCTACCCATTCGCTTCCTGTCAGGTCGCCGATGTTAGCCCGTTCCGCGTTTCCGTCGCGTGTGGGCGAAGCGTACTGATTGGTCGCGTCGACGATGATGGTCCCGGTCCAGCCAGCGCGCAGGTTCCCCACCTTCGGTACTTCCGAGAAAGGCAGGGCGAGGATGACCATATCGGCCGCGAGGGCATCGGGGACTGACCCGGCAGTGACGTTGTCGCCAAGACTGTGTGCGAGCTCCCGCAGTGTTTCAGGCCCACGACTGTTGCTGATCGTGACGTGGTAGCCGTGCGCGGAGGCGTGACGGGCAACAGCCTGCGCGACAGTTCCTCCGCCCACGATGCCAACGCTCAAGATTTCTGAATCGGACACTGTCGTTAGCTCCGTTTTGGGTTGAAGATGGATATTGATTGACCGTGCGCGTGCCGACGCCGCTCGATCACTTCTGCGGCCTGTTCGAGCGAAAACGTCTGTCCGACGTTGATGACGTCCGGCCGCTTTGCCACGAGTGCGACTGCAGCCTCTGTGTCGGATCGCTGGACGTCGTTGGCGAAAGCCGTCCAGCGGAGAAAGCTGACGCCCTTGTTGGACAATTCCCGGGGGATGAGGTCTGGCCCTCAGCTCAACGGCCGATGAATGCGGGTGGGACGTACTGCTCGCCTTGGGTGGCGGCGCGCGCGATTTCGTTGATGGCGTTCTGCGCATCGACTGAGGAGTAGAGATCCATAGAGAGGTCGAGCATCAGCGCATCTGCGCCCGCGACCCCACCACTCGACCAAGCTTTAAGCAACGCTCGGGACGCCGCGTGGCCACGCGTTGCCCCCTTCGCCAACTGCTCCCCGAGCGCTTGCGCCACGCGATCGAGCTGATTGTCCGCTTCGACGCGGTAGACGAGTCCAATGCGTTCGGCCTCTCTCGCGTCGATCGTCTCGGCCATCACCACGTGTGCCGTGGCTCGACCCCGTCCGATCCTTTCCGCGAGACGCTGCAGTCCACCAGCGAGGGGAGTCATTCCCGAATTCGCCTCAACCCAGGTGAACGAGGCTGTGTCGCTGGCGATGATCAGATCTGCGCGAAGGACGAGCTCGTAATGACCGCTGATGACAGCGCCGCGCACCGCGCAGACCGTCGGGATCCGGAGCGCCTCGATAGCCGCGTACGCCTGATTTACTTCTGCGATGAAAGTGCGGAACCAGTGGGGGTCTTTCCCAGGCCACTCTCTAACGTACCCTCCGGTGCCGAAATTCGGTCCTTCTGCCTGGATGACCAAGGAGCGTATGCTGCTGGCGCTGGCATCGTGGACTGCCTGAAGGAGGTCGCTTGCGAACTCTCGGCTCAATTCGTTCTCGGGCGGATTCGATAGAATAATGGACCCTACGTCGCCTCTTTGTTCGAATGTGACGGTACCCATGGTTTCTCCTTTTTGAAGTGACGCTCGTTGCCTCATCGGTCTGACGCGTGCTCGAGCAACTCGCTGGGTGGGGGAGGTTAGCGACGTGATTCTCCGTCTCACACCCAGTATAACGCGTTCTTGTCCATTCAGTCTATAATTAAACACTGTGACGTGCACAGAATGATCACTCTGGCCGACACTCTGACGGCTTCTGCCGATAATCAGCGCGGAACTCGCGCCCTATGCGGCTTCATCGCGGGGTCCGCGCAGAGGCTTTCTCATTTTCAAGGTTACGAGCAGCGCGAAACGTCTCCCCGTTCGATGGCCACCTCAGACGCGTGGCTCTGAATCTCTTCAGGTTCGCGCAGAAGCGTGCGGATGCAGTTCGCCGTGGTGGCGGCAACGCTGTTCAGGGTCGCGGCGCCGTCCTCAGCTCCGCTATGAGGAATCCGCAGCAGTATTTTCCCGCTGCCGGCGCAGACCATCTGCGGCAAGCTCGGCTGTTCCGGTCTCGTGCGGTCAGCATGGCCGCGGCCGTCGGGCGCGGGAGGAAATCCGGCAGGCGGGAGATCTCCACCGGCCACGCCAAGGTCGAAGGCACCCGGGACTTCAAAGCCCAAAGCCTCGCACCGGCCGACATCGGAAAGGTCATTGACGCCTGCCGGCGCGCGGTGTATCGCTACCTCAGCCTTGAAAGCAGTTCGTTAGTCTGACGCGACCGGCATCACGGGCGGCGCAGAGCGATGGAGCGACAATGGTTCGACGACAGCGGAACGTCCTGGGGTGACACCGGCACCTGTTCGGAAGGGTCTGTCCCCGTGGGGAAGGGCCAAGAGGCGGACGATTTCATCAGCGGTCGATTGGGCTGATGCACTGACGCCGGGGCGTACCGAATCTGAGAGTGGTTCCCCGGCACCGGTGCCTGCCGGGTAGTGCGAGCCGTGGGCACCGGTGGCCGCGGAACGGGAGGCGCTGCCGGGACGGCGGGCATGGCCGAAAGCCGGGGTGGCCTTGGTGACCGGCCCAGGCACCATGATGCAGGTGTCGATGTCGAACTGTGCTGCTTCGTAGGATGTAGCTACGGCCAGGGCATCGAGCGCGGCATGGGAGGCGGCGTACGGTGCGCGGAAGAGCTCTGTTGTTGCTGGAAGGGTGCTGGCGACGTACAGCAGTGTGCCGGAACGCTGGCCGCAGAGGTAAGGAAGGACTGCACGGTTGACTCGGTGGGCGCCGAGGGCGGAGAGGTTGACCAGGTGAACGAGGTCCTCGTCGGCGAGCCCACGCGCGAGTCCGGTGGAAAGGTCCCCGGCGGTGTGCACCACGGTGTCGATCCGGCCCGCCTCGTCGACGATGGTGGCTGCCGCGGCGTTTGAGGAGTTCTGAGACGTGACGTCCAGTTCGACCACGCTGAGATCGATTCTTTCGGTCCGGGCCAGTTCGATCAGGGCACGAGCACTGGCCGAGTTTCGACCGGGGACATCGGCCATGGTCGCGTACACGGTGTGGCCGGCCCGGGCGAGTGAGCGGGCTGCTTCGTTGCCGGCTCCTGTGGCGGCGCCGGTGATCAGGATGCTGGACATCGAGGTGTCCTTAGGTCGAAGGAGTTACGGTGGCAGTGCAGCGCGGGGCTCACGGGCTGTCGGAGGTGGATCGCGGCCGGGTCTCCGGTGCGATGGCCCGTCGCGGGAACGGGTCCCGGGCAGGCCCGCCGTTCGCGGCGGATACCTGTCCGTGCATCCACCGTCCGCCTCCGGCCGGTGGATGCGGGGACCTTCCTGGTGCAGCACGGGGGTTCGCGGAGCGGGGGGCGGCCAGGTGTTCGGCGGCGGCGAGGGGTTCGAGCAGCAGGGCCCGTTGGTCTTCGGTGAGCGCCTGGGGAAAGCTCAGGGCCAGGTGTGCCATGGTGAGGGCGGCGACCATCCAGTAGGTTCCCTGTGTCTCCCCGGTGGCTGCGGTGACCATTTTTCGAATCCGCCGCTGGTCGATATGTCTGGCATGTGAGGCGACCGCCGCCGCGGCAGGGGCATATGAGGTGTGCCTTTGGATGAGGGCGTGGCGCTCGGCGGCCGCCCTCAGTTGGGTCTCGGTCCACCCCCGGTGCACGATACGGGGGGCGGGCAGAACTGCTGGTCTCATCGGTTGTCCTAAGGGGTGGGCTGCCGGCCGGGTAGCCGAGGGCCGTGCCTGGAATCGGGCACGGTGGGAGCAGCCGCGGAGGGCCGCCGTTGCCGGGGGTTCCTGCTCGGCCGGGTCAGGACACCTCCGACGAGGGCACCGGGGCGGCTCAGATCGCGCCTCTGTTGAGGAAAATGGTTTGACCGTTCTTCCATCGGCCTTCTCCGGCCAGCAAAGCGGTCACTTCCGAGTAGCCCTCGGGTGCGCCAAGACGTTCCATGGGGCTGAGGGATGTGATGTGGTCGGTGACCTGCTGTGGTTTGCCCTCGAAGAACAGCGGGGTTGCTGTGGGGCCGGGAGCGACGGTGTTCATGGTGATGCCCCGCCCGGGCAGTTCCCGGGCCAGGACCAGCGTCATGGCTTCCGCCCCCGGCTTTGGGCGCCGCGCAAGCCCCATAGGTGGGCATCTGCAACCGCGTGATGCTCGTCGACAAATTGGTGAGGGCTCCGCCTCTCCGGATCTGGCGCGCGGCCAGCTGACTGATGAAGGTTCCGCCCAGGTCGGTGCGTTGGATCCTGTCGAAGGTCCCAGGATCCATCTCGGCGATGGGCGCCAGCGGCATGATCCCGGTCGTGTTGACGGCCACGTCGACTCCTCCGTATTTCTGGGATGCGTGATGGAAAAGCGCGGCCATGTCCTGCTCATCCGCGACGTTTTCTTCGTAAGCCACCGCCACCAGCATTCACACGATCACCGGTGGGTCATTCGGCGGGTACCAAGACGTCCTCGAGGCCGCGCCAACGGGCGCGTACTCGCGTGTGTGGATCATGGCCGGCGAGAACCAACTGGTTGTTCGCGGCCAGCTCCTCGCAGCGTTCGTATGCGGCAACTACTTCGTCTTCGTTCTCGAAGATTGGAAACGGGTTGCTGGAAGTACGGTTTTCGTCAAAGTGAGCACTGTCAGAAGCAAGCTCGGCCCATCCCTGGCGTGTGTTGACCCGGACGACCTGAAGTCCGGGAGTGTGCCCGCCCACGCGGTGGAGGCTGATTCCCGGGACAAGCCCGCCGTCACCGTCCCAACGGCGCGCCCGGTTCTCAAGCGCGGCCGCTTCCAGCGCTGCGACGTCGGCTTGTTCGAGCGTGGGTGCTTGTTCGGCACCTGGTGCGCGGGCGAAGGCGAGTTCGTCGTTTTGAATGTGGATGACCGCTCTCGAGAACGAGGGGAGGCATCCGAGGTGGTCGTGGCGCGCATGCGTTGTGTCGACATCGGAGAAGTCGCCGGGATGGAGGTGCACCCGCTGCAGTTCGAATGGAGGTCGCTTGGTGCGCTGTCGTTCATTGAGGACATCCTTGTCTGTCAATCAAGCATCCCGGGGAGCCGGATGCGGGAACAGTCGATGGCTACGTGCACCGCCGGCGACCTTGTCGGATGGGAGCGGTATCGAAACTCCCCGATGGGGATCCACCCTCCGCGAAGACGATGTGCCGGCAAAACTACCGTCCATTCAGACGAATGTCAATATATGAACCGAGCTTCAAATAACGTACTTCTTGGTATCTAGTGCTCTGCGGGGTGCACAAAGACTGGCCGTCGGGGATAGAGCAGCTGAAAGCCCCAGGTCCTAATGCAATCAGCGACGGACTGCTCGCCGGCCCGTGCCTAATCGGCGCGGGCCGGACGGGTGCGCGCCCCGGTTGGAGCGGTCCAAGAGATCAAGCATTTTTCACCGCCCACTGACGGTCTGGCCGCCCACTATGCCGTTGGAGGGACCGTCAGGGGAAGAGCCGCCCGCCAGGAGTCAGATGAGATCCCCTGCGCCCGTTTCCGCCTGACTGTCCGGGCGCCCGGGTGCTTTTGGCTGGTGCGGGCCAATCGCCGTTGGATCACCGCAGGCCGCTTGCACTGGGGCGACACGGGGGCGACACGCGGACGCACGCTGCCTTCCGCACTCGAGGATCCAGCCGGTGGACCGGCGCCCGCCGGGTCGGAAGCGACGCCCCCGCTGCGCAATTCGGAGAGCGAAGCGGAGCTGATGGAACCGTCATCGTACAGCGGCCCGGCGGCGCATGCCGCAAGACTCAGGTAGAGACCTTTCTGCTCAGAAGCTCCGTCGCTTCGGCTGCGGCTGACCGAACCGCATCAACGAAGAAAGGCTGGAAGCGGTCCATCCGGGTCGTGGGAGTGACCACGCCCACCGCACCAAAGACATTGCCCCTGGCATCAAAAACCGGCGCTCCAACGCTGGAGATTCCAAGATCCGATTCCTGGCCGTCCAAAGACCAGCCGCGTTTTCGTGTGTTGTCAAGCTCCGCCACCAGCCGTCGGCTCACAGCTTCGCGCTCGGAAGCGGAAAGGTTCTGAAGAGCCTGAGCAAGCATCTCGGCCTGCGCAGGCGGGTCCAGATGCGCCAGAACAGCCTTGCCGGACGAGCGAATGTGCTCGTTGCCCGACTGGCCGACGTAGAGCCCGCTGACACGGAGCGGCTGAGAACCTTCCACCAGGACCTTCAGGATTACGCTCCTTCCGTCGCGCACGGACAGGTAGGCGGTTTCGGAAGTCTGCTCCGCAAGTCGATTCACGATGGACGCGAGGCTCTCGTTCACATCGAACGTGTCTTGATACGCGCGAAAGAGCAGTCCGACCTGGCTTCCAAGCGTGAGGGTCAGGTCGTCGTGACGCTCGACGTATCCCCGTGCAACCAAAGTGCGCAGCAAATGATAACAGGTGGTGATGTTCAATTCGAGTGCGGCCGCCACCGTCTGAACGGTGGGGGGTTCTGGCGCGGAGGCCACGAGTTCCAGGAACGTGAGCGCACGTTCGACGGTCTGCAGAGTCTGTTGCTTTGGTCGAGTGGTGGTGTTGTTCACATTATGAAATTATCACGAGAAACTGACAAGCGCCGAGTACCCTGCACTGCTTCGGCACAGCGGTGAAACCCTCCTGAGTTCAATTTTGGAATCCAGGCCCTGAGATGTCGCGGCTCCTCCGGGCCGGATTTCCGCCGGCGCCCGAAGGGTTCCAATTGCGAAACGGGAATCATAGGCCTTTCGGCCAACGCCTTGCCGCTGCTTCTGGGTGCCGCGGTCCGGCTCCCCGACGGCGCGGGACGCCGGGGAACTGAGGGACTCCCGTTCGTTTCCAGCCGTCCGGCGTCCGGCGGGCGGCTGCGCGGATGCCCGCTTCCGAGGACAGCGGCCGACCTGCCACAAGCTGACCGGTCTCCCGATGTGCTTAGGCCATGCCCGGGGAGGCCCGGGCCCAAACCTGCTCCGGACGGCGGGCGGCCAGAAGAAATATGAAATGCATATATTGAAACGTGGTTCATCATTTGATATGTTCCTTCCAGCGTAGCTATGGGAGCCTCTCGAACTGTCAGGATCACATCGCTATCCGAGACTCTCAGGAGGCAACAAAGATGTTCTCTCACGCAAAGCTCACAACCGCCGCAGCAACCGCCGCTTTGTTCCTTGCAGGGTGCAGCAGCCCACCGACCGGCAGCGCGTCGGAGGACGATTCATACTCAATCGGCCTTGTCTCTTTCTCCCAGGCCAACTCAACCAGCAACAACATTCTGAGCGGATTTCAGGAGGTCGCCGACAAGGAGGGATGGGATACGACCCTCGTTGACGCACAGGGTGCACCGGACAAGGCCATCGCCGCCATCCAGAACCTGGTCGGAAAAAAGGTTGATGCGATCTTTTATACGGTATTCCCCGCAGACGCAATGGCGGCCGGTGTGCTCGCAGCAAAAAATGCGGGCATCCCGGTCCTGACGGCGGGTGGAGGACTGGCCGATGGCGTACAGGCAACATGGGACTTCGGTTACGCCCAGGGAATGGCCAGCGCAGCGGAGGTGATGAAGGACCTGGGACCAGGGGGCAACCTGCTCGCGCTCGGATATGACCTGGGCGGACCGTGCAGCGGGCGCGGGCAGGCGATGAAGGAAGCGGCAGAAAAGACCGACGTCAACGTAACCTTCCAGCAGGTCACCATTCCAGGTCAGGTGCAAAGCGGACAGCAGTCCGCACAGGCATGGTTGGCGGCGCACCCGGCCGATTCCGGACCAAACGTTATCTGGGCCTGTTTCGATGAACCTGTCCAAGGAGTGAGCGCGGCGGTCAAGGCCGCCGGCCGCTCGGATGTGACCATTCACGGGCTGGATGGCCCCGCAGTGAATCTGCGCGCCGTTCAGGACGGAAGTCAGGACAGTACCGTCTGGATTGACGCAGTGGGCTCTGGCCGGATAGCAGCCGAAGCGATTCCCGAGATCCTCGAAAACGGAGTTGACGGCGCCGCAACCATCGATGAAGTGGCACCGTTCACCCTGGTCACACGCGAGAACATCGAGGAGTTCCTCGCCGAGCACCCGGAGGCCCTTCAGTAAGCCCGGTGCGGCGAGGGCTGCCCGGCAGCCCTCGCCCACGGCGCCGGATACACAACCAACGCGTGACCGGCGCCAACGACCGAAGATGTTCCCGGCCACGACAGAGGCAGAGGATAAGGCCGACAGGCCGCGGTCGACAATCTAGGCAAACCTCCCTGAACCCACTCCCCACTTGCTGCGGGCTGCGGCCAAGGCAGCAACATGCCGCGGATTCAGGTTGCCGAACAAACCAAATATATCCATCTGCTCCCGGCGGAAAGCCCGAGCGCAGCACGACGATCTGCCCGATGAAGAAGGCTGAAATGGAACTGACACTCGGAACACAACGCAATGTATCCGCCACGTCCCCCGTCATAGCGGCAAAGGGTATCTCGAAAAGTTATGCAGGCGTCCCCGCACTGCGCGGAGCGGACCTGAACCTTCGGGCCGGAACCGTGCATGCACTGGTGGGAGCGAACGGCGCGGGAAAGTCCACCTTCGTCAAAATTCTAGCCGGCCTCGTACATCCCGACGCCGGTGAAATTAAGGTCGATGGCGAGGCGGTCTCCATCGACTCACCCTCGGTGTCCACAGCCCTCGGTCTGAACTTCATCCATCAGGAACTGAACCTCGTGCCCGGGTTCACCGTCCTGCAGAACATGGCAATGGGCTATTCCCTGCCGACCACGGCGGGCCTGGTCCGGTGGTCCGCCGTGCGCAGACGGGCCACCGAAGTGCTGGGCCGTTTCGACGCGCGTCTGCCGCTGGACGCCGACGTCGGCCTACTGTCGGTGAGTGATCGCTGGATGGTCTCTCTGGGACGTTCACTCATGCGGGACGCCCGGGCAGTGGCCATGGACGAACCCACCGCGTCATTCACAGCCGCCGAGGCGGAGAAACTGTACGAGGTTATCGGCACGCTGACCGGCAGCGGCGTCGCTGTCCTGTACATCTCACACCGACTCGATGAAGTACTCGCCCTGTCCGACGAAATAACCGTTTTCCGCAACGGCAAAGTCGTCGACAGGCACGAGAGGGGAGAGGTGAACCGGGCCGAACTGACCGAATCCATCGTCGGACGGGAGGTGCTCGCCATGCACACCTTCCGGCGGCCGGCAGCCGCACCCACGGAAGCCGCCGAACCGGTCCTTACTCTTCACAACGTGACCGCCGGCAGCCGTGTCACCGGCGCCAGCCTCCAGGTCCGTCAGGGGGAAATTCTGGGTCTCGCCGGTCTCGTCGGCTCCGGCAGGACGGAACTCGCCCGCGCGATAGCCGGTGCGGATGAAATCACCGGGGGCGCCATGATGCTGAATCGGGAACCCTACGCGCCGCAGTCACCATGCCACTCCATCCGGCAAGGGGTCGTCCTAGTGCCCGAAGAACGACGGTCCGAGGCGCTGTTCCTGGAAGAATCCATCAACTTCAACATCAATCTGGCAACCCTCGACAAGAACACGCTCGCGCCGTGGCTTCCAATCCTGAGCGCTTCCCGTTCCCGTAAGGCAGCGGACGCCCAGGTGCGGGAGCTGTCGATTAAAAGTTCTTCCAGCAGCCAGAACGTGGGTCACCTCAGCGGAGGAAACCAGCAAAAGGTCGTCCTTGCCCGATTCCTGCGTACCCGGCCGTGCCTCCTGATCCTCGACGAACCGACCGTCGGAGTGGACGTGGGTGCCCGCGCCGAGATTTACGCACTGGTCCGGGCGCTGACCAACAACGGAACTTCCGTCCTGATGATTTCAAGCGATTTCGAAGAACTCGGAATCTGCGACCGGGTAGCCGTCATGCGACAGGGGCGGATCGTGACGGTCGTTGACGGAGACAACGCAACCGTCGATTCCCTTACAACGCTTTGCTACAGTCCGGAGGACTGACATGACCACCACCGCAGCACCCAAAAGAGACTCATCCAGCGTCAACCTCGACATCTGGCAGCTTTTCGCCCGGTATGGTGCGATCATCCTGCTTGTTGGGCTGATCGCAGTCTTTGCACTGACGCTCCCCGCGTTTCCCACCTGGAGCAATGCCGTCAATATACTTGATCAGATCGCCCTCCCCGCCATCGTCGCAATGGGTCTGACCGTCGTTCTCGCCGCCGGAGAATTCGACCTCAGCATCGGTTATCAGACAAGTCTGGCTGGCGTGCTCTGCGTAGGGTTTATTCAGAACCAGGGGCTGGGCCTCCCGCTCGCCCTGTTGGTCACGGTTCTGGCAATGGCGGCGGTCGGCCTCCTTAACGGCATTCTGGTCGCACACTTCAAGATCAATTCGCTGGTCGCAACCCTGGGTGTGGGGACAATCGTCGTCGGCTTGAACTACGCGTACACCAAAGGCATTCCCATCAATCTCAGCGACCCCGGCGGCTTCGTCGGACTCTCCATGGGCCGCATCCTTGGCCTGCCGATCCCTATATATCTCATGGCTGGCGTTGGTGCTGCGCTGTGGATCATGCTCAACCGGACCCCGGTCGGGCATTCAATCCAGGCCGTTGGCGGGAACGCGGAAGCGGCTCGCCTCTCGGGCGTCAGAGTCAAAGGCATCCGGATCCTCGTCTTTGTGATCACCTCGATCTGTTGCGCGCTTGCCGGGTACTTCCTCGCATCCCGGACAGGCGGCGGAGCCACAACGGCCGGCGACGGCTTCCTCCTGAGTGCCTTCGCGGCGGCGTTCTTCGGATCGGCAATCCTCCGGGACGGGAAATTCCACATCCTCGGTACGCTCATCGGTGTACTCACCGTCGGCGTGGCCTTCAACGCTATGGCCATCGCCGGATCCGACACCTCCTACCAGTTTCTGTTCCAAGGCGTGCTGCTCATCGTCGGCGTGGGGGTCGGCGTGCTGGCCCGACGCCGCAGCATGACCCGCTAGCTCCCGCCGGCACCACGCCCGGGACCATCCACGAAAGGTCCCAGGGCGACACCTGTCCCTCACCGTGAGGTGACCACCTCATAGGGAGCGTTGCACCATGGCTCACGTATCGGCGGACCGCCCCGACGCCCGCCGCCAAGGTCAGGACAGCCCGAGCGGCCTGCCGATCCGCCCCGCCGGCATCCTGACGCCCGGCCCGCCGTTTGGCCGAAACCCCAACCCAGGAGACGTGATGTCCACACAGCTGCCCCCCGATCCCAGCATCCCGCCCCATCAAGACGGGCGCAAGCTGATCCAGCTGTGCTTCGTCGTGCCGGACCTGGCCTCGGGAATGGCTTACTTTTCCGCCACCTTCGGAGCAGGGCCGTGGTTCCTGGGGCCCGAGCCGGCCGATCAGCCGGGCCACTTCCTTTACAGGGGCAAGCCGCGGCCGCTCGGTGCACGCATCGCCCTGGCATACGCGGGGGAGATGATGTACGAACTCGTCTGCCCCGAACCCGGCTCACAGTCGATCTTCACAGAGTGGGCTGCGGAGCACGACTACGGACTTCACCATTTCGGGTTTGCGGTCCACGACTATGACGCCACCGTGCGGGCGCTCGAGGTAGCCCGCCGCGAGATTCTCTTCAGCGGAGAAACCCCCCGCGGTGCCCGGATTGCCATGGTTGAAGGCACCGGCCCGCTCCGCGCACTCGAAGAATTCATCGAAATCATTCCCGCCAGCGCAAACTTCTATACCTTCATGAGAGGCCAGGCCGCCGTGTGGAACCGCTCAGAACTCCTCTTCACCGGCAAGCTTCCAATGCCGCATCGAAACGCGGCGGAGACGTAGTCCCAATGCCTAGAAACCGCGAGGTGCATCCGATCAAGCTGCATCCCGCCCGGCGCTTGAGCCAGCGGATCACCGATACCCCCGTGCCGCGGTTACCCGCCCCTAAGGGCGCCCTGCCCAAAGTGCCACCCTGCACGGCTTGGCGGCTCCGCTGTTCCCCAATCCAACGCGTGTCACTATTTGACCTCAAGTTCATATAGTGACACAGTTATTGGCAAGCTACCCTCTGGAGGAATTATGAGCACCACAGTCGCTGACATAATTGCCGCATCCCTGCACCGGCATGGAATCAGGATCATCTTCGGGCAGAGCAACCCGACAGCGCTCCTGCTCGCTGCCGAAAAGATCGGCATCAGGCAGGTGTTCTACCGCACGGAGAACGCCGCGGGGGTCATGGCGGACGGCTACTCGCGCATCTCGCAACAGATCGGAGTCGTGGCCGCCCAGAACGGACCTGCGGCAACGCTCTTCGTGGCGCCGATGGCCGAAGCGCTAAAGGCGTCCATTCCCATGCTCGTCCTGGTGCAGGAAGTCCCTGCCTCGACCCGGGACCGCAATGCCTTCCAGGAACTGGACCACTTCGCATTGTTCGCCGGGGTCTCGAAATGGACCCGCCGCATCGATGACCCGGCGCGTGCTGAAGACTATGTTGACCTCGCTATCACCGTGGCCAACAGCGGACGCCCCGGACCCGTCGTGCTGCTGCTGCCCAAGGATGTCCTCGAACTCCCGGCCCGACCCGGGCGCTTCCCCCGATCCCAGAATTTGGGCGGCTTCCCCCTGGACCGGCCCCGACCGGAAGCCGGCACCGTGGCGCACGCCGCGCAGCTTCTCGCACAGGCCCGTTCACCGCTGGTGATCGCCGGCGGGGGCGTTCACATCTCGCAGGCCACCACCGAACTGGCAGCCCTTCAAAACCTCGCTCATCTTCCCGTTGCCACGACCAACATGGGCAAGGGCGCCATCGACGAAACAGCCCCCTTATCGCTGGGAGTCGCGGCAAACATCACCGGAGAACGCGGGCCGGCTCACTTCCACCTGCCCCTTATCTCCCAGGCGGATGTGGTTCTCCTTGTCGGAACGCGGACCAATGAGAACGGCACGGACGGCTGGACGCTGACCTCGCCCAAAGCAACGTACATTCACATCGATGTCGACGGGCTCGAGGTGGGTCGGAACTACGAGGCCGTCCGACTCGTCGGGGACGCACGGTCAGCACTGGCCGATCTAAGCGCCGCCCTTGATGTCATCGACCTGAGCAAGCGGCAGTCTGCGTCGGAGGAACTGGCGGCCACTATTGCCGAAGGCCGGCGAAAGCATGCCGCCGCCGTGTCGGATCGGGTGAGCTCCAACTGCACGCCGATCGGGCCGGAGCGGCTCCTCGCAGAACTCGATGCACTGCTTCAGCCCGAAGATATTGTCGTCGCCGATGCCAGCTACGCCTCCATCTGGGTGACTAGCTACCTCACGGCCAAACGGGCGGGCCAACGCTTCCTCGTCCCACGGGGGCTCGCTGGCCTCGGATGGGGCTACCCCCTCGGGATCGGCGCGAAGCTGGCCAACCCTCAGGCACGGGTCGTTTCCATAGTAGGTGATGGAGGTTTCGCCCATGTCTGGGCCGAGGTGGAAACGGCCGTGCGCGAAAACATCCCGGTTGTCGTCATCATCCTGAACAACAAGGTGCTGGCATACCAGCGCCATGCCGAAAACTACCTCTTCGGCACCACCACCACAGCGATCGAATTTGCGCCGGTGGACCACGCCGCCATGGCACGGGCGCTGGGCGCCCACGGGATCGTCATCCGCGATGCGAACGAGATCGGCACGGTGTTGAAGACCGCGTTGGAGTCCCAGGCAACCACAGTCATCGACGTCATCACAGACCCCGAAGCATACGCCCCCGTACGCGTCTGGGACGAAGATCCGGGGCAGATCAACCCGGAATAGCAGGTTGTATTCGCTCACACGGTTTCGGACGTAGCGGAGGTCCGAAAGAGATCCATCTATCAGGGAGGCTGGCAATGGGCATCACACACGAAGCAGAGCTGTTGGCGCAGGTTCCGACGGGGCTGTTGATTAATGGCCGGTGGGGGCCTGCGGCATCCGGGAAGGTCTTCGGCGTTGAGGATCCGGCGACAGGTCGGACGCTGCTCAGTGTTGCCGATGCCGGTCCGGAGGATGCCATGGCCGCCCTCGACGCGGCCGTGGCCGCTCAAAACTCCTGGTCTAGGGTTGCTCCTCGGGAACGCGGAGAGATCCTGCGGCGGGCCTTTGAGCTGGTAACCGCCAGGATCGAGGATTTTGCGTTGCTGATCACCTTGGAAATGGGCAAGCCGCTCGCCGAGGCCCGCGGCGAGGTCGCCTACGGCGCCGAGTTCCTGCGCTGGTTTTCCGAAGAAGCGGTAAGAACCTCAGGGCGCTACTCGCTCTCCCCGGACGGCAAATCGCGCCTGCTGGTGACGAAAAAGCCGGTGGGCCCGTGTCTGCTGATCACGCCGTGGAACTTCCCATTGGCCATGGCGACCCGAAAGATCGCCCCGGCGGTTGCTGCCGGGTGCACCATGGTCCTTAAATCCGCGAACCTGACCCCGCTGACCTCCCAGCTGTTCGCGGCGGTCATGCAGGAAGCCGGTCTGCCCGCCGGGGTCCTCAACGTCATCCCCACGTCCACGGCGGGTCCGACCACCGGGCCGCTGATCAAGGACCCGAGGTTGCGCAAGCTTTCCTTCACCGGGTCCACCCCGGTGGGCCGGAACCTGCTCGCGGCGGCCGCAGGCAACGTGCTGCGCACGTCCATGGAGCTTGGCGGGAACGCGCCGTTCATCGTGTTTGAGGACGCGGACCTCGACGCCGCCGTCGACGGGGCGTTGGTGGCAAAGCTGCGCAACATGGGGGAGGCCTGCACCGCAGCCAACCGGTTCATCGTGCACAAATCCATCGCCGGGGAATTCGCCGGGAAGTTCGCCGCCAAAATGAACACCATGATCACTGCCCGGGGAACCCACCCCGAGTCCACCGTGGGCCCGCTGATCGATGCCCGCAGCCGGGACAAGGTTCATGAACTAGTCACCGACGCCGTCGCCTCCGGTGCGAGCGTGGTCACCGGCGGGGCCCCGGTGGAAGGTCCCGGGTACTTCTACCGGCCCACCATCCTCACGGGCGTCAGAGAAGGAACCCGGATCCTGTCGGAGGAGATTTTCGGGCCCGTTGCCCCGATCATCACCTTCACCAAAGAGGCGGAGGCCGTGCGTCTGGCGAACAGCACCGAGTACGGGCTGCTTGCCATTGTCTTCACCACAGATTTTAACCGGGGCCTGCGGATGGGCGAGCAGCTTGAGACCGGCATGATCGGCCTGAACGCCGGGATCATTTCCAACGCCGCAGCACCGTTTGGTGGGGTCAAACAGTCCGGCCTCGGACGCGAAGGCGGCCTCGAGGGCATCGAGGAGTACCTCTACACCCAGTACACCGCCATCGCCGACCCCCACACGGACTGACAACTTCAGGAAAAGAAGCCCGCCACCGCGTATCAGCCGGAAAGGCGCCTCACCACTCCTACATTCGCCAAGCTAAGACCTGTCTATCCCTTATGCAACTGGATTATGGAGAGCAGCAATGTCGACCACAAGTTCCATCACCATCGAAGCTCAGGACCATGCGTCAAGAGATCGACAGCTGGAGCAGGCCACCCGTCTGCTTAGTGAGCAAGCTACGGAATGCGGCATTCTTATTACAAGACATAGTTTCAGAACATTCACCGCCGCCCTCAGTCCCGATGTCGCGTACGGGCTTATCCAGGAACTGGACCTGCTGTGAAGCAGGCAGGGCTACCTGGCCAGTTCACGAACGAGCATCTTCAAGGAACCATGAAGGAGAAGTCGCCGGCTGTTCGAGGGGAGGGTGGCAGCTGCTCATGTTCATCAACTCAGAAACCCCCGGGAGACACTTCTGTGGCCCCCCAGCCGTTTACCTCGCCACCCATCGTGGCCGCTTACGACAGCGCTGGTCGTGAGGGTCCACCCACAGGGCCCATAGTCTATGAGCTCAGACGGTTGGCGGCCCTGATGGAGGGATGTCGAGTTGAACCGGGTCGAAGCTGCGAGGACGACAGCGCACTCGCGTGGGTCTGGCAGTCCCTGGAAGACATCGAAGCAACGATTACCGGCCTCGTCCGCAGACAAAGCCCGTAGTCCCCGGGTGTCCCACGACACCAGCGATTGGGTTTGACCACACCTGCCCCATCCCGTTGGCGGAGCGACCCAGCGCAGTGGTCCTGGTTCCGGTTCGGCGCCGGACATG
This sequence comes from Arthrobacter zhaoguopingii, assembly GCF_009828605.1. Classification (NCBI taxonomy): domain Bacteria; kingdom Bacillati; phylum Actinomycetota; class Actinomycetes; order Micrococcales; family Micrococcaceae; genus Arthrobacter; species Arthrobacter zhaoguopingii. Next base: position 65,830 of record NZ_WIAE01000008.1, on the reverse strand, counting down.
CGGTCCGGCCACAGGTGATTCCTGTGACAAGGCTTGGGAGAGGTGGAGCATTGAAAACATTTCCAGAGCCTGGCATTCTGACCCTGCCACGTTCCGCGATGAGGCACTCGAACCAAAGGCACTCGAGGACGCCCCCTCCATGATCGCTCCTATCGTGCGTGTCCGGTGTCTGGCACTGTTCAACCGTGGGAGCGACGCCCTCCCGGGACGCTTCCGGCTTCTGGACCATTCCCCGGACCGGGAAAAACTCCTGCTGGTACTTGCGCAGCTCCTCCGAGGTCAGTACCGTGGGCACGAAGCCGCGGTACTGACCAAACAGGCCATGCAACATTCCCACCAACTGCAAAACCAAAAATCCGGCATGTTGGAGCTCATTCCCAGAGCTGTGTTCGCCTGTGGGGCCTTGTCGACCAACCTGAAGGCAAGTAGTGACTCGCCCACGGGAGACTCCTGACGCGCATCATCCAGGACGAAAAGCGACCCGCGTCGGGGCGCGGCCCACTCAGGATGCAGGCGGGGGTCAATTTCAGAATCCGCCCGTCGGGCGAATTGTCAGCTCGCTCACGTTGACCTGACCAGGCTGGGAGATAGCAAAAGCGACTGCTTCTGCGACGGACGAGGCGTCCATCGTCTGTTCCTGATGTGCGCTGCTGGCGGACCTCATCGACTCGTCGGTGATGTCAGCCCGGGTGCAGGCGCTGAGCCCCGGGAGTTGTCCCCGGCGGCGTCGACGAGCCGCCGCTCGAAGCTGCGGTTGATGCTGTACCGGTCGCGGGCCTGACTGTGACCGAACCGGTAGGCCGCCACGGAGAACTTAGCCGACGGGCATGGGTTGCGTGCATGACGGTAGAAGCGCCGTTTCATGGTCTCGCATGCTGTTCCATCAGGCTCGCCGGTGACGCCCAGAAACGCATTATGGTGTTCGTCGACGGTGGTGAGAATGAGGAAGTCATGGGCCACCATTCACCGGTAATCCCCTGCGCGTCGTGCCGGCCCCACGGAGCTTGCCTGCCGGTGGACCCGGTTGTCGGCGCGGTCTCCGTCCACTTCGGCGGGTCAGACAAGGGCCGGCTCGAATTCGGAGCTCGGAACGCGGCCCGGTTCTACCGAGCGCCACGACTGCGCGAGGATGTCCACCGCCTCGCGGGTCTCTTCGACCGAGTGGCTGAAGGGCAGGCGGAGGAAGCGCTCGAAGACGCCGCCGATCCCGAAACGGGGGCCGGCGCCCAGCAGGAGGCCGCGGCCGCGGGCCGCCAGGGCGAGATGTGAGCTGACCGGCTGTCCGATGTTGACCCAGGTGCACAGGCCCCCCGCGACATGCGGAACGTCCCAGGACGGCAGGTGGTCCCGAAGCATGGTTTCAAGCCGGTCGCGTCCTTCGGCCAGCTGTACCGCCCGGAAACTCAGAAGCTCGTCGTAGTTGCCCAGCATTTCGAGGGCGATGACCTGTTCCAGAATGGGTGTGCCGAGATCGTTCGCGTAGCGGGCCTGCTCGAGCCGGCGGATCGTCTCGGTGTCCGCGCGGATCCACCCGATCCGGAGCCCTCCCCACACCGTCTTGCCCAGTGAGCCGATGAGCACGGCCGGACCGTATGCGGCCAGCGGAAGCTCTGCTGCACCGTCGATCCGCAGCTCTGCCATGGTTTCGTCGGCCACTACCACCGAGCCGGCGCGTCCGGCCGATGCCATGAGGCGCTCCCGTTGATGGCCGGGCATGACGGCGCCGGTGGGGTTGTGGAAGTCGGGCATGAGGTAGGCGAGGGCGGGACGGGTCCGCTGGAATGCCTGCTCTAGTCCGTCGTCGTCCCACCCGCGCCGTGGGTCCACCGCAACCGGGACGAGCCGGCGGCCTGCCGCTTTCAGTGCCTCGTAAGCGTGCGGGTAGCTCGGAGTCTCCACCAGTGCCGTGTCGCTGCGGCGTAGCATGGTCCGGGCTACGAGGGAGATGGCATGCTGGGCCCCGAGGGTGACCATAACCTGCGCGGGTTCGGTCGGCACACCCCTGGCGGTGTAACGCTCGGCGAGGGCGCGCCGGAGGCGGGGGAGTCCGAGCGGTTCATAGCCGTTGCCGTTGAGGTACGCGGGAAGCTCGCGGGCGGCCCGTGAGGCGGCTTCCCCGACCTGCGGCGCGGCAGGAAGGGCCGCCCTGCTGAAGTCCAGCGCGATGATCGAGGCTGAGTCCTGGTCCCCGGAGGCTGCGTGGCGCCCAGGCATCGCGACCACGCTGCCCGAGCCTCGTGTGCTCTGAAGGTAGCCGGCCGCGCGCAGACGCGCGTAGGCCGCGGCCACGGTGGTCCGGCTAAGGTCCAGTTCGGCGGCGAGTTCGCGTTCGGCGGGCATTCTCGTGCCGAGGGGAATCCGTCCGTCGAGCGTGAGGAGGCGGATGCGGTCGGCGAGGGCTGCGTAGGCGGGTCCTGCGCCGCGCCAGGTGCCGAGATCGGCGCGGAGCCGACGTGCGGTGAGGACCATCATGGGGCCACTATGCCATGATTGGCATCTTGTTGTAAGTCCAATTGCCACTTGTACTTGTCTTATGACCCTCCTCGGCGCCTGGCGCGGCGCGCAGCTTCTGGCCGGCCTGTTCCTGTACGGGTTCTCGCTCGCCATGATGATCCGGGCGACCCTCGGGGTCTCGCCGTGGGATGTCCTCAGCCAGGGCTCGTCCATTCAGACCGGAATTCCCTTCGGCTATATGACGAACATCATCGGTGCGGTCGTGCTGCTGTTGTGGATACCGCTGCGCCAGAAGCCGGGAGTCGGTACGGTCCTCAACGTCCTGCTCGTGGGACCCAGCGCGGAAATCGGGCTGGCGGTCCTCGGAGAACCCGAGGCGCTTTGGGCCCGGATTCTGCTGTTCTCGGGAGGACTCGTCCTGCTCGCGGTTGCCAGCGGACTCTACATTGGAGCGCGGCTCGGCCCGGGGCCGCGCGACGGCCTGATGACGGGGCTGCATCGGCGCTTCGGCCTGCCCATCTGGCTCGTTCGGACGGCCATTGAGGGCACAGTCCTGCTGCTCGGGTGGCTGCTTGGCGGCTCGGTAGGCATTGGCACGGTCGCTTTCGCCTTGCTCATCGGGCCGTTGATTAGCCTCGTGCTGCCGGTATTGCGCATTCCTGAGCATCGGGAACCCAGATTCCAGCCCTCGTGCACCCCTAGGGCTCTCGGTTCCGCGGTTCCCCCTACCTAGCCGGGGAAACCGGCACCCGAGCCCGGCCGATGGTGGGCGGTCAACTGAACCCTAGGACGTCCCTGCCCGGAGAAACCGCACATTGGATTGTGAGGATCCGGGTGTGGCGGGGTGAGCGAGAGTCGGAGATACATTAACCGGCTCCGTCGGAGGGACGTGCGGCCCCGCGAACTGTGCCAGGTTGGCATTCGACCAAGAAGTCTGCTCGGTGCGGCGCCGTGCAGCTTCATGAATAGAGTGCGCGCACCGGGTCTTGGTGCGGCCGGGCCAATTCCTCCGGTGCGGTGCGTGCCTTATGCCCCTCGTCCTCGCATTCCTTTAACCGCCCATCGGGCGACATGAGCGCGGCCATGTGCGGGTCGGGGTGGGCAGCCGGCGGGTGCTCAGGCTCAGGGCCGATCCCAGACGCAGCTGTTCCCACGCCCCCCAGATGGTTTCCATGCGGGCGAGGGACTCAGGTGTTTGTACCATTCGGGGCCCCAGAGGAACTCGCAGCCGTTGTTAACCTCGCGCACATAGGTGGGGGGTCAAGAGGACAGTACAGCAGGCGACCGTGTCTGGGGAGCCCAGCGCGGGAGCCTGGTCCCTGGCGGGATGGAAGTATCCACCATTGGAGCTTGACGCTGCAGGGGCGGGGCATTTGGGATCGGGGGTTTCGAAGGCCGTGGCGGACTCAGTCATGTCTTTTCCGGAGCCAGCCAAGGGTGTGACGTCGCCGGGCAGAGGTTCGCCACCTCATCCAGAACCCCCAGCAGCGGCCGGGCCAGGTGTCCTCCCGGGTGCGTGCCGGCGTACTATTCCCCGTCTTGGACCCCTGCGACAGTCAGGGCGGTAACCAAAGGTCCGGCGGTGCCGGTGCCTTCACTGGAGAGGCTGTCGAGGGTGCCGGTGCCGCGGACGCGCTTTTCGGGGTGGAACTCAGGGCGGTCCTCGCCAGCGCCGGCGGCAATCCGCCGGTTGACGGCGCAGTCACTGAGGCAGGAGAGGGTTTCCAAGGCGGCGCCGAGGATCCCGGCCCGCTGCCGGTCCGGTTCTCGCAGCCATCCTCCCAGTGGTATTTGACGCGGGTCGGAGTGGCTTGGCGCTGCCGTCCGATCAGGGTGGGGGCTCCTGGTCTTCCACCTGGAGATTGGAGCTGCGCAGAAGATCGTGGGCGATGCTGCTGGCCCGGACGATAACGTCGAGTTGTGCAGGATTGTAAAGTTCCACGATGGACTCGGTGACAGTGTCCTGCGTCACTGCTGCACTTTTTGTCACCTGTCCTTCAGGATCGTTCAGCCAGGGATAGTCCTTGAATATGTGTGCCAGTGAGGGCGCGTATCGTTCGGCGAGTTCCTGGCGCACACTTTCATCCGCGTCGGGTGCCAGCGCGTCGAGGTCCGCGCTCACCTGGTCTGGGCCCGCTTCGAGCATGTCCCGCAGATCACTCATTGCATCTTCGCTATAGAGCTGGGAGTAGATCAGCACGAGGGACCGGTCCGCCTCCGACATGCCAGCTCCCACGCTCTCGAATCCCGGGGGAACGTCCGTCACGGACGATCCGTGAAGGATTGCCTGGATCTCGGCCCTGGCCCGCTGCAATCGTTCGATGCTCGCGTGGAGGTCGCTGTCGATGGCGCGCAGTGCCTCGGTCGATGAGTCGCCGTCGACGCCGACCTGGTCGATCTGGTCGAGCGGGACGCCGAGGTCGCGCAGGCGTCTGATCTTCAGGAGGCGGACGAGGTGTCCGACCTGGTACTGCTTGTAGCCATTGGACATACGGTCAGGCTGCTCAAGAAGACCGGTCCGGTGATAGTGACGCACGGTATTCACGGTCGTCCCGGCCAGGTCCGCGATTTCCCGCGTGCTCCAACCCATCTGTCGCTCCTTTCTCGATTACCTTCGGAGAGTGGATACCGGCGTGTGCCACCCAGGGTGCACTAACCGGTTCGCCACCGATTCAACACCGTGTTCCCACCACACACACAAATGAGAGCAAGTTACCCCGACGGCGGCTGGTCCGAGCTGATTGGTCGACCGGCTGAACGATTGGTGTCCGCCCGCGGGTAAGCTGACGAACCCACCGGCGCACCCGGGGTGTAGGAGGACCTCAGTCAGGACCTCTGGCGGATCAGCGCGCGAAATCTCGTCAGCATCGGTTTAGGCCCGGCAGGCCATGTGGCAGCCGTTCTTGCAATGGACCGGACTGGCGCCGAAGGGGTGGCGGCCGGCAAGTGCCAGGGAGCGCTGCTGAACCCAACAAGAGCCCGGAAATTTCATCGGCGTCGTCGACGGGGTGCAGGGTCCTGGGTTGCTCGTTGAGACGGGTGCCTTCGTTTCCGGATCGGTTACGAACGCATAGCGTTAGACTTGGTGGTCCCGGCAAGGTGAACATAGGGTGTTGCTTCAGTTGCCTCAGCAAGCTTCATCGCCGCAAGGGACAACGGCGAGGCACCACGCGAAGTTCGATTGCACGTGAAGTCACCCTAGCCGTACGTCCGCGCGAAAGCAGGACCGATGCCAAGATACCCCGACGGTCAGGTGCAAAACAGCATCCTCTCCTGAAGTCCCCACCAAGCTTAAGCAGGTTCCAGGAACATCGTTTCCACTGGAGCTCGAACGCCAGACAACCCAGGGAGCAGCACCGTGGCATTCGCGGCCGGACAGATAGGCGTCGAGCACTTCTTCGCCGACCCAGCTTTTGCCCATCCGGTGATCTCGCCAGATGGCTTACGGATCGCGTACTTAGCGCCAGCACTGGGGCGGCGGAACGTTTGGGTGCGCGGTGTCGATGAAGACCATTCGGATGCTATGTGTGTGACCGGCGATTCACGGCGTGGCATTACGAGCTTTTTCTGGGCCGACGATTCACGGTGGTTGCTGTACCTGCAGGACACCGACGGCAATGAGGACTGGCACCTGTTTCGGGTGGATCTAACCGCACCGGAGCAGCCAGCGACCGACCTGACACCGCTGCCGGCAGGTTCGCGCGTCTTTGGAGTGGATTCGCTGACTTCGTGGCCCGGCCACGTGCTCGTTTCCATGAACTTACGACCGACGGCCATCGACTTGTTTCGCGTCGATGTCGCCACTGGCGAGACAGCGCTGCACCACGAACAGACAGACCCGAACGAGATCGTGCTGCTAGACACGAACGGGACGCCCGCCTTTTCGACCCGGATGGCCGAGGACGGAACGCTTGAGATCTTCGCGATCGACGGTGATCGTGGCAGCCGTCGGTTACTGCGGCGTCTGGGGGGTGCGGAGTACCCCGTGGGTGTGCAGCCGCAGATGGTGACCCCCGACGGCCAGGGTCTCTTGATAGGTGCCTATCAGGATTCTGATGACCTGCGTCTCCTTCGGATCGACCGTCATACCGGCGAGGAAGCTGTGATTGCGGCCGTAGAGGGCCACAGTCTTGACATCCTCGGCACGATGGCGCCGACTGTGTTACCTCCGACGGTCTTTACCAGCCGGCGAACCGGAGAGGTCATTGCCGCCCGATTCGTGGACGACCGGCCCCGCATCGAAGTTTTAGACGAATGTTTCGCCGAAGTTTACGCTGAGCTCTCAAAGCTTTCCGATGGGGTACTGGGCACACTCTCCTCGGACCTGTCGGAGCAGCGATGGGTCGCTACCTTCATTCATGATCGGGACCCTGCGGTCACGTGGTTGTACGACCACGCCACCGGCGAAAGCAGGCTCCTCTTCCGCCCCTACCCCCAGCTCGATCCGTCCAGCCTGTCCCCGGTGACGCCCATTCGCCTGAAGGCTCGTGATGGTCTGCCACTGCGCGGGTTCCTGGCTCTTCCGGTCGGCGAGGATGCCCAAGCGCCTCCGCTCGTACTCCTCGTGCATGGCGGACCCTGGCAGCACGATACCTGGGGGTATAACCCCCAGGTGCAGTTTCTAGCGAGCCGCGGCTACGCCGTGCTCCAGGTGAATTTTCGTGGGTCGACCGGGTACGGCCGGCGGCACACTGTGGCTGCGATCGGGGAATTTGCCGGCGCAATGCATACCGACCTCATTGATGCGTGTGACTGGGCGGTTTCCGAAGGTATTGCTGACCCGCGGCGTATCGGCATCATGGGAGGGTCCTATGGTGGCTACGCGGCACTCATCGGTGCTGCCATCACTCCCGACTACTTCGCCGCCGCGGTCGACTACGTAGGGATATCCGACCTCGCGAACTTCCTGCGCACGCTTCCTCCCTTCACCCGCCCTTACAACATGAACAGCTGGTTCCGATACGTTGGTGACCCTGACGATCCCGCTTCAGCTGCGGAGATGACAAAGCGTTCGCCGATATCGATGATCGACCAGATCACCATCCCCTTGCTGGTCGCTCAAGGCGCCAACGACGCCAGGGTCGTGCAGGCTGAATCCGATAACATCGTCGTGCCGCTTCGTGAGCGTGGCATCCCCGTGGAGTACCTTCTTGCCAGTGACGAAGGCCACGGGTTCGATAACCCTGAAAACCAGATCCGCCTCCACCGCGCTATCGAAAGCCACTTCGCCGAGAACCTCAGTAACGGGAAAACCTGATCATTTCATCAGTCAGGACGCAAAACCGTCGCGGCGATCAAGGGATTGACGGTGATGGCGGTCATTGTTCGCGTGACTGCAGATCCAGCGGCATTGGCGCCCCAGTTTCCCATCTGAATCTGTTTGCCTCGGGTGTAAACGTCACCGCTCCAAGGGATTTCTGGGTGGAAATGTGACAGCGTACCGCTGGCCGATAGAAGGGAGATGGCCGCAGCGGTCCGTGGGTTGGGATCTTCGCCCCCGAGCAGGGTCGCCCGGACGGAATCGAGGAGCGTTGCGCGGCGCTCACTCCCAACGGAAAGACTCGTCGAATTGAAGATGCCAAAGGTCTTGGTGGCGCGGCTGATCAGATCACCGCGGGCAACAAGTCGATCTAATATCGGGGCGCGAAGCACCGGACCTATCGATGCGAGTACAGACTGCGCGTTCCGGGGTTTCTCGGCCATGTACTCCCAGGCGGACCGAAGATGCTCATCGTTCGGTGGATCCTCGCCAAGCGCATGCAAAGTAATGGAAAAGCGGCCAGATTCCCTTGCCTCCACCCTTCCCGCCAAGGCAAGATCGGCGATAACAGCACCTCCCAGCACGTAAAAAAGCGTGGTCTCGCCGGCGATAGTGCCTGACGATGGCTGAAAGAGCAGAAGAAGCACATCCTCAACAAGGGTCGGTTCAGAAGGCGCACCAGGGCTTCCATCCAACCCGTTGTGGTACTCAAACTCGCTGGTCATCATCGTCTCGCTTCCACTTGAAACCTACGCAGGTCATTCCGCCATGCCCGCAATGTGATCGTCCGCGAGGACAGGCGCCGGAATGTCCCAGCGCGTAACACTTCATTCAATCAAACGCCCTGTTCCCACCACATGGTCAAGTCTCCGACACTTGACGACCCGCACAGCAGCCTCGGAGGGGGTGCTCAGGGAAGGTTGCGTGGGAACCTCTTCAGAATAGGCGGATCTGTCTATCCCTCGAGAGATGAGGACAACCCCGAGGGAGTTGATCACCGTCTAAGGCCACTGGACGAAACTACGAGCTAGTGCCCGAATCCACCGCACAATGGAGTATGCCTGAATCCTCATACTCCGCACTTGCTGATCGCCTCCTCACCATCGCTTATGACATTACGGCGACATCGGGACCGGCTGCTCTGTCACTTCGTGAGGTACAGCGCAGAGCAGGAGTATCTGCGGCCACTGCGTACTGGCACTACAAGGGCCGAGCAGATCTGCTCTTAGCTGTAAGCCGGCGCGCTACCGCCAAACTCGCTGACACCCTCAACGACGCGATCACGCAGCCCCTGCCTTCACCGATATCGGATCTAGCAGCGGTCTGCCTCGCCTACATGCACTTCGCTCGCGATCACGAGGGGCTTTTTCAAGCCATCGTGATGAATTCCTCGACGGAGGAGCTCACGCACCCAGCCGAATCTGCGCGTGGCAAAGCCGGACTAGCGGCATTCGAAGTCCTCCAACGAGCCGTTGCCGATTACACAGCCGAGGCTGGGACAGGTTCCCCTGTCGGCAACGCTGCTTTGCACGTGTGGGCGGCTTGCCACGGCTTGGCGGTGCTGCTGATCGACTCACCAATGGCCGGCTGGCCCGAGAGTGACAAGGAGCAACTACGGCTCCAGCACGTGCAGTTCGTCTTGAATTCGCTCTCGAGGCATTGAAGTACGACGCGACGGTGCGGTCTAGCGGTGCTAGACGAATCCTCTCTAGCACTGCTAAACTGGGCTTAGGCGGGACCTCCCGTGAACTCAGGAACTGAGACAACCACCGACGCAAGGAACATGCAATGACAGTAAATCTGAGCCACCCTGACGGCCTCCTGATACAGGATTCCTACGCTCCGGTTGCTTCGGCGACCGGTTCACGTCTTCTGCTGCTCGCCGGACAATGCGCAGTAACACCCGAGGGAGCCGTGACCGCGACGGACCTTGCAGGGCAGGTGCATTCTGCGATGCAAAACGTGGTGGTGGGGGTTAAGGGAGCTGGTGGTGATGTGAGCGATATCGCTAGGCTCACCATCTACGTGGTTGGCTGGAAGCCGGAGATGGGGGCTCAGCTGCTGGAGGGAGCCTCCCGCGCCCAGGAATCCGACGGATATAGCACTCCGCTGCCACCCATCACTGTGATCGGCGTCCAGGCGTTATGGACGCCCGACTTGCTCGTCGAAATCGAAGCCACAGCAGTTCTGGCCTAATCACGAAACTGTCGAACCGTGTCAGCTTCCCGCATTCTTAAGGCGTGACGAACAGCGCTTCGGGGACGCCGGAGAGCAAGTACCGGCGTGCAGGCCCCGCCGCTCATGGATCGAGCAGCGGTCGACCGCTAAGCGAGATGCTGTACGTAGGCGACTGGCTACCTGCCGACGAAGAGCACAGTAGGGTTCGACTGAGTCGTCAGCGACTGGCCTGAGCCGCGGCGCCGCCTCCAGGAAGATGCAAACAGACAGCAGGTCATGGGCTCTCTTTGGAGGATGATGACGCGGTCGCTACGCGCCGACCGGATCGCTGTCAAAGAATGGAGCGACCTTATCAGGTGATGGTCCTCGTTCTCGACGGGGCGCTTCCGCTGGACGTGGGGATCCCGGCGGAGGTGTTCCATCCGGAGTCGGGGTTCCCCTACGAGGTGTCGGCCTGCGGTGACCGCCGGAACGGTGCGGTCCCACGGAGGATTCGGCTACGCCGTTCCGCGGTGACTGGACGCGCTGGCCGACGCGGGCACGATCGTCGTCCAGGGGTACGCTCCGGTGGACACGCTAAGCATGAAGGTCTCGCGGGCGATTTGACGCGGTTCCCAGAACACTGTCTTGACTTAGGATGACGCCATAAATCATGGCTCGGGGTGTGGCCTGGGTCGGGCCGAGCGGTGAAAGGTCTACTTTGCCGGCCGAGCGGCGCCGTCGAGTACCGGCGTCAACACCGCACAGAACACTGCTTGGTACATCGCTGTTCATAGGAGTCATAGATGAAGGAACGATTGATGGATCTCACTGGCAAGACGGCGATCGTTACGGGAGGTTCACGGGGCATCGGGCGCGCAACTGCACTCGCTCTGGCTGCTCGCGGAGCCAACGTCGTGCTTGGATGCCGCATTCGTCTCGACGCGGCGCAGGAGGTGGTGCGTCTTATAGAGGACGACGGCGGCCGAGCATTCGCCCGGGCCGGAGACGTTGGCGATGAGACCCACGTTGTCGATCTGTTCGATGAAGCCATTGATCACTTCGGAGGCGTGGACATCGTTGTGGCAAATGCCGGCCGACAGTATGTGGCGCCATTCGCTGGTCTAACGCTGCAGAACTTCGACGAGCACCTTGTAGGTGAGCTTCGTGGCTACTTCCTCACTCTCCGGGAGGCAGCACGTCGAGTACAGGACCACGGGCGCATTATTGCCGTCTCCACCGTCAACACCCGAATGCTGTTGCCGGAGATGGGTATGTACCTAGGTTCTAAGGGAGCGGTTGAGCAGTTCGTACGCGTGCTGTCCCGTGAGCTGGGTCCCCGCCAAATCACCGTCAACGCCGTTTCGCCGGGGGCAACGGACACCGACGCATTCCAGCCCGAAATGTTGGATCTGGCCGTATCACTCTCGGCCCTCGGTCGCTTGGGCCAGCCGGAAGATGTCGCCGAACTGATCGCCTTCCTCGCCGGCCCCGGTGGCCGGTGGGTCACAAACCAGAACATCTTGGCTGGTGGTGGCCTCGCCTAGAAGGTAACCGGCAGCGGTACTGCAGCACTGGGTTTGTCGGGACTGTCCGATAAATGGTGGGTGAAGTCCTGCGGTTTTCATCAGTGAGTGGTTCTTTTGAATCGCCCGGCGAAGGGGAAAAGTGAACGCGCTCAGGGCGGGCTTCCCCAGTCGTGGCGGAGGAGTTGGAGCCCTGGGAAAACTTAGGTCTGCAGACTCGGCTCAATAAGAAGAATCTATTTCTAATCATTTTAGGAGGGTTTATGAACCATTTTCAGTGGACTGACAGGGAGCCGCTTCGATGAGGATCCGACGTTTAGGGTGGGCGGGAATAGAAGTTGAATACGACGACCGCGTCATAGTGGTCGACTTGCTCGAGAATGATGCGCCCTTATCTCCGGATCTTGCCTTCGAGTTTCCGCTGACACCACCGACTCGGCTTGGTCGGACGGACGGCGCTTTGGTCTCGCACCTGCATGCAGACCATACTGATGCTGCAGCATTGCAGCGGGCTCTAAGACCCAATGCTCCGGTTTATCGGCCGGAGTCAGAAAAGGGACCGTTCGGAGACGAGGCGCACCCCGCGGCTGTTGAAGCCGAGCTGAGAAAGCACGGTCTTCATGCTGAGACAGTGGCGGAGTGGGACAGCCGGACGGTGGGACCATTCCAAGTCACCGCTGTCCCGGCTATTGACGGGTTGGGCGACCCGCAGGTCTCATGGGTCATTGACACCGGCGACCTGCGGATCTTCCATGGCGGTGACACCATGTTCCATGGCTTCTGGTGGTCAATTGCTCGTAGGCTCGGGCCGATTGATGTGGCTTTTCTGCCAATCAACGGCCCCACGCTAGAAGAGGTCCCCAACATTGAGCCGCCAAGCCCTTTGCCGGCGGTCCTAACGCCTGAGCAGGCGGCCATTGCAGCACATCTTCTCGGAGCTAAACGCGCAGTGCCCATTCATTACGGGCTAGACAAGCCGCCGCTCTATGCGCAAGCACCAGACGCGGTCAATCGGTTCAGGCGCCAAGCGGCTGAACTCGGACTAGAGGCCATCGTTCTCGAGCCAGGGGAGGACCTGTATTTATAGAGGATGCCGCAATGAGACAACGCCGCGCGGGCTTGATGGTGTGATCCTTGGACGGGCGGGTAAGTTGAAGTCTTGGCCGGCAAGCGCACGCCTGGCAGGGCAGGGTCAGACCAGGCTGACGCAAGGAAACACTACTGGGAAGCGTAGGGTCCGCCATTAGGGCGGTCGCTACGGCTGTCCCGAGTCAGATTTCCGTCGCCTGAACCTCTATCGGTAGCGGCGCTATCGTGCCAGTCGCGGGGGTGAACTGGTACGGAAAGTTCTCCTCACCCGCCTGGACGGAATATTTATCAAAGGCTGTCCACATCGTAGGAGTTTCCCGGCACACGCCAGCTTTGATCGCCGACGCGTTGAGCCGACAGAGTGGTGATAGGGGACAGTCGTCGATCATTCGCTCCTGGCGAGAGCGGCCGGTTCAACCCGTGTGGATGGCGGGTCGTAACTGTCCGGGATGGAATAGGCGCCATGCTACCTTTGTCCCTCCGATCTACATCTCATGGCGTTCCAGTCATCGACTATGACCTCAATACTGCCGGCGACCAAGCCGTCTACAGTGGCTTCTGCCACCAGTCGGGGTGGATCTTCAGCCCGTCATATCCGGCAGTGAAGTCCGTATCTGTCGCGCCCAGCATCACGGCCTGCACGAGGATGTTCTGATCGGTCAATTGGAGCCGCGCAGCGTTGGTTATGTTCCACGCAGCGGCTCTCGCCGCCCAGTAGGCGTCGTTGCTTGCAGCTAGAAACCAGACGGATGCGAAGAGCACAATGCTGATCGCTCCGATTCCATTGGCGGCAAGGACCGGGGCGAATTCGCGGATTACATTTAGAGTGACCCAAATATCGGTGTGAATATCCCGTCGGATTTCGCTTAGCTCCCAGTGACAATTGGCGCGCCTGCGACGATCCCAGCATCTGATGTCACCACGGTGACATCAGATGCGGTCCGCGTAGCGGAGACGATTGACTCCGGGTCCGTCGGATCGGGCCCCAGAAGCTCAACGCCCACCAGGTCAAACACTTCGGCGCGAATGGAGGTGGCATAAATCTTCTTCGCTCCGCGGGCGCAAAAGTCCGTGCCGAAACGGCGCCCAACGACCCGGTTCGATCCGGGATAAGGACACCTGGCATTCAATGTTCATGATGGCTCCCTCTTCCTGCGCGGTCGGCTCCGAGGGCACGACATGACTCAGCTAGACCAAGACCGGACATTAACGTGAAAGGCAAGTCTGTGGCCAAATCAGGTGATTGAGATCGCCTTCGAATCGGAGATGTAACAGCGAGGATGGGAGGGAATACGCGCACTGCGCTACAACAAATTCTCGGGATTTGACCCTGTTGTGGGCACAGCCTTTTCAATGGTCTCAGTAGACAACGCCGGGCCTAGAGAAGCACATCGGGGCCGCGGTGATACGGGCGAAACGGCGGAGCACGCTGCACCCGTTGCAAAGATGACAAAGGAGAACAGACAAAATGGATAATCCTTACGAAGGCATCCAGGAGTGGGTGCAACAGCTACCCGAGATCGTCCAGCCGTTGGGTGTCGCCGTCGCCGGCACGGTCCCCTATTTCGAGGGTGAAGGTGCTGTCGCGATGGGCATCCTCCTTGGAATCAATCCGATCGTCGCGGCGATAGCGGCGATGGTCGGCAATTTTTTGAGCATGCTCGCCGCCGTTCTGATCAGTTCCCGCGTCCGCGAGAAGGTCGTAGCCAGTCGTGGGGGAAAGGATCAGTTTGCTGACGCGGACCCCGTCGCCACATCGTCGAGGCGTGCGAAGGGCCAAAGGCGCCTCCAGGGCTGGCTCTCGCGGTTCGGCCTGCCTGGCGCGAGCATCCTTGCCCCACTTGCTCTTCCCACGCAGCTGACTGGCGCATTCTTTGCGGCGTCCGGGGTTAAAAAGGAGAGGGTTGTGTTTTGGCAGGCCATCGCAATTCTGCTGTGGACTGGTGGTGTTGCAGTACTTTCAACTGGCCTCGTCGGGCTCCTCGGCTGGTAGTGGGCCGACTTTGCCGCACTCGAGCGATAAATCTGTAGAAAGTAGCACCGTGCAGGTGTTCGTCATTGGAGTAAACGGCGCAATCGGCGGTTCGCTGGCAGAGCCTCTGACAGCGCAGGCAGACGCAGTGTCCGTTCTTGGTCGAAGACATGGGCAGTAGCGCCGCATGACAGGGCGTGGTGTTGAAGCAAGTGCGGCGACGTAGCTGGCGGGCCGGCAGACGATTGGTCGATCCCTTCACCCAGGACCGATGTCGTCGTTTTTCCCGCCGATCAAAGGGCGGCGCGCGCCGCGACCGATGCACCCGACAGGTCCGCGCTCAAGGGCTGCATGAGCGCCGCCGGAATTGCCTATTTTCGCCGCGAACACTGTGACCGAAGCAAAAGCATCGGGCAATTCACGCTGCTGGCACGCCGGACGCCTTGGCAGCAGCGTGATAGCGGGTGATACCTAGTTCGTTACGGGTTGCAAAACCAGCAGACGTCCTGCCGCTTCGCCGACGGCCACCACGACGCAGCTACAGGCACAGACTGTCCAATGCTGTTGGTACATCGATCCGGTTCCCAGTTCAACCTGGTCCGCGATGCGGTCGACCGACAGCCTCGTACTCTCCGGGAGTTCGCGCGCGGTGTCGACCCGCGCCCGGAGGATCCACTGCACCGGGGTGGTGCTGGTCTCTTCGGCAAAACGGCACAGGAATGTGCGGGGCGACATCCGCGCGTGTGCGGCGAGTCCGGCGATCGTGAGCTGTTCCGTTAAAGCCGTGCTGGGGTCCAACGCGATCAAATTGCAGGACGGATGCGAAATTTAGAGAGGGCTCACGCCCGGCTCGACCGAATCAGTGGGACGCTATAGCGGCTACTGACCCCGCAAATCACTCAACGGAAAGTCCGCTACTCTCGTTGAAAGTCACAGCCCATGATGACCGCGGGGAGCAGGAAAATGGGAAGTATCGGCTACGCCATGGTCAGTACCTTGAACCGGAGCGCGGACCTGCAGCACGCAGCGTTGAAGGCGGCCGGTTGCGACCGGATCTTCACCGACCATGGGGTGAGTGCAACGATGGGCAGCCGGCCCGAGCTGGACAAACTTCTCGACCACCTCCGGAGCGGCGATGAGGTCGTGGTGTGAAGGCTGGACTGGCTGGGACGCAACACCCGCAACCTGCTGTCCCTGATCGATGACCTAGAGAATAGGGGAGCACTACCGCGGCGTCACCGGAGGCATCAGCGCCACCGGCCCGATGGGCAAAGCCACGCTCACCGAAATGTCGGCGTTCGCCCAGCTCGAGCGGGGCCAGCTCGCCGAGCCGATCAGGGCGGGCATGGCCTCGCCGCCAAGCACGGACGGAAGGCCGGCATGCGGGAAATCTCTACCGACCACGCCCAGGCCAAGCGCGCCCGGAACCTCACAGCTTAAGGACTCGCTCCTGCAAACCTTGGAATGATCATCGGGGCCAGCCGTGCGACGGTTTACCGCTACCCCGGCTTGGGAGTTGCTGGACCGGCGCGATCTGACAAAAGAGACGGGGAGTGGCAGCCAAAGGATTGCTATAGAGCTTTGGAGGGGGCGCTGGAGACCGTTGGTTCCATTCAGACGCTGCGAGGCCGAGTGGAAGATGATCTTGGCTGTTTGTGGCCACTGCTTCCTGGGTTGTGTGGGTATCGTTGTGCGGCTTCCGCCCGGCTGGGTGATCGTTCACTTCCGTTCTCGCTTCCAGCAACGTGAAGTTCAAGATGGTGCGCGAGGTTGGAGTGTTCCTTCGTTTCCTATCAAAGGCTCTTCATCATGCTCAATCCCGCCTTGCGCGTTCCAACAGGAGTTGTGACGCTTGCCTTGGCTGTGCCGCTGGCTTTTGGTGTCGGTTCCGCTGCTGTCGCCCAACCGGCGCCAGCAGAACCTCAGCTCCAGCCCGCCAATACCCGTTCGACCGATGAGGTGCTGTATCGGGAAGGTTTTGACAGCCTCGCTCCGTCCCTGCAGCCCCGCTCCAACGATCCGGGAATCGCTGACGGCCAGGTCGGCTTCACCCATACGGCCCCGAAGGGGTGGGGCGTCGACGTCGATCCCTCCATGGCTGGGCAGGGGGTCGATGAGTGGCGCGGGTGGTCGTTCACGACTCGTGAGTTCTGGGTGGATGCCGAGGACCAGATGCGCGACCGCTTCGCTCGAGCCCAGAACGTCATCGCGGTCGCCGACTCGGACGAGTTCGCCGACGTCAACAGTGCGTCTCACGACTTCAAGACCACTCTCGTGTCGGATCAGATTTCCGTGCACAAGCAGTCCAGCGTTGAGCTGAGCTTCGACTCCCACTACCGCGGATGGGAAGGACAATCTGCGACGGTGACCGTCGAGTTCGACGGCTCCGGGGAGTTCCTTCCGGTCATGCAGTACGACAGCCAATCCGTCACCAATAACTACGACGGAAGAGTCATTAACACCAACGAACGCCTCACCGTCGAGGTACCCGAAGGCGCCAAACGGGCTGTGTTCCGGTGGAACTTCCAGGCGAAGGCCAACAGTTGGTACTGGGCGATCGACTCCGTCACCGTGCAGAAGCCCTTGGCTCCGACCAAGGACCCTGCGACGAGCGCCTGGATTGTCAGCGACATCCAGGGCCACCCGCAGGACCTGGCACATGCTTTGGGTGATCTGTCCGCCGTGCGCCCCGATGCGGCCGGCCTGTTGATGGTTGGCGATATCGTCAACTCTGGCAGCGTGCGCGAATGGGACGAGGTGCGCGACGTCATGACCAATGCGCGCCCGATCCTGCCCGAGACGATCGCCGCGGCGATCGGAAACCACGAAAGCTATACAGGGGAGCCGTGGACGACTCATCGTGACAGGTTCCTCGAGTTCGCTGACCGCGACCGCATTTGGGACGAGTACGTCCTCGAAGGAGCTGGAGGGTCCGTGCCGGTCCTCGTTCTAGGCCAGGAAGATGCGCGGCCGCCGGAGGTACCGATGTCTGAAGAGCAGGTCCTTTGGATGCAGGAGCGCCTGGCCTATTGGACGAAGCAGAACAAGCAGGTCATGATCGTCTCCCATTTCCCGCTGGGAGATACTGTCTCGGCGTCCTGGATTCCGGGCTACGACACGGCGTATGAGCACAATGACCGCCTGATTCAGATTCTCAGCAACTACCCCAACGCCGTACTTTTCACCGGTCACACGCATTACCCGTTCGAGCTCGGCGACTGGGCTGTGCAACGCCGCACCGAGACAGGCCACCCCGACGGATTCTGGGCCGTAAACACCGGTGCAATCCAGACTGAGTGGGACGCCCGCGGGGAAGACACGGCAACAGTGCGTGAGATCACCACCCGCAACATCAATCGGGGCCTGACCGTCGACGTGTTCGATGACCGCCTCGTCATCGACGCCCGAGACTTCGGACCCGTCACCGGGGGAGGCGACAACACCATCAACGAGGTCGTCCGCACCGTCACCATCCCCAACCCGCTCGTCAAGAAGTAAAGCCACGTACGACCAGTAGGAATGGAACGAGAAGGGGTGTCGGCGACGCCGACACCCCTCCTCGTATGTATACAGAGTCAGGTCAAGCCGATCAGCTTGCTCCTGCCGCTCTCCCCCTCCACCAACCTCTAATGTGTCTCGCAACCAACACTTCCATCGTGAAATGCCATCATTGCTTGAAGGCGGGGTAGCAAGCTACAGAAGGAGCAGTAACGATTGAGGGGCAGCGCTGGCTCGCCGTGGTGTGCTTCATCCCATGGGTTTGCAAAACTTCTCAGGTGCTGAGTTCATCAAATTTCAGTTTAGTTGCGCATGCTGTGAGGGCGCCGTCCGCCTCCGATATCGGTCGCCGAGTCGGGAAGAGTGGTCAGATGCTGCGGGAGGGAGAGGTCGACCACGAGGCCGCCGCCCTCGCGTGGCGAGAGCGCGAGTGTTCGGTGATGCGCCTCGACCACGCTCGACACGATGGCGAGCCCGAGTCCGTGTCCGCGCACAGATTCCGTGGCGGATATCGTGCGGCCGGCTCCGCGCCGGAACGGTGCGGTGAACTTGGTGACCTGGTCGGCGTCGAGTTCGGGGCCGGTGTTCTGTATGCGCAGTCGCATTGCGTCCGAATCCTCGGACAGCGCGACGCGGACTTCTCCGCCGTCGACGTTGTGACGGACGGCGTTGCGTACGAGGTTGGAGACGGCCTGGCGCAGCAGGACCTCGTCACCGAGAACGATCAGTGGATGGGGTACAGATACGTGCACATGCAGGTCACGAGCCGCGAGTTCTGGAGCTGCGTCTGCCAGTGCCCGGTCGATGGGCCGTGCGACGTCAACCGGTTCAGCCACAAGCGGCCGCCGATCGATGTCGGCGAGGTCGAGCAGGGCGTCGACGGTTTCGATGTTACGCCGGTTCGTCTCGAGCACGCGGCGTGAGACTGCGCGCAGCTCGTCAGCGGGTAGGCCGGGATCATCGAGCGCCACCTCGAGCAGGACCTGTGTCGTGGGGAGCGGGGCGCGGAGTTCGTGGGAAGCGTTGGCAGCGAAGCGGCGGTGCGACAGGAAAGATCGGTCGAGTCTGCTGAGCATGTCGTTGGATGTGTCCGAAAGATTGCGCACCTTGTTTCTCGGCCCCTCAATGCCAACAGGCTGGTCGAACGACGCGGTTCCCGCCACCTGCGCGGCGGGATTGATTGCCTGCAACGGTCGCAGCATCCGTCCGGCGAGTACCCACGCGAGCAGCGCGCCGGCCACAAGCACCAGGACCAGCACGACGGCCGAGACGATGAACGTGGTGCCGACGATGTCGGACGGGGAGCCCCGCGTGAGCGGCGCAGCCTTCAAAGCGGTGCTGTCAGTTCCGTTGTCCGCGCCGGGGACCAGGGCCGGTGCCCCCTCCGTCGGTGTGGATTGGGTCAGGGGCGCCCTCTGCATACAGGAGCTCCGCAGGCAGAAACCGATTGCCACCTGTCAGCCTTGACAGATGGCAATCGGTTGCGGACGCCGATTCCCTCGGTGCTACTCGAAATAGCGGCGCGGATTCTCGATCAGCATGGACGCGATCTGAGCCTCGGTGACCCCTCGATCTCTAAGGGCCGGCAATACGTCTTCGCTGATGTGTCGGAAGTTCCACTTTGGTAGCAACTCCCGCTTTGCATCCTGATCAAAAAGGTCCATGAAGCACGAGGCATCGTGGGAAAGCACCAGCCTATCGGTGTAGCCTCGTTCAACCATGGCTACGACCGTGTCGATACGGTTCTCGAAAGGGAGAAACGTGTCCAAACCAAAGCGGTCCATTCCAAGGAGCGATCCGGCGTCAGCTAGCTCGCTCAGATAATCCAAATCCTCGGTGTCGCCTGAGTGGCCAATTATTACGCGGCCGAGGTCGGCACCTTCATCTCGAAGAATCTGCTGGGCAACCAATCCCGATCGGCTTGCTGCGTGGGTGTGGACGGTTATCGGGGCGCCGGTCTCGGCGCTTGCTCGCCCGGTCGCACGAAGAACTCGTTCCACGCCGGGTGTCAGGCCGTGATCGTCGATGGCACATTTGAGGAAAGCGGCCCTGACTCCGGTGTCCGCGATGCCCTCCGTGAGGTCTTTGATGAACAGCTTCGTTAGTGGCTCCGGAACATCAAAGAGAAGGCCAGGTCCGGAATAGTGGAACTGCAAAGGCACGTCGCTGAAGGTGTACAGGCCTGTCGCGACGATGATGTTGAGGTTGGTGTGTGCGGCGATTCTCTGAAGCCGGGGGATGTAGCGACCGAGTCCGAGCACCGTGGGGTCCATGATCGTATCGATGCCAAGAGCTTTAAGCTCGTTTAGATCAGCGATGGCGTTGCCGACCATTTCCGTCTCGTTCCAGTCCGTCTGGTAGTTCTGCCGGTATTCCTCCCCGAGAACAAAGACGTGCTCGTGAACGAGTGTGCGGCCTAAGTCGGCAACGGCCTTTTCGCCAGTGAGCGTGGGAATTATCGTCGTCATGCTGCTGCCGCCCCCCGAGCCTCGAGAACCTCGGGCGTGCGAACGGTTAGTGCTTCGAAGAACGAAATGCGTCCGCAGCCGGTGGGGTACGGCAGTTCGGATTTACCCATGTGAACCATAGTCGACTCCCTTGTCAGAGTTCAGGGCGCGAGGCGCCGATCTGGGAAGACTATGGCGAGGAATGTCACCATGTCAATATATGGCGCTTGTTGCACTATATGAAACCACCCGAAGGTTTCGCTGAAGAGGTTCCGTAGCCCCCCGGCGCGCGATGGCCGGCCCCTTCACGACGGGTGGTGCCTTGAGGAAGCTCGACTCCCTGACGTGCTGCAGCCGCGCCCGCTCGTGCCGGAACGTCCGAGGCTGCGCCTGCACTGCAACACCCGGGAGACCGTCGACCGGCTCCCTGAACCGTGTCTTTCAGCAGCGCCAGGTCACCGAAGCACGCGAGTCAGTAGGTAGCGCGTCCGCCACTGATGTCGTACACCGCACCAGTCGAGAAGCTGACCCTGTCTGAGCTCAGCCACGCCACCAGTTCGGCAACTTCCTCGGCGCGGCCGACGCGTTGCATCGGGATAAGGCGCGTGATGTGTTCAAGAACGGACGGGTCGGTGGCCTGGTTCATGGGCGTAGCAATGACAGCCGGCGCCACCACATTGACGAGCACTCCACTCGTCGCAAGTTCCTTCCCCATGGATTTCGTCATGGCGATGACAGCGGCCTTTGATGCCGAATAGGCAGACAGATTCGCATTCCCGTCCTTGCCGGCCATGCTGGCGAGATTCACGATGCGGCCCCACCCTCGCGTTCGCATTCCAGGGATGAAGGCTCGACACATATTGAATGTTCCCGTGACGTTGACTGCAAAGGTCTGCGCCCAGGCGTCGTCCGTGACTTCCCAGAGCGGCTTGTTGGGCCCTGCGATCCCTGCGCAGTTGATCAAGATGTCGATGTCTCCGACCTCGGCAGCTGCAGCGGCGACTTCGGTCGGATCTGCCACATCGACCTTGAAATCCGCCCCGGTCACACGATCAAAGGTGAGGACTGTCAGACGATCCTGCCGCAATCTGTCCACGGTCGCGGCGCCAAGCCCGCTGAGCCCACCAGAAACAACCGCCATCTTGGGCATTTTTCGCACCTTTCAGCCACTCCGCTTCCCGTATGTCATTATGTGGCATCGTATGCATATAATGAAATATCTGCAAGGGCACAACGAGGAGTTCTCCATGCGCAGCACCGTCGCTGACACGATCGCCGCAGCTAAGTCAACACGGCATCACCTCGATTTTCGGACAAAGCAACCCAACGGACCTAGTGATCGCTGCCGACACAATCGGAACTCGGCAGATGCTCTACCGAACGGAGAGCGCCGCCGGAGTAATGGCCGGTGGATTCTTGAGGATCTCGAGGAGAATCTCGGTGGTCGCGGCTCAAAACGGAACTGCGGCCACGCTGCTGGTGCCCCACGATGGCCGAAGCAATGAGGGCGTCGGTTCCCACGCTCGTGCTCGTTCAGGAGGTGACCGCCTCGGTTCGCGACCGAAACGCATTTCAACACCTCGATCATTTGGCGGTCTTTGCGGGCGTTTCCAAATGGACCAGACGACTTGGGATGCTCGGCCGAACCAGATCAACGCTGATTAGGAGGAACACATGAATGCTCTATTAAGTCCCGAATGGTGGGATGAACTCGGCACAGTGCTGAACAACGACGAGGTGTGGCGCAGGCACTCGAAATTCTTCGACGGGCGGGTGGCCTTTGATTTTGAGTCAGGCGTCGCTTCATTAGAGATCCGTGAGGGCCGCGTCGCCGCTGTAGGACGGGGGAATCCGGTTCGGCCAGCACTCTTCACGATCACCGGCCCCCGCGAGGAATGGCTGCGGGTGATCACCGGCGGTACGGACTGGTTCGAAGTAACTGGGGCTGGTCAACTCGCCATCAGCGGTGACGCGGTTGCTGCGATGCGCAACGCCAACACGATGTGGCTGGCGTTCGAGGCGATGAAGCGCGTGGGCGGGCAAACCGCGGTAGCACCCGTGCCGTCTCCCTCACCTCCTGAAGGTGATGTCGCCAGGATAGTAGGACATTACATCCTGGTGAATGGTGTTCGTACTTACTACGAGGAAGCGGGCGTTGGGCCAGCGATCCTCTGTCTTCATGCGGCCGCTCAAGACTCGCTACAGTACCGGTACGTCCTCGACGCGCTTTCTGACCGCTACCGGGTTATCGCCTTCGATGCCCCAGGGCACTGCAAGTCTCTCGAACCAACGGACGGCCTTTATACCGACACCACTCAGCACGCGGAGTTCACGGAAGCGCTAATCGACGCGCTGGGCCTGGAAGCTCCGGTGCTTATTGGATGCTCGTTCGCCGGCAATGAGGTGCTCGAGCTCGCCGTTCGGCGTCCTGGACACTACTCAGGTGTTGTATCTGCCCAAGGGGCGGACTTCACGCCGCGGTTCCCCGAATTCGCGCTCGACATGTTTCAGACGGACGGTCACCAACTCTTGAACGGATGGGCGCGATCACTCTGCGGGTCACGCACTCCCGAGGACAGACTTCGCGAAGTCGTATGGCAGATCAAGAGAAGCCCCACCGAAGTCATGGTTGCGGACCTCACCAGCTATGGCACCTTCGATCAGAGGGAGCGCATGAATCAGATCGACTGCCCGGTTTTATTGATCCGCGGCGATGAGGACTGGCTTGTGACACAAGATCAGGTGGAGGAGACCCAGAAGCGCATTGTGGGTAGCAAGATTGCGCTACTCTCCGGAACCGGGCACTATCCGATGATCGAAAACCCTGTCGAATTCAGCTCAGCAGTGCGCACCTTCTTAGAGGGCCTTGATTACTGACCAGCGAGGTCGCCTAATGGTCTGCACATGAGTAGTGGTAGTCGGGATACTCGACTACCACTACTCAACCTCCAGTATATTTACAACATGAACCGTGCCGGGTTTTAGGCCGTCTTCTTGCTGGTGTCCTCGTCGTGTGATGAGGCGTCTATTTGAGCGTAGTAGTTTTGCTCGAATTCGTTGGGTGGGACTATGGCCAAGGTGCTGTGCAGCCGGGTGGTGTTGTACCAGTCGACCCAGTCCATGGTGGCATGACGCTGACGCGAAGAGTGTCATTCCTTTTCGGGCCCGCCCCTACCGATCGACGAGGGTCCGAACCATGCAAGCAGCACTCTCCCGAAACCACCGATGACCAGGAGCAGACGATGATCAGGATTGTCCGTTGGTCGCTGACAGCGAGTACCCTCTCCATTCATCGGTTTGTCCGCTCGCTCATTACCGCTATGCGGACTATCGATCGCTTCTTCGAACCTATCGTGCTCGTCAGGTCGTATTCAACCTGATGCGGACAGCATGTTCGACCGCGCCTAGGGGCTGGTGCCATCATCATCGGCGATGCTTACTCGCCTCAAGACCGGAGAGCACTCCCACATCTTGGGGACGACAGTGGGGGCCGGCCGGCCTGTTACTCGACGGTGACGGTTCTTGAGCGGATGCCCCAGAGGACAATCTGGAGGCGGTCGCGGGATCCGGTTTTCTCGAGCAGATGGGTGAGATGGTATTTGACGGTGGATTGTTCCACGAAGAGTTGTTTAGCGATTTCGGCGTTTGAGAGGCCCTGTGCAAGGAGTTGCAGGACGTCGATTTCACGGTCGGTGAGCGGCGAAGGAAGCGGCTTGTGAACCCCGGCTGGTGG
This sequence comes from Arthrobacter zhaoguopingii, assembly GCF_009828605.1. Lineage (NCBI taxonomy): Bacteria > Bacillati > Actinomycetota > Actinomycetes > Micrococcales > Micrococcaceae > Arthrobacter > Arthrobacter zhaoguopingii. The sequence continues at coordinate 41,694 of NZ_WIAE01000008.1, read as the reverse complement.
TGTCGGTGGGCGGTGCTGCACGAACTCCTGCAGGATCCGCCGTGTCAGCCGCTGGTCGAGGGTTCCGTCGCCCTGGGCGACCGAGCGGATGGCGTTGAGCAGCGTGTCCTCGTCGGCGCCTTTGAGGAGGAAGCCCGCGGCCCCTGCTTCGAGAGCGGCGAAGATGTCATCGTCGATGTCGAAGGTGGTCAGGATCAGGATCTCGCTGTCCAGGGTGGCGTCGGCGGAGATGGTGCGTGTTGCGGCGACGCCGTCCATGACGGGCATCCGGATGTCCATACACACGACGTCGGGGCGAAGCTCCTTGGTCAGCCGGATAGCTTCCCGACCGTTTTCGGCTTCCCCGACGACGGTGATGTCGGCGGCTGAGTCGAGCAGGATCGATAGTCCGGCCCGAACGATGACCTGGTCGTCGGCGATCAGGACACGGATCATTGTGGTGCTCCTTGGACGAGGTTCGGGATCCGTAACCGGTTGCTCCAGCCGCCGGTTTCCGTACGCCCGGTGGTGAGTTCGGCTCCGATGAGCTTCGCCCGCTCGTGCATGCCGACGAGCCCGTATCCATGGTTTGCCCGGTCGTGAACCGGTGTCGGCTGGGCGTAGGTGATATCCCGGTAATGGAGGCTCGACGTGTTTTCCACGGTCAGGACAGTGGCCTCGGGTAGGTACTCGATCGTCACCATGCATTTAGCGCCTGGAGCGTGGCGTGCGGCGTTGGCCAGCGATTCCTGCACCACACGGTAGATGGTCGCCTGGGCGACCGGCCCGAGATGGGATGCTTCCCCTGTCGATTCGAAAGTGACGCTTTGACCGCGGCGCACGGCGGCATCGATCAGCTCCGGCAGATCATCCAGGCCCGGGGTGCCGATGGACACCCGGATATCTCCGGTGGCGCCTTCGGTTTCCGGGTCCGGGCGGAGTAGGCCGACAGTCCGGCGCAGATCGATCATCATCGCCCGGGCTTCTCCTTCGAGTTCACGGAGCATGGCCCGTGTGCGCAGCGGATCCTTCTCGATCAGTGTTCCTGCCGCCTGCGCGGTCACGATAATGCCGGAGAGGTGGTGTCCGGAGATGTCGTGCAGCTCCCTGGCGAGGGCGGTCTGCTCGGCCTGCCGGCGCTGAGCCTGATCCCGTACCTGTTCACGGCGGATCATCTCGTCCCGCTCACGCGCTGCAGTGGCGAGGTAAGCGCGGTTACGGACGAGCTCAGCGACCAGGGCCGGTGCCGCAAACTCGAAGACCAGACGCCCGGCGACCACGGCGAAGACGAGCAGCGGGGGTTGGGTTCCGCCCAGTTCCGCCCCAAGGACGACGACGCTGCTCGTGAGCGCGAGTGCCGCCAGGAGGTACCACGCCCGGGGCCGTGGTGCCCACCGAATGAGGTAGAAGGCGGAAACCACGACCGCCAGGGTCCCGAGCCCCAGGTCCGCCCCGCCGGTTACGAGGAGAACCGTCTGCAGCACCACGACGATCGCGAACACCGGCGCCGGCGCACGGTAGCGAAAAAGGAGCGCAGCGGCCTGCCCGGTTACGAAAGCCGCCTGCAGCGCCGTCAGAAGCAGTGGCTGAGGCGGCACCGAGGGATCGAAGCTTTCGATGATGATGGAGGCGACCGCGACCGCGAGGACGACGGCGGGGAGGACAACCACGCGTTGGAGTGAGCGTGGATGGCCGGGCCCCGGCGTTGTGTCGGCCGCGCCGGGTTGGGCCGTTCGCCGGGTTCGCATGGACTTCACGGGATAAGTCAACCACGAACGCACCGGCATACCCGGACGCCCCGTCAGGGCCGGGGAAGGACCCGACAACCGGATGGCGGCAGCCTGTCCTTTTGGCTAGTGAGGGACTGGTCTTTTGGCTAGTGAGGGACTGGTCTTTTGGCTAGTGAGGGACTGGTCTTTTGGCTAGTGAGGGACTGGTCCTGGGGCTGGGGTGCGGAGGGTGCGCAGCTGGCACCTTGGAGGTATGACCAAGCAAGAGAGTGAACACCTCCTCGTAGAGCACCTGTCGAAGTCCTTCCGCGGTGCCCGCCGGGTCGAGGATGTCAGCTCCACCGTCGGCGCCGGCCGCGTCACGGGCCTGCTGGGGCCCAGCGGCGCCGGGAAGACCACCACGATCCGTATGCTGCTAGGCCTGATCGCCCCCGATGCGGGGAACGCGCTGGTGTTCGGGAAACTAAGTCACCAACGAACCCTCTAACCCGAAATGGTTTGCACATGACCCACCACCCCCATGTCCAAGGACAGAAACCCGGCCGCATCATCGTGCTCTGGGCTGTCCTCATCGCAGCACTGGCCGCCAACGTTCTGACCACCACGGTGGTCTCCATCCCGGGGCTCTCGATCCCCTCCGGAGCCATCGCCATTGTCTGCGCGGTATTCCTTGTCCGGGCGCACCGGCACCGGAGGCGCGCATCCTCACGAACAACTCCCTACACCACATCGGAGCACTGACATGAAACACACCCCCAAATTCGCGGTCATCACCACCGCACTGGCCGCCTCGCTCGCGTTCACCGCCTGCACGAGCCAGGCCGCAACCAAGGACGCCCCCAAGGAAGCACCGAAGGTCCTGACCGGCATCGCCGAACGACTCGTCGAGGAAGGCTACCCGGGCGCGATCATCACCCGCACCCTGCCGGACGGCACCGCTGAAACCGCCACCGCCGGCACCGCCGACCTCGCCACCGCCGCACCAATCCCCGCAGATGCCGAAGTGCGCATTGGAAGCGCCAGCAAAACATTCACCGCGGTGGTGGCCCTTCAACTGGTCGAAGAAGGACTCCTCGAACTGGACCGAAGCGTCGACACCTACCTCCCCGGCCTCATCAAGGGGAAGGGCATCGACCCTCAGGCCATCACCGTCCGGCAGCTGCTCCAACACACCAGCGGCCTGCCCGAGTACACCACCGAAGTCATCGTCAAAGACACGTTCGGCCAGCGCGACGCCTACCGTTCACCCCGGGACGTGCTCGACCTGGCTCTCGAACGGCCCGCGGACTTCCCCGCAGGGGAACGCCATCAATACACCAACACCAACTACATCGCCCTGGGCCTGATCATCGAACGCGTCACCCAACGGCCCCTGGCCGAGCTGATCCACGATCGGATCGTCACACCCCTGGACCTGAAACACACCTACCTGCCCGAACCAGGCGAGACCGGGCTGCGCGGTGAGCATCCCCTGGGCTACCACATCGACGCTGAGGGAGAACTGCGCGACATCACTGACGCCGATCCTTCCTGGACCTGGGCAGCCGGGGCGATGGTATCCACGCCGGCTGAGCTCAACACGTTCATGAAAGCCGTCCTCGACGGCGAACTCCTGGAACCGGCCGAACTCGACCAGATGCTCACCGGCATCCTCACCGGCGACGAACTCTTCCCCGGATCCACCTACGGGCTGGGGATCGAAAGCAGCGAACTAAGCGCCGGCACCGCCTGGGGCCACAACGGCGACATCCCCGGCTACCAGACCCGCAACGCAGTCGCAGAGGACGGCACCGCCGTCACCATCACCCTCACAGCATTGCCATTCGCCATCTACGACGGCCCCCAGGACGAAATCTTTGAAGGCCCCCAGGAGGAACTCCTCGATCTCTACCGCGTGTCCATCGAAGCCCTCGACGAAGCCCTCAGCACACCATAACCCGACACCCACCACAGCACCCGTAGCACCCGTAGCACCCGTAGCCCGTATCCTGCCAGGGGACTGTAAGAAGAACGGTGTGTGAGGGCCCGGCCTGATCCGAAAGGAGATGGCCGTGAACAACTTCACGACTGAAGCAACAGAGGAGATGATCGATCCTGTGACGGGAGAGATCATCGATCAAAAGGAAATCGCCGAACGGCTTCTCGCTCAAGCCAGGCCAGGAGAGTATGAGCCCTGTCGGGCCCGGGGGGCTATTGAACGAAATTCACGAAGAACCTGCTTAACAGTGCTGGAGACTGGGCCGACCTGGCACCTCGGTCACGACCACAGGCAGACGCCGTCCGCGGCGAACATGCGCAACGGTATGGGGTCGCGAAGGGCGGATCTGAGTGCGAGTCCAGCCGCTCCTCACCGCAGTAACAAGCGTTTGAGAAGCCGTGATCACACCGCGTAGGCTCACTGACGCTTACCGATCCACGAGTTTCGCTCTGAGCCCTGGAAAGGTTGAAAAACTGCACCATGTCCAGCCGGCGGGAGGCTGCGCAGCGGCAAGTACCCGCCCCGCCAGCTACGTTCTGGCCGCAAGCCGATTCTCTACGCTCATCAACCGTCTCAGGCAATCGAGTGGGACTGTCCGAAAAACGGTGTGTGGAGTCCGGCGGTGTTCATCAGTAAGTAGTTCTTTCGAACCGTCCGGCGAAGTTGATCGCGAACGCGTTGAGGGCGGGTTTCCACCTGATCACCCAGCGTGCTCTGCCACCGCCGGTGGGTCAAGAGACCGGGTGACGAGGTAGAGGCACTTTAGGGCCGCGGGCTCGTTGGGGAAGTGCCTCCTGGCTCTAACGTCCCGGCGGTAGCGGGCGTTGATCGACTCGATCGCGTTCGTCGTGCAAATCACCCGCCGGATCTCCACGTCGTATTCGAGGAAGGGTGAGGGCACCACAGCGGTATCGTCAAAGTCTTCACACCGGTCCACACGGCTCTATGTGACCGGTTCACCGAATTCGATGCCCAGTGGGGCCCACGGTATCGGCGATCAACGGACTGTGTTGAGAGGGGCGCTGGAGATTAGTCGGACGAGGTTCCGGCAGGCGGAGTGGACGAGAAAGGTCAGCCCTTGACGAACGCGGCGAGTACCGCGTTTACCTCGTCAGAGTGCGTCCATAGGAGACCATAAGGGGCGCCTTCAATCTCCGCGTACTGGGCCTCCGGGAAGGCTTGGTGAAAGCGACGCCCCAGCAGACAGCGACGGGCCCAGAGGTTGGGTGACCGGACTGAAAGAAAATAGGTGTGTGAGGCTCCAACCTGATCCGGAAGCAGGCCCGTGACCCAGGTGCCCCAGGACCGCGGCGGGTCGTTTGAGCCGGTCATCGTGCTCACACTGAAACGGCGCCTGGACGGGATCGACTAGTTCGTGCTCTCGCTGTCCGCCCGCGGACCGGACACCGGGGAAATCGCCGCGCACGTCGAGGAGGTCTGCGGGGCCAAGGTCTTCAAAGACAGTCTCGGCCAGCTCACCGGGAAGGTTACCGGTGAGCTGGCCGAGGGGTCATCCCGGTCGTTGGACCCGAACGACCCGGTGCGCAACACCGCGTTCTACGTCATCATGAAAGTCACCGTGAACAGGGAACGCGACATCCTCGGGTACTGGGTCGGAGACGGGTTCTCGGGCGGGTAATCATAGGGAGCAACGCGTCTGCACGCCCAACACCACGGACCCTCACCCTCGGGGAGCCGGGAGAGGAGCCCAGGGTGCCCACGGGCCAAACGTTGACACAGCGCGGGCAAGGAAGGTGCCTGGGAGATGACAGCGGGGGTTGCTTTCGTGTCACAATCGGGTATTCGTTACCGACGCGGCGACAGCGGGGTGTGCCCCTCATCGGGAGCAGAACTCGCAGCTCCAGCATGGCGCGGAAACGGGCGTTTCCATCGGCAAGGTCGGCTGTGCTCAAGTCGACGGCTCCCCTGAGCCGATAGCGGAATGTCTTCGGGTGCACCGACAATGAAACCGCTGCGGTTGCCAATAATCAGTGGCTGGCAGCCCGGCGCACTGCGCGGCCGAGGTGCAGGTACTGCGCGCGGCCGGTGCCGTCATCGCCCAGGAAGGCGTGGGGCAGGTGCATTCCCTGCTGGCCCTTGAGCGGGATGAGGGTGTCCTCCCTCAGCCAGACCAGCTCGGTGGTCTCGTTGTCCACCCCTATCTCCTCTCCGGCGTCCGTCGCGGTCATGGTCATCCACACCCGGCCCTCTTCATCCTGGGTGACATCGAGGTCAAGCATCCGGGAGCTGTACGTGCCGAGGAAACGCTCTGGGTCGATGGTCTTCGGCTCGGACGGGGGAACCGGCATGGGTGGGAGTTCCACATCGGCGAGCTCCGAGAGAACGTGGGAAATCATCTCGTGGTAGAGACCGAACGGTTCGCCTCCGTTCGTCAGGAGGGCGACGGCGACACCCTTTTCCGGGGCGATCCGGAGGAAAGCGTTCTGCCCGAGCGTGCTGCCGTCGTGACCGATGATCTCACCGGCCGGCGTGTCGTAGATCTCCCAGCCCAGGCCCCATGCGTCGCCGAGAAGGCCAAAGTAGGGCAGCTCCACCTGACGTTCCTGCATGGCGGAGACCGCTCCGGGTGAGAGCACAACGGTCCCGTCATCGGCGGCACCACCGTTCATTTGCATCCTGGCGAAAGTGATCAGGTCCCTTGCCCGCATCGTCAGCGTTGTACCGGCAGGAGCGTTGGAGTAAGCCAGCGCCCAAAATGGTGCCGGAACGTACGCCGCGCCGGCCTCGGGCTGGACGTGGCCCACCGCGGCCCGGAACATGATCGCCTCATCGGCGCCGGTCACCGCGTGCGCCAGCCCCAGCGGCGTGATCAGGTGATCGCGCAGTGCGGTGCTGAACGGCTTCTCCCTGAGGACCTCCACCAGCCGGCCCAGGACGCAGTAGCCGACGTTGTTGTAGGAAAACTGTTCACCCGGCGGGAAAAGCTGCGGCACGTCGCCGAGGCCGGCGATGAGCAACTTGACCGCGTCATCATTGCGGCCGGTGTCGGTAAAGATATCGCCTTCGAACCCGGCGGTGTGGCTCAGCAACTGACGAATGGTGATGACAGCGGCGGCTGCATCGTCCCCGAGCTGGAACTCCGGCAGGTACTCGCGGACGGGCCGGTCAATATCGACCAGGCCCTCATCGGCAAGCTGCATGACCAGAGTCGCCGTCCACAGTTTGGTGATCGATCCAATCTGGAACACGCTGTCGGTGGTGGCCTCGACCCCCGTGGCGAGATTAAGGATGCCCGCAGAACGGTCGATCACCTCTCCGTCGGCGTAGACAGCCACCGAAACGGCGGGGACGTTGTACTGCTCCGCGAGGGTGCCCAGGCGTTCGTCGATCCAATGGCTGATATCGGCAAGTGTTGTCATGCGGTTCAGTGTAGATTCGCCAAGCAATGGAACTTTCGGTCCATCCGACGGATTTCCACCTATATTTTGTTTGTTCGTACAAGGGGCGAACTGCCGAAATGGAACCGCTCGTTGGGGGACTGCGATAAACAATGCTGGAAACCGCGTCGCGTCTGTCGTCTTTGGCGGAGTGGGACTGCCTAACTCCGATGAGTTTCCCTTGCTCTGCGAAGAAGGGCAGCTCCCTGACAATCCGGAGCGCGGTTGTCAGAGAAGGCCTCCAGTGGGGGAGAAGTCGCGGAGTGGACAGTGTCCACACTCCGGGCCTCGGACTGCGCCGTACCGGTGCCGGATTGTAGATGTCCTTGGGGGAGCGGCGGATTTTCGGGCCGGGAGTCCGGTTCGAGTCCCACTTCGGGCACATGTTTCCCCTAGTCAGAGGCCCTTTTGCTCTCTGACTGTGGACAGCCGGCCCAATTCTGTGGTCCGGGTGCCGGTTCTGGCGGCGGTTTTGGAGTTTTCCTGGGGGCCGGGTGCCGCCTTTCTGTCGCGAAGCCCGGTTTGGGCGTTCCTAATCATTCATGGGGGAGTGGCGGTGTAGGTGCATGACTCTGGTGGATTCTTTTGACCTGTCGTGCGCCTTGCCGAGGGGCTCAGGTGAGGCAGCCACCGAGAGCGAACGAGTCATGAGCACGATCGCTACGAGCAGACTGAGGTCGCGGCGACCTCCGGTTTGTTCGCTGGCGGCTGGGTACCCGTGAAGGCTGTACACGGCCTCCGCTCGCTCAAGGTGAGCTGCCAGTGTCGGTGACTTAGGTGGGTGTGTGCAGGCGGGCCCCTGGGATCCTGCTGTCCATCTGGGTGTGGGACAAGCAGCGAAGCGTGGGGGAGCTTGTGCCGTGCCCTTGTGGGCAGGAGGCCCACCACCCCTTACTCCGGCTTCACCCCTGCAGTCCTGCATGTATGCCCGCTAGGGCAGAATGTCGGGTATGTGTGGACACTAGTGCTCGTCCCAATGGGATCGGCTTTTGTCCCGCAAGGACGGCCGCTATCAGGAAGGTTCCGTTGACGGGCCCGGTTTCCGCGCTGGGTTGGTGCGGTGACATGTCGAGACCGCGTCCTGCGGGGTGCCTCACCCCGCGTGTACTGCGTTGTGTCGTGTCGGTTTGCCTGACACGGGCTCTGGAATGATCGGACCAACCCGCAGCAGGGCGGGCAGGAGCTAAGGGGACAGCATGCGGATTGTGGTGTTGGACGACTACCAGGGTGTCGCTGCAGGCTATGCGGCCTGGGACAGGCTGAACGCGGAGGTCGTATTCGTATCCCGCCCCGTCGCCGACGAAAATGATTTCGTCATGTTGCTAAGCGGCGCAGAGGTTGTGGTGGCTATGCGGGAGCGTACACCGTTCACGGCAGCCCGCCTAAGCCGGTTGCCGGATCTGCGCCTGCTCGTCACCACAGGACAGGCAAATGCCTCAATCGACCTCGACGCGGCCCGGGAACACGGTGTCGTGGTGTGCGGGACGGAGTCACCCTCCACAGCCACACCGGAGTTGACGTGGGCGCTCATTCTCGCTGCGGTGCGCAGCATCCCGCTCGAGGACGCGGCAATGCGCGCGGGGGGATGGCAGACGACGGTGGGCGCAGACCTGGCCGGGCGCAGGCTTGGTGTGGTCGGCCTCGGACGGCTCGGAACGCAGGTCGCACGGATTGGTGCCGCGTTCGGCATGGACGTCGTGGCCTGGAGTCAAAACCTCGAGCCCGCGCGGGCGGCCGGGGTGGGTGCGCGTGCCGTGAGCAAGGAAGAACTGTTCACAACATCGGATGTGGTGACGCTGCATTACAAGCTGAGCGACCGCAGCCGCGGCCTGGTCGGCGCAGCCGAGCTGGCACTGATGCTGCCGTCGGCGATCCTGGTGAATACCTCCCGCGGGCAGCTCATTCAGACCCCCGCCCTGATCGAAGCACTGCAGGAAAACCGGATCAGGGGGGCAGCCCTGGACGTCTTCGACGTCGAACCACTGCCGGAGGATGACCCGCTGCGCACCACACCGCGCACAGTGCTCACTCCACACCTCGGCTACGTCACCGAAGGGACCTACCGTGTCTTCTACCCGCAGACCGTGGAAGCAATCAGCGCCTGGATCGCGGGGAATCCCATCCGGAGACTGGCCTAGACCCCGGGCCGCTTGCCGTCTATCACCAAGCGGGCCGCTCGGCGTGAGCCATTGCGTCGTTCATCAGAATGGGTTCTGCGTCCCTGCGCATCCAGTCAACGACGGTTTCATCGGGAGGGTTCGTCGCGAAGAGTGCGTCGGCGTCGTTCCAGCGCACCAGGGTCCGCTCTCCCGCCGCCGGGGTGGTCGTCCAGTTTGGGGCAGGGGGGTCCCATCGGTGGGACGGGGAGAGGACCATAACGCCGTAGGCGTCCGGAACATATTGGTGGGAAATTCCCTGCGTGAAGCGGATCAGCCCACTATCAAGGCGAGGATTTTCCGGCCACCGTGAGGTCAGGAAGACATCCCAGGAAGACGCGTGGAAGGCCTGCCGTCTCACGGCACCGTAGTTCAGTGACGGGGCGAGGTCCTGCAGGACCCGGCTCATTCCTTCAAGTCCGCTGCGCCAGGCGCCCGGCTCGTCCATGCCGGGATACCGCTCTGTATAGAGGACCGCTGCATGTTCGAGGAACGTGACGCTGCGGATTTGGTCACGGGAGGCAAAGCAGGTGATGCTGACGTCCTTCCCCTGGAGGGCCGTCTGGAGATTTTCCCGCCGAGCCTCCGGCGGGACCAGGTACTGCCCTTCCCCGAACCGGACATAGAACTGGCCGCCGGGAACCTGGCACCACTGCAAGGCATGGTCCACCACAGGCTGCAGCGGCCGTTTCTGCTCTGCCGTCAATGAGGTGCACAGGCCGGCGGATATTGAGTCAAGCGTGAACCACGGATCATCCGGCAGCATCGGTGTGATCTGCGCAGCGGTGAACTCGCCCTCCAATCCGACGTCCTCCAGATGACCTCCCAGCTCTTCGAGGAAACGCTCGACCGCAATGAATTCGCCTTCAAATTCAATGAAAAGGGTGGGCCCGTACGGGGAGTCCTCCGGGCCCCGGACCATCAACTCCTCGTCCCAGACCTCCTCGCCGCGCATCTCCTCCAGGATTCTCGCGAGAGTGTTGAGGTCGTCCCGGTGTCGCGGCGCGCTGAGAAATACCACATTGACCGTTTCGGGGCGGTATTCATCACTGGCCCTGCGAAAGATCTCGTCTCGGTCAATATGCATATCTACCTCGCTTCGAAGGAGTGGGCCCCGCGGGCCCATGTGGAGAGGGCTCGCGGTTCCCGGGGCAGCGGTGCTGGATCATCTGCTGCCCACCAGTCGACGGCCCACTGCTCGACCCGCCGGCCTTGCGGCCTCCACTGCGCAGAGGGCACGGAGGTCACGTGCCGGGCGATCGGGGCAAGGGCCGGCATCACCTCGTGAAACGCTGCAAAGACATCCTCTCCGTCCGGTTCCTGCCAGGGCCGAGACGTATCGACCGCATGGGCCAAACAAAGGTCGATGACATCAGCTCCCGCCCGCGTCACATCGCTCAAGGCCAGCGCGGTGATGACGCCCCTCGGTGACGGCCTCGGCGGCGGATCGCTGACGTCCCCGGAGGTGGCTGCCAGCAGCACCCGAGAGACGCCCTCACCCGGGTCAAGGTCATAGGCGAGCCAGACCACGGCGGATCCAGTCTCCGGACTCACCTCCATCGCCACCTCCAAGCACAAGCATCATCCACGAGGCCCTACCAACAGCACATCAGCGTCCGCGACCATCTGCCCACCCTACGTGCGAAGAATAAGCAAAGCAGCAAGCACGCAAGAACCACCACGCCATCGGAAAAAGCTCCGAATCACTGACTTAGGGGCAGGTCGATGACCACTTACGCGGGGCCGCGGTCAATCAATGAGTGGCCTCGGCCTCGGATCTCAGGATGCAGAACTCGTTGCCTTCGGGGTCGGCAAGCACAACCCACCCGGTACCGGGCCCGTACTTGCCGCGGAGGTCCTCCACCGTCGTGGCTCCGTGAGCCAGCAGCGCCTCGAGCTCCTGGTCGCGGGTGCGGTCACGCGGCCGCAGGTCCAGATGAAGGCGGTTCTTACCGCACCGCCGCTTGGCCGCCGCGGCGTCGGGCACTTCGATGAACAACAGCCGATGACCAGTTTCTGGGTCGTGGATAACGCACTCCTCATCGCCGGCCTCGTTGGGATCACCCTCGATGTCGGTGTAGCCCAGCACCGGCTTCCACCAGTTCGACAAAGAGAAGGCATCGGCGCAATCAATGGTGGTATGCGAGATGAAGGAGACCATGCGCCGAGTCTCCACCGCGTCCCTCAAAGAAACAACCAGACCCGCCTGCCGAGACCCGCAGGCGAGTCAACCGACCCGTTGGCCGATCCTTCAACGGGATGCCTGCCCGTTCGAGACGTACCCTCGGTAGATGAGAAAAGGGTCTGGAAAGGTTAGACGAGTTACGGATTTCGTGGGTATTACCGATCCACCTGAAGATTCGCGACGCCGCCCAATCGGCTCGAAGAAGTGGTGGCTGTACATCGGAGCCATCGCCCTGCTTGTTCTGGTCCTCACGGTTGCAGGTCGCGTTCTTCTATAGGTGGCGTGCGGTGACCGGTCCGCTTCCGTGCGTCTGGCCGATTTCTGTGTATTGACGCTGGTTCTTCACTGAGGTGACATGCGGCACAGGAGGCCGTCATGAAGGGCATGCCAGGCGCGGAGATTCCAATAGCAGTGGTCATAGCGCGCGGCGATGGCGCTCATTCGGCGGACTCTGTTCCCCCGGAAACCTCCTCGGACTACTCCGACGGTGCCGGGGGCAGTCGTCCTGGGTTCTTGCTGCGGACGAGCCCGATGGTGCTGAGTTGGAGGAGGACCTGGCGAGGCTTTAGCAGGGGACGCCGTCCAGAGTTCCACGGCAGTGACTGAACCCTTCCAGGGCATGTCCCCGTCGACGGGGAGTAGACCGCGCGGGTCGTGCGTATGAGCTGTCAGGAAAGTCGGGGTGTGGACTATGTCCACACTCTGGGTCGCGGACTGGGCCGTACCGGTGCCGGACTGGGCCGGACTCGGAAGTTTTCGGGGGAGCGGCGGATTTTCGGGGCGTGGAGTCCGGTTCGAGTCCCACTTCGGGCACATGTTGCCCCTAGTCAGAGGCCCTTTTGCTCTCTGACTGTGGACAGCCGGCCCAATTCTGCGGTCCGGGTGCCGGTTCTGGTGGCTGGGTTGGGGTTGCTCTACGTCGCGGGTGCCTCCTCTCTCTCGCGAAGCCCGGTCGGGCTTTCTTACAACTTCATGGGGGAGCGGGGGTGTAGCTACATGACTGTGGTGAGGGTTCCTGACCTCGCGCGCCGCCGCCGGGCCCGGCCGGGCCACACAACAATCTTCTGGCATGGATGCCGCGTTGGCCCCAAGCACTGTTGGCCCCAAGCACTGATGTCATTGGGGCGTGCCGGGCCAGCCGCCTGCAACGTGTCGCCGACGCACCACGCAGGACCGCCCCGAGGTCATTCCGCCCGGAGCACAGGTAGTTCCAGCTGCACCGGGGCTCGTTCTATGCCTGAAAAACCCTCGTGGACAGCGCGCGGGAGAGGAAGTCCAGGATAAGTCCGCCGGCTTCCTGGAGGTGGCTCTCGAGAAGGAAATGGCCGCCGTCGAGGAGATGGATTTCGGCGTTCGGCAGGTCCCGGGCAAACGCCGTCGCCCCTGGATGGATGAAAATCAGGTCGTTTTTTCCCCACACCGCAAGCAGCGGAACCTGGCTGTCCCGGAAGTACTCGTGGAGCCTGGGGTAAAGGTCCCGGTTGGTTGTGTACTTGCCCAGCAGGGCCACGTGCGCATCCAGGACCCCTGGGCGGCTGATCAGCGCGAAGTCCTGCGTCCACCCGTCCGGGCTGACCACGGAGGGATCCGGCACCCCGTGGGTGTACTGCCACTTCATCGCCTCCAGTCCGAGGACCTCGCCGATGGCCGCGGCCTTTTCCGGAGTTGGGTTCGCGTTGAAGTCCCAGACCGGACCCCAGAATGCGTCGTCGAAGCCGTCCTCGTAGCCGTTGCCGTTCTGCGTGATGATCGCCGAGATCCGCTCCGGGTGGTTCAGGGCCAGCCGCCAGCCCACGGGGGCACCGTAATCCTGAACGTAGATCGCATACCGCTGAACCCCGAGCTGCTCCAGGAGCCCGTCGACGTAGCGGGTGAGCGAGTCGAAGTCGTACTGGAATTCCTCGACCGAGGGGGCGGCGGAGTGCCCGTAGCCGATCAGGTCCGGGGCGATCACATGAAAGCGGCCCTCAAGCATCGGGATCAGGTTCCGGAACATGAAGCTGCTGGTCGGGGCGCCGTGAAGCAGCACCACCGTAGGCTCGGAGGGGTCTCCTGCCTCCCGGTAGAACACGTTGAGACCTTCGACGTCGGTATTTCGGTAATGAACAGGCATGTGTGCCTCCTGAGCGGTCGGTGCGGGAAACGGCGCGGGCGGTCCCGGCGTGGATTGAGCCCTAGTAGCGATTGTCGTACGTTCGTTTGTTCGTGTCACGTGATCGAGGTTCTGTGACGAGCGTAGGGGTGCTGAGCTTTGCCTTCGCGGCGGTTCCAGCCTCCACGGGGCTCCCGGCCATGGCGTGCACCTTTCCGGGACGGTCTATGCTGCGAGGAATGAGAGCGTTTCTGCGGCCGCCTCGGCCGCGTACTGGTAGATCGCCCCGTGGGAAGCGTTGGGGAAGATCCTGATTCGGGCATCGGGGATAAGGCCGGCCATGAGGTGGCTTGCAGGGGTGGGGATCATCAGGTCGTTGTCGCCCTGCAGGATCAGCGTGGGCTGCTGGATGCGGGTCAGTGACTGCACCGCCTGCCAATCCGGCCGGCCCCAAGCCAGGACCGCCCCGTGGTACTGGCTGTTCTTTGTCTCGATACTGACGTCGCTGTCGCGGCCCTCAGTGCGGCTGAAGATCCGGCCCAGGGACGCCGTTCCGGCTGTCTGGCTCTCGCCGGTTGGCGCATAAAAGACGGCGAGAATACCCTCGGCGCTTGGGACGTCGGGGGTGACGAGGTGGGCCACGACATCCTCTGACCAGCTGGCCATGCCGGGGGCGCCCTTCGGGCCGGTGCCGGCCAGAACGATCCGGCGCACGAGCCCGGGATTGGTGAGGGCAAGATGCTGGGCGATGAAACCGCCGAGCGAGAACCCGAAGAGGTCCACCTTCGCAAGGCCCAGGGCGCTGAGAAACGCGGTGGTGTCCTCTGCCATTTTCTCGACGGAGTCCGGTGTGGTGCCGGTGCTGGAGGCCACGCCGGTGTTGTCGAACACAACGACCTCGCGCTCGCGGGCGAGGGCGTCGACAAGGGCCGGGTCCCAGTAATCCATGTTCCCCCGGAAGTGCTGGAGGAGAATAAGAGGGACCTCTCCCCGGGGGGACCCGAGAATGCGGTAGGCGTAGGTGACATCGTTCTCCGCGTGGACGGTCAGCGTCGTGGCGGTGGTGATGCTTGAATTCGAGGACATGGGGGTTTCTTTCGGTTGTGGTTGAGACGGCGGAGGGCCGGCTAGAAGACGCCGCGGGGGTCGTACGCTGACCGGACGTGCGCCAGCCGTGCACGGATATCTCCGGGCCAGGAGTTCCTGGCGGCCTCGCTGGCGGGCAGGGCCTGGAAGTTGATGAGCCGGCTTTCGGACAGCCATGGCTTCAGCTGGGTGGTGACGCCCGCCATTACCTGGGGCAGGACGGTCTCGAACAGACTCGGGTCGGGGACCCCGGCCAGCAGGATCGAATAATCCGAGCCGCGTCCGCCGGCGGCGCTGCCTTCGGGAACGTCGCGCCGGGTGGCCGCGCCAATGTGGCGAACCTCTGCGGCGACGATGGGAACGTTGACCTCAGGGCCGACGGCGCCGAGGAGGGCGGCGGCGAATCCGGCGTCGGCGTGGGTCAGCAGCTGCTGGACGCTGCCTTCCCAGAGGGGGATGGGGTCGGTGGGGTCGCCGTGGATGGTCCCGATGTCGGCTGCGGCCATTTCGCCGACGGCATCGATGAGGGCCGGCGCGGTGCCGCGCAGGGGAGCGAGGAGACGCTCGCCGTCGGCAGAATCCCCGACATAGGCCACCCGGAGTTGCAGCACGGTCTTGCCGCGCAGGGGTGCCGGGATAAAGTCCAGCGGCGGGAATCTGACGATGGCGGCCGAGGAGGTCAGGGTCTCGGGTACCGCGGCGGTCCAGTCGAGCCAGGCGGTGAAGACCGGTCCGACGTGTTCGGGGTCGAAGAACATGGACCCGCCGTAGAGGCTCTCGAGCGGCACCAGTTCGAGCTCCATGGAAGTGACGACGCCGAACCCGCCCTTGCCTCCGCGGAGCGCCCAAAAGAGGTCCGGATCGTTCGTGGCGTCGGTTGGAATGATGTCGCCCTGGGCTGTGACAACGCGGAAGGACCGGACCCAGTCCGAGGACATTCCGTAGGTGCGCGCCAGCGGGCCGACGCCGCCGCCAAGGATGTATCCGATCGCGGACACGGTGGTGGAGGAACCGACCACCGGGGCCAGGCCGTGTTTGGCCGCGGCAGAGACGACGTCGCCAACTCGGTGTCCGGCGAGAACCGTCGCGGTGCGCGCCTCAGTGTCGATCGCGACCTCACCGGTGAGCCGGGAGGTGGTGATGATCAGACCCTCGGTCACATTCACATAGGAGCCGTGGCCCGTGGACAGGATGGCCAGGGGAAGGGAGTGGGACGTGGCGAAGTGGATGGCCGCAGCGACGTCCGCTTCCGATGCGGCACCAACCACGAGGTCTGGTCGGTGCTCGATCAGCACGTTGTAGGCGGCCACTTCGGCCGCGAGGCCATCGTCACCGCGGGCAAACACCGGGCCGGAGATAAGGGCGCGCAGCTCGTTGAGTTGATGGGCTGATACTTCTGCCATGGGGGTGGCCTTTCAGGGGTATGACGGATAGAACAGGTGTGCTCCGGTGGCATAACGGCCGGGTCGGTACGAGCGACAGGCTGCTGGGGCGGTGGTTGCCAGTTGCCCGCGGGCGGCCCTGCTGATCAAGCGGTGGACGGATCAGAAGGGCAGGGAGTGATTGTCCCAGCAGTCAATACACGGGCGATTTGCCGGATCGGTTCAAGCGGGTGTTGTGCCAACCGTCAGCCCGCCTATTCCGGCGAGGCGGGGTGAGCCGGTGCACCCGAACACCGCGCCTAGGCACGGCGGTCCGCGGGGCAGTGCCAGCGTCAGCGGTCCCTGCCCCGCGGAAGTCGACGGGGCCTATTTGCCGGTGATGAATTTCATGAAGGGCTGGTTGAATTCCTCGGCGTGGGTCCAAAGCATGCCGTGCGGGGCGCCGTCGATCTCGACGTATTCGGCATCGGGATTGGCCTTATGGAACGGCCGTCCGGTCGAGTCGATGGGAAGGGTGCGGTCCTCGGTGCCCTGGATGATCAGGGCCGGCACGTTGATCTTGGTGATGTCCTCTCGGAAGTCCGTCGTCCAGGACTTGATTGACTCCAGGGTTCCATAGGCCGACGAGGCGAACGCGTCGTCCAGGCTGTGCTTGAAGGCGTGCTCGCTGAGCCGGTCGGTGCCCAGGAAAACATCGGAGTTGTAGAAGTTGTGGGTGAAATCCACGTAGTGCGCGAAGCGGTCTCTGGTGGCGGCCTCGACGATCCCATCGAACACGGCCTGGTCAAGGCCGGTGGGGTTCTCCGGGGTTTTCAGCAGGAACGGCTCCAAGGGCGCGGCGAAGATGGCCTTGGCGACCCGCGCGGTCCCGTACTTGCCGATGTACCGGCCGACCTCCCCGGAGCCCATGGAAAACCCTGCAAGAATGACGTCGTTAAGATCTAGGGATTCCAGCAGGGTTCTCAGGTCCGTGGCAAAGGTGTCGTAGTCGTAGCCGACGGTGGGCTGGCTCGACTGGCCGTAGCCGCGCCGGTCATAGGTGATGACCCGGTAGCCGGCCTCCAGCAGCACGGGAAGCTGGCGCTCCCAGGACCTGCCGTTGAGCGGATAGCCGTGGATCAGCACCACCGGCTGGCCCTGGCCGTGGTCTTCGTAGTAGATGTTGATGTCGGTGCTGTTTTCCTGTCCAACAGTGACAAATGCCATTTCTGGGTCCTTCGAGTTAGGTGCTTACCGGGCGGGGAACGCTAGGCCGGGGGTGCAGCGAGCGCTGCTCCGGTCTGGGTGGGAATACTTCCTGCTGAAGAACAGTGCGCGGTCAGGTGATGGGCGCCCTCCTTTCCAGTGCCGCGTCGTTGGCGGATACCAGCCCGTGCGCGGTCGGACGGCGCCGCGGCCGGTTCCGGATGTCCCGCCAGCTGAAGGCTCCGAGCACCGTCGCCACGGCGATGGCGCCGGCCTGGATGAGCAGCTGGGAGGACGTCGGTGCGCCCAGGGTGAGGACGACCTGGACCAGATGGGAAAGGAACAGGGCCGCGATTGCGGATCCGATCACCGTCCCCCTGCCGCCGCTCAGGGGCGTCCCGCCCACGATGACTGCGGCGATCACGGCCACCAGATACGAGTTTCCGACGTTGACTGTCGTGTTCCGCAGGAACCCGGCGAGCAGGATTCCCGCTACGCCGTAACAGAGCGCCCCGCAGACGTAGCCGAGGGCGACATAGCGTGAAACCCGGATCGAGGAGACTGTCGCTGCCGCCGGATTGGCCCCTGCAAGCACGAACCGGCGGCCCGCAACGGTTCCCGAGGACACGGCGGCCAGGATGAGGATGACCACTGCGGCGAACCAGACCAGCAGGGGAACGCCGAGGATGTCGGCCGTGACGACGGCAGTCAGCCCCTCCGGAGCAGTGGCCGGTGATCCCCGGGTGAACGCCGTGACAGCCCCGATGAGCAGCGCGTTGACGGCCAGGGTCGCCACCAGGGAGGTGATGGACAGCCGCAGCACAAGCAGGCTGTTGACCAGCCCGATAACCGCACAGATCACGAGGGTGATGATGATGACCAGCGGCACGGGCAGTCCGTACCGGGCGGGCAGCACCGAGACCGATACGGCCGCCACGGAGATGGTTCCACCGACGGAGAGGTCGATGCCGCGCTGCTGGACCACGAAGGTGCTGCCGACGGCGGCCACGGCGAGCACAGCGGCGAACGGAAGCATTGACAGCAGGGAGATCGCGCTCACGGTCTGGGGGGCGAGCACCGCGCTGAGGACCAGCAGCAGGATCGTCGCAGCGAGGATGGGAAGAAAAGCGGGACGCGGCGGTTTCCCTGCGGCAGGGGCGTCCGCTTCGGGGTTCTTCGCTGCAGACACCGAGCCTTCGAAAGTCATGAGTGCGCCTCCACTGACACTTTGCGCCTGCTGGCCGAATAGCCGGCGACGGCGACGATGGTGAGTCCTCCAAGGAGGAAGGACTGGTAGGCCGCATCAAGCCCGATGAACGTAGTGACGGACAACGCCACCTGAATGAGCAGTGCGCCCAGCAGTGCCCCGACAAAAGAACCCCGGCCACCGAGGAGACTGACGCCTCCGATGACCGCCGCGGTGATGCTCGAGAGCGTGTAGCTGGTTCCGGCCGCGGGATCACCCGAGCCGATCTGCGCCATCAAGGTGACGGCGCCGAGCATGGCGATGAGGCTCGCACCGACGAAGGCGGCCAGCCGGACCCGGGCCGGTTTCAGCCCGTTCATCGCCGCGGTATCCGGCCTCGAGCCGACGGCGCGCAGCGCCACTCCCGCACGGGACCTGCTCAGGAGCAACCCCAGCGCCACGCTGAGGATGACGGCCGCGAGGAACACCACCGGGACCGGGCCAAGCTTAAGCGTCAGGGGAGCGGTGATCCCGCGGCTGATGAATCCGCCGGGCACCGGTCGCAGGATGAGGGACAGCGCCTGAAGGGCCATGAACGTCACCAGTGTCGCGATCATCGGGTGCATGCGTGCGAGGTCGCACAGGGCCCAGTTCACGCCGCCGACGATGACCGGTATGACGAGCAACAGGATCCAGCCCACTCCCTGGAAGACCGCCGAGGTGCCATCGACGAGGAAAAAGGACATGACGACGACGAGGAAGCCCATCAGGGGGCCGACGGATAGATCGATTCCGCCGGCCAGCAGCGCCAGGCTTTGGGCGAGGCTTGCAAAGATCAACGTGGTGGCCATCGTCAGCATGCCGGCAATGCTCAGAGGGCCGAGGAACATTGGATTGACCGACTGGGCCAGAACCGCCAGCAGCGCCACGGCCGTCCCGACAAGGGCCGCCGGCGCCCAGTCGCCGGCCAGCCAAGAGCTGACCGGGCTGCGGGTGTCTTTGCGTTTTTCCCTGACGGCGGTGGCCTGCAGCGCCGTCTGGGTAATGTGCTCCTCGGTGACCTCGCCGCCCACGAGTTCGGCGACGATCTGGCCGCGGGAGAAGATGAGGACGCGGTCGCAGAAGCCTGCGAGTTCCTTGGCGTCGGAGGAGAGCAGTACGACGCCCATTCCAGTCCCGGCCGCCCGTTCCCGGATCAGCCCGTAAATCTCGCTCCGGGCTCCGACGTCGACTCCCTGGGTGGGTTCGTCAAGCAGCAGGACCGCGGGCCCGGTGGCAAAAGCTCCGGCGAGCACGGACTTCTGCTGGTTCCCGCCGGAGAGTGACTCGATATCCGTGTCCAACGTCGGGGTCTTGATCCGGAACTGGCGCACCAGCCTGCCCGCGAGCTGGTCCTCGCCTCCGCCCGAGACGACGCCACCCCGGGACACGCCCGAAAGACTCCTAGCGACGATGTTTTCCTTGACGCTCAGCCCGGGAAAAATGCCTTCCCGGTGCCGGTCGGCCGCGATGTATGCCATGCCGGCGGCCCCGGCCTGAGTGGTGTTGCGGAGGTCGACCTCCAATCCGTCGATCTGCATGGTTCCGCGCCGGGAACAAAGCCCCGGGAGTGAGCGCAGGAATTCCCGCTGGCCGTTCCCTTCGATCCCTGCGAGCCCGACGATCTCCCCGGACCGGACCTGCATACTGACCCGGTTGAAGCGGGGTCCGCTGAGGTCCTGCACGCGCAGCCTGATCCCGGTGCCGGTGGAGCCGGGGTGCTTCGGGGGGAAGGCCGCCTCGAGCACCCTGCCAACGATCAGGTTGACGATGTCACCCTCGGTGAGATCCGTTGCCTCGTGCGTGCCCTGGGACCTCCCGTTCCTCAGGACGGTGATCCGGTCTGCGATCCGCTTGACCTCCCCGATCCGGTGGGAGATGTAGACGACGGCTGCGCCGCCTGCCACCGCGCGCCGGATATGGCCGAACAGCCGGTCGACATCCTCGGCGGCCAGGTGTTCGGTCGGTTCATCAAGGATGAGGACCTTCGGCCGGGCGGCGACAGCGCGGCAGATTTCCACAATGAATCGCTGCTCGGGGAGCAGTTCCTCCACCCGTGCCTGCGGGTCGAGGAGAAGGTCCTCACTCCACATCCGGAGGATGGATGAGGCCCAGTCCGAGAGTCCGTTCAGCCCGGGGCGGAGGGCGGCGGGGGTGCCCAGGTAGAGATTCTCGGCGACCGTGAGATCGGGCAGCAGGGCCGGCTCCTGGCGCACGATGGCAAGGCCCCTGGACCTGCTGGCCGCGGGCTCGCCCGTTGGGAGGTCCTCCCCGCCGATGGCGACGGATCCCTCGTCCGGGCGGACGGTGCCGGAGATCACGCCCATGAGCGTCGACTTGCCGGCACCGTTCTCGCCGACCACCCCATGCACCTCGCCCGCCCGGACCTCCAGGTCAACACGGTCGAGCGCGCGCACCCCGGGGTATGCCTTGCCAATCCCCCTGGCCGAGAGCAGGAGCTCCGCGGCCAGTACGCCGCTCCGTGAGGTGCCGCTTGTCTGCGTCATCGCTGGCCCAGGGCTGACTTCAATTGTTCGGGTGACAGCTTCGAGGTGAGGTCGGCGTCGGGGGGGAGATCGGGCAGGCACTTCGGGTTGGTGCCCGCCTCGGTGTCGATTGCCTTGGGCATCTTCACCATCGAGGGCTCGTCATTCTCCATGCCCTGCGCTGCGGCGAGGGCTTTCCGCAGGGCGATGCGGCCGAAGGTCGTGGTCTCGTCGAGGGTCATATAGGGGAAGTTTTCCTTCTCCCACTGGCAGCCGTTGGCGTTTCCGCTGGCCAGACCGGTCAGTGCCGGAGGCTCAAGGCCTGCGGCGTTGTAGGCATCGATAACACCGGTGTCGGTGAGGGAGTAATCGCTGACAAGCGCGTCGATCCGCCCGTGCTGGGCGAGCAGGCCCGAAACCACCCGTTTCTTCTGCCCGGCGTCCCAGTTGGTGTCGATGACGGAGTCCGAGACCAGCTCGAGGTCGGGATATTTCTTCAGGGCCTTTTTAAAGCCTTCGAAGAACAGCGAGCTGGACGCCGCCCCTGGCGTCCCGCCCAGGAAGGCGACGGTGCCTTTTCCGACTGTCGCGTCGAGCCACTTGGCCCACTCCGCGCCTGCGGCGTTCGGGTCCTCCAGCACGGCGTCGGGGTAGTCGGTGCCGACGATGCCGCCGGGATCCGAGATGAGGGGGACGATGCCCACCCCGGCCTGGGTGGCGGCCGCGATCGAGGGAATCTGGGCCCGGCCGAACTCGGGTTGAATCACGATCGCCTTCACACCCTGTGCCACCAGCCCGTTCAGGTCCGACACGGCCTGCTGCTGGTTGCCCTGGGCGTCAGTGAAGATGACGTCGGTGATCGTTTCACACTTGGATGCCTCGTCCTTGATCTCGGCGAGGGTGATCTGCGCCCAGGTGTTGTTGCTGCCCTTGGCGTATGCGACCTTGGTGGGCTCGTCCGGGCAGTAGTCGGTGATGTCACCGGCGCCGTAGTCGCTGGACCCGGTCTGCAATGCCGCGGAGCCATCGGTCGAGGCTGTCGTGCTGGCGCATCCGGAGGCGAGCAGTGCCAGCGCTGTGAGACACACCGCCGCCGGTGCGGCCTTTCGTTCCTTGTTCAATGCTCTCGAACTCCCTTGGAATGAACTTCAGGTGGATTGGCTTCCGCCGCCACTGTGTCCGGGAGCTTCCGGCCGGCGTCGGGATACGGCTACTTCGAGCCGAGGCGAACAAGCGTTTGTTCCTATTAGTGTGACGCCGGCCCACTCCAGTGTCAACAGGGCCCTTCTTGGCTGACCCCCTGGCGAGGCGGACCGTCCCGGGGGCCTTGACATCGTGCTCCGGCGGGTTAACACTCATCTAACAAACGACCGTTCAGCGGTAGTGGGCGGAGCTCAGGCGCCACCAGTCGGGTGAGCGGCAGTCCTCCGGCTGGGCCCGGTACGGCGATGACTGACTTGGAGCAGGGCAAATGACCAGTGCAGACACAGGTACCGCACCGGAGGATCCGGCCGGCAGCTACACGGCCGAGGACTACCCGGGAAAGGTGACGAAGTTCCTCGACGACAACGCCACCCTGGTGCTGAGCATCATTGGTTTTCAGTCCCTGGACGCCGACACCGCGGTGCGCCGGCGGGGGGAGCTGGTCCGCCTGCTGGACGGAGACTTCCGTCCCGACGCCGTCGAGCACGCCCGCCATTTCGACGCGGCAGGCTTCGAAGGTCGGCTGAGCTTCCTGTACTGGAGGACCGACGAGCAGTACGAAGGGTGGTGGAACCGGCCGGAGGTGCGCAGCTGGTGGGAAAACCTCCCGCTGGACGGGCCGGACGGCGGGACCTGGCGCGAGACCATGGCCACCACCGCGGGACGGCACCAATATGCCACCGGACAGAAGTCGCCGGCCGGGCCCTCCGCTTTCCTGCCGCTAACCCCTTCACCGCACTTCGGATTCCAGGGCGCCTACCGGGCGCGGATGGCCGACTCCAGCTTCGACCGGCTCGGCAACGACATCCGGGAACTGCCCGAGCCCCGGCCTGCCGATTCCCTCGGGCGGAGGCTCACCGTCAGCCTTCCCGAGAACGTGTGTTTCATCCGTGAGGGCCAGACGTGGGATGACTGCTCAGAGGCCGAGCTGCAGGTGTGGCAGCGGCAGATGAATCCGGTGATCGGCAGCTGGGTCTCGGAACTGGAGCGAAACCCGGTGGGAACAGGCTGCATCAGCATCAGGGACTGCATCGAGCAGGACGGCGGGGGAAAGGATCTGGAACGCCGCTCCGAAATCGCTTTCCTGCTCTCGTTGGGCCACATTGAGAAGGCCGCGCGGAAAAACCCGTCGCACCTGGCGCTCATGAACGCCTTCACGTCGATGTACGCGGAGGCCACCTTCGATCCGACCATGAACATCTGGGTCGAGGTGCAGATTCCCCATACCGGAAAACTCGAGGCCGAGTACATCAACTGCCATGGGTTGACCGGTTTCCTCCCCTTCTTCGAGTCCCGTCCGGCGCTACCCGCACCGCGCAGGCGCCATGCCGTCCCGCAATAAAGCCAGGGGAGCGGCCCTGCATTCCTCGCCGGCCCGTTGACAAACGAGCGTTTGTTTGGTGAGATGAATGGGTGGGTGTGACGCAGGTCATTCCTTGAGTAGATTGGAACCGGGAACGCGGTGGCCGGCTGAAGACCGGGGCCATCCCGGGTTCCGCCACGGCCCCGCGGTGAAGATTCCGCCGGAGGTCCCGACCTGAAGGGGTGCGGCCATGATCGGCGTTCACGATCTCGGGGGAATGCATCATCTGGGACCCGTCGCGACCGGCGATGACGAGGCGTTCCACGAGGACTGGGAGCGGTTGACCTTCGGGTTGCAGATGCTGGGGGCCGCCGTCGGTGACTGGACGGCCGACGAATACCGCCACCTGATCGAACTTATGCCGCCGGCGGAGTACCTTCAGACTCCCTACTTCACGCACTGGCTGACGGCACTCGAAGCCCTGTACTCCAGCAGGGGCTTCGTCACCCGCGAGGAGATCCGCACGCGGCAGGAGGCGCTGCGGAACGGAGCCCCGCTTCCCCCGCCGCCGGCCGCCGATTCCCAGGTGGCGGAACACCTGATCTCCACGATGCGCCGGATCGCCTTCGAGGGAGGCGGGGTCCGCAGACCCGAAGTGCCCTCGTCCTTCTCCGTGGGGGACCGTGTCCGCGCGAAGACCCTTGCGGTCCCGGGACACACCCGGGCTCCCCGGTACATCTGGGGCAGAACGGGGACCGTCGTGTCCTACAGCGGCGTCTACTCGTTGCCCGACACCGTGGCCCACCACCGGGGGGAGAACCCCGAACCCGTGTTCGGGGTGCGGTTCGACGGCCAGGAACTGTGGGGCCCGGACGCCGAACCGGGCACCAGCGTCACCGTCGATCTATGGGAAAGCTACATGGAACCACTCGGCCTCCTCCAAACTGAACCGACCTCCTAGGAGCTCTTATGGGCAGCAATCATCACCACCCCAGTGAACTTTCCGACGGCGAGGTCCGCGCCCGGGCCCTCGAATCGCTCCTGCGGGAGAAGGGCATCCTCCAGGGCGACGTCGTGGATCAGATCGTCTCCGTTTATACGAGTGATATCGGGCCGCTGAACGGTGCCCGCGCCGTGGCGAGGGCGTGGGTCGACCCGGGCTTCCGCCGCCGGCTGCTCGACAATGCCACGGCCGCGCTGGGTGAACTCGGAATCGGTGGGATGGAAGGCGAGAACATGGTGGCCCTCGAGAACACCGGCAGTGTCCACAATGTCGTGGTCTGCACCCTGTGTTCCTGCTACCCGTGGCCGGTGCTGGGACTTCCGCCCACCTGGTACAAGGATGCGCCCTACCGATCCCGTGTCGTTCGGGAGCCCCGCACCGTCCTCGCCGAGTTTGGCACGACGATCCCGGCGGACACCGAGATCCGGGTGTGGGACAGCAACTCCGAGATCCGCTATCTGGTCGTGCCGCAGCGCCCGCCCGGTACCGACGGCTTCACCGAAGAGCAGCTGACCGGGCTGGTTACCCGGGACTCGATGATCGGGGTCACCGTCCTCGGGCCAGAGTTCTCGAACGTGGGTGTGCAGTGAGCGCCGCGGCCGCTTCGGGCGGCACGCCCGGCGCCGCCGGCGTGGACCGGGCCGTCGACTCGATGGAAGGGACCATCGCGGTGCCCCGCAGCAACGGGGAGCTTGTTTTCGATGCCCCCTGGCAGAGCCGCGCGTTCGGGATGGCGGTCGGCCTGTCCCAGGCGGGGCTGTTCTCCTGGGATGACTTCCGGGCCGAACTCGCCCGGGCCATCGCCCAGCAGGGCCAGTCCGGTCCGGAGGAATACTACCTTCGGTGGCTCGATGCCCTCGAAGCGGTGCTGGCGGGCGGCGACGTGCTCGACCACGGACTGCTGCACCAGCGCGAGGACGAGTTCCGGGACCACAGCCGGTCGGAGGTGTTCTGATGACCCAGCATGGGCCCGTCATCGCTACCCTGTTTGCCGAGGCGATCGAGCTTCCGGTGGAGGCCACCGACCGTGCTGTCCTCGAGGAGATGACCCGCTCGCTGCGGGCGGGCGCGCTGCGCCTTCGGGAGGCGGCTGCCGGCCGGGTCGGTGTCGCCCCGATCACGTCGATTCCCGACCCGTTCAGCGGGACCGCGGAGTGAGCGCCGAGCGCGCCTTCCCGGACGGCATCGACGAGGCCTCCGGGCTGATCCATCGCCGGGAGGCCAGCAGCAGGGAGCTCACCGAACTGTATCTGGAGCGGATCGCGGCAGCAGAGCCGCAGCTCAATGCGTTCATCACCGTCGCCGCGGATAAGGCCCGCGCGGCGGCGGACGCCGCCGATGCCATGCTCGCCGCCGGATACGACCTGGGGATCCTGCATGGCCTGCCGTTCGCCGTCAAGGACAACATCGACACCGAGGGGATCCGCACGACGTCCGGATCAGGGTTCCTCCGAGCAAACGTTCCGGCGACGGATGCGACGGTCATCCGGAGACTCAAGCGGGCGGGCGCCGTCGTCGTGGGCAAGACCAACCTCCACGAGTTCGCCTGGGGTGGGACTACCGAAAACGAGCACTACGGGCCCACCCGAAACCCGTGGGACCTCTCCCGGAACGCCGCGGGCTCAAGCGGTGGATCCGCCGCCGCCGTCGCCGCCGACGAGGCGCTTTTCGCCCTGGGCACCGACACGGGAGGATCAGTCCGCTTGCCCGCGGCGGCTACCGGCATCACCGGGCTGCGGCCCACTCTGGGCAGGGTGAGCAATGCCGGAGTGTTTCCGCTGGCCTGGAGCATGGACACCGTGGGCGCGATGGCCCGCACCGCGCGCGATGTCGCCGTCGTGCACACCGCCATCGCAGGCTGCGACCCGGCCGATCCGTCGACATCGTCCCGGCCCGTGCCGGAAACACCCCGGCCCCTAGTGAACCTGCGGGGACTGCGGCTGGGCGTCGTCACGGACTTCGCCTACCCCAGCGTCGACCCCGCGGTGGTGGCCGCGACCCACAAGGCGCTCGAGGATCTCGAAGCCGCCGGGACCCAGGTCATCCCCCTGGCGATGCCGCGGCTCGGCGAGTACTATGACGCGTGGCTGACAGTGCATATCGCCGAACCCAGCGCGGTTCACCAGCAGCTGCTGCGGGACCATGCCGCCGAGTACGGGCAGGACGTGCGGGCGCTCCTGCAGGCGGGTGAGTTGATCCTGGCCACAGATTACCTCCAGGCCCAGCGCTAC
Source organism: Arthrobacter zhaoguopingii (assembly GCF_009828605.1). NCBI lineage: Bacteria > Bacillati > Actinomycetota > Actinomycetes > Micrococcales > Micrococcaceae > Arthrobacter > Arthrobacter zhaoguopingii. The sequence goes on along the minus strand of NZ_WIAE01000008.1, from coordinate 15,072 downwards.
CGGCAGCAGCTCCGCGAGGAGTTCCTCACGGTATTCGACGGAATAGATGCCTTCATCACCCCGACAGCTGCCAGCCCGTGTTCGCCGCTGGGCTCCTCACCGCTCGAGATTGCGCGCACCATGGTGACCCCGGACGGGACTCCCCGGTTCTTCACCGGCCTCGCCAGCGTCCTGGGCATGCCCGCCCTGTCGGTTCCCTGCGGAATGGCCGACGGCGTGCCGATCGGACTGCAGATCATGGGTCGGCCGTACGACGAGACGGGGATCCTGCAGATCGCAATGGCCTACCAGGAGTTGACCAGCTGGCACCGCCAGCGGCCGCCCGCACTGGATTCCGGCACCGACACCCTCCGCATGCTGGCCGTACCGCCGGCCGGCGGCCGGTGACCGCAGTGCGGCGCCGATGAGCGCGCCGGCACTCGACGCGGCGCCCGACGGGCAGGACCGGTTCAGCGAACGCTTCCGGCTGGGCTCCATCCTCACCGCGATCGTGCTCCTGCATGGAGGTGGAATCGTGTTCCACCTGCTGGGCCGCGGCGACCTGGTGGCGGCCGGCGGCCTGTCCGGGGCCGGCATCCTGGCGTATGTGCTCGGGGTCCGGCACGCGTTCGATGCGGACCACCTTGCGGCCATCGATGACACGACCCGGCTGATGCTCGTGCGCGGCCGGCGCCCGGTCGGCGTCGGCTTCTTCTTCGCCATGGGCCACTCGTCGGTGGTGGTGGTGCTGGCACTGCTGGTGTGGTGGGGGGCCGGTTCAATCAGCTCCGACCGCGTGATGGAAGCCGGCGGCACCGTGGCGGCCATCGTCGCCGCCGTTTTCCTGCTCCTGGTGGCCGGACTGAACACCTCCGTGCTGCGGGGCCTTCTCCGGCTGTGGAGGCGCGCCCGGACCGCCGGCGTGGACCGGGCCGGCCTCGAGGACCAGCTGGCGAACCGGGGACTGGTGATGCGGCTGTTCGGCGGGCGGGCACGTGCGCTGATCCGCTCCTCGTGGCACATGTATCCGATCGGGCTGCTGATGGGGTTGGGGCTGGAGACCGCCAGCGAGGTGGCCCTGCTGGCACTTGCCGCATCGGCCTACGAGGTTTCCCTGCTGGGCGTGATCAGCCTTCCCCTGCTCTTCGCCGCCGGCATGAGTACCTTCGACACCGCCGACAGTTTGATCATGGCGAAGGTCTATTCCTGGTCCTACCGGGACCCGGTGCGCACCCTGTTCTTCAACCTGGTGACCACGTCCATGACGGTGCTCGTGGCGTTCTTCGTTGCCGCCGTCTATATCAGCGGGCTCGGCGTGGAGTTTGCTGGCGCCAGTGTGCTTGCCCCCGTGGCCGCCGTCGCCAACCACTTCGAATTCCTCGGCCTGGCCATTGCGGGGATCTTCCTGGCGACCTGGCTGGGGGCGCTGCTGTTGTGGCGGGGATCCGTCCGTCACCGCGCGGTGGAGTGAACCGTCCGGCACCGGGCGGGGGCGGTGACGACTTCCTCGGAGGTGGGCACAGGCGACCGCCGGTACGGGGACTGGCCACCCGTACCGGCGGGTTCTGGTGCCCGCGGGTGCGTTACCCGCTGCGGCCGCGTTGTGGAACCTAGGGTCCGGCCCCCGGCTGACGCTTCATCAGTGCCGTCCTGCGGACGACGCACACGAGCTCATCGCGCTGGTTGTAGCCGCGGTGCTCGATCCCGACGATTCCGGTGTCCGGGCGGGAGTTCGATACGCGCTTGTCCAGGGCCTCGGTCTCCACGCGCAGCGTGTCGCCTATGAAGACGGGCTTGGGGAATTCGATCTCTCGGAACCCGAGGTTTCCCAGGGTGGTGCCGAGGGTCGTCTCCTGGACCGGGATGCCGGTCACGAGCCCCAGGGTGAAGATGCTGTTGACGATCCGCTGCCCGTACATGCTTTGGCCCGCGAACTCGGCGTCAAGGTGCAGCGGCTGCACGTTCATTGTCAACGCCGTGATCAGCAGATTGTCTGCCTCGGTGACGGTCCGGGTGGCCTCGTGGGCAAGGACCTTGCCGATGACGAAATCCTCGTAGTACATCCCTGCCATGGTGTTCGTCCTTTACTCGATGGGTTCGGTGCGCCCGGCGATGGCGAGTGCCTCGCGGGCGTGGTTGGCATGGGCCAGGTCGATGTGGTCCCCGCGGTAGGACACCGCGCCGTCACCTCTGCGCCCGGCCGCTTCGAAGGCCTCGATCAGGCCCCGGTAGTAGTCTTCGTCGGTGGCGGACAGGCCGTACTCCTCGTTCACGACGGCCGCGTGGGTGGGGTGGATGACGACCTGGCCGGTGTATCCCAGCCCGTGGTTCGCGGCGGCGAAGCGGCGCAGCCCCTCGAGGTTGGCGACCTCCTGCCACAGGCCCAGCAGGATGCAGCGCACTCCCGCGGCGCGGGCGGCAAGCACGACCTTGCTGCGCAGGTACAGGGTTTCGAATCCCTCGGCGGTCCACACGAAGCCGACCTCGCGGGAGACATCGGCGTCCTTGGCGGCGGCGGCCATGACCCCGCCGACGCGCGGGGCGCCCAGGATCCCGTCCACCTTGCTGATGGATGCCGCGGTCTCCAGGGACGGAACGAGTTCGACCTGTCCGCGGGGTACTCCATTGGCGATTTCGGCGGCGGTGAGAAGGGCGTCGAAGCGGACGACGTCGTCCCTGTCAAAGAGCTTGGGCAGCAGCAGGGCGGTGAGGCCCGGGCGGGTGACCGCTTCGACGTCGAGGCCGAAATGCTCGGTGTCCAGGGCGTTGGGGCGTACCAGGATGCCGGCCCCGGGAAGGACCCCGTGCAGGACCGCCCGGACGTTGTCACGGGCCACCTGCTTGGCGGTCGGGGGAACAGAGTCCTCGAGATCGATGATGACGGCGTCGGCGCCGGAGGCCAGGGCTTTGGCAATCCAGTCCTTCTTGTGGCCCGGAACGAAGAGGACGGAGCGGAAAGGCTTCATGGTTCAGCCCTGCGCCGCGGTGAGAGAGGTCAGCAGGGCGCCGGCGGCGGGGGTTTCCCCGACCACGATACTCACGGGCCCCACTGTTCCGGCGAAGGGGGCCTTGATGGGATTTTCCATCTTCATGGCTTCGAGCACGAAGAGCACCTTTCCCGCCTCGATGATGTCTCCTTCGGCGACGTTGACCTTCACGATGGTTCCCTGCATGGGAGCGCGGATGGTTCCGTCCGACTCCTTCTTTGACCGTCCGCGGTTGGCCGTCCGGGTCCGGCCGGGGCCCTCGTCGGCGGGGGCTGCCGTGTCCGGGACCGCCGACCGGGTGCGGCCCGGAGCCGGAGAGTCGTCGAAGTAGGGGATGGTGTAGAAACGCCCGGCGACCTCCACTTCGTTGCGGGCCAGGAGGCCGCCACCCTCTGCTTCGTCGGCGGTGCCGCCGCCGCCGGAGTCCTCCGCCTCGGGGAAGGTGACGGAGGACTCCAGCCACAGCGTGGTGAAACGCTGCGCCTGAAAGTCGGGGTGGCGCAGCACGGCCAGCGCTGCGGGGACGGTCGTGCTGACACCGTCGATAACGAGTTCCTCGAGGCCGGCCGTGAGCCGCCGGATGGCCGCATCCCGGTCAGGTCCCCATGCGATCATCTTGCCGATGAGGCTGTCGTAGAGGGGCAGGACTTCGTCACCGCCCTGGTATCCGGCATCGAACCGGAGCCCCGGGTGGGACGGTACGGAGATCGAACGGATCACCCCGGGGGAGGGGATGAAGAGCCCCCCGGCCACGTCCTCGGCGTTGATGCGGGCCTCGATGGCGACCCCCCGCGGCGGCGGTCCGGAGGCGGGAATGGAGAGGGGCTCTCCGGCGGCCACCCTGATCTGCTCGGCGATCAGGTCGAGCCCCTGGACCATTTCGGTGACCGGATGCTCCACCTGGATGCGGGTGTTCATCTCCAGGAAGTAGAAGCCGTCGCCCTCCACGAGGAACTCGACCGTTCCCGCCCCGACGTAGTCGACCCGCCGGGCCAGGCGGACCGCGGCCTCGCCCATGGCGCGGCGCAGCTTATCGGACAGCCCCGGTGCCGGGGATTCCTCCACGAGCTTCTGGTGCCGGCGCTGCACCGAGCAGTCCCGGTCACCAATCCAGACGACTTTGCCGTGGCGGTCGGCGAAGACCTGCACCTCCACATGCCGGGCCCGGGTCAGGTACCTCTCGAGGTACACCTCCCCGTTGCCGAACGCAGCGGTTGCCTCGCGGACCGCAGCGGCGACGGCTTCCTCGACGGCAGCGGCGTCTTCGATCAGGCGCATGCCCCGGCCCCCGCCCCCGGCGGAGGCCTTCACCAGGAGCGGATAGCCGTGCTCGTCGCCGAAGGACCGGACTTCTCCGGGGCTGGTGATGGCACCGGCTGAACCGGGGACGAGCGGGACCCCGGCTGCGACGGCGACCTCCCGTGCGGCGACCTTGCCGCCCATCGTGGAAATGGCCGCTGCCGGGGGGCCGATGAAAATCAGACCGGCCGCTTCCACGGCGGCCGAGAATCCGGCGTTCTCGGAAAGGAATCCGTAGCCGGGGTGGATCGCCTCAGCACCGGTGGCGCGGGCCACCTCCAGGATCGCTGACGGTTTCAGGTAGTTCTCACTGGCGGGGCCGGACCCGAGGTTTACGCTCTCGTCGGCGGAGCGCACATGGTAGGACGCGGCGTCCGCCTCCGAATGCACAGCGACCGTGGCGATGCCAAGGTCTCGGCAGGTCGACATGATGCGGACGGCGATCTCTCCCCGGTTGGCGATCAGAATTTTCGTGATCATGGGTGTTCCTCAATCCTTCTGCGGGAAGTCCCCGCCGGGCACCCCCGGGGCGGCAACGCACCGGTTGGCCGTGGAACCCAGGGAGTCGATGGTTGTTTCAACGAGCGTGCCCGGATGCAGGTACTCCTGCGGGGTCCGGCCGTCACCGACACCGCCGGGTGTGCCCGTGAGGATGACATCCCCGGGGTTGAGCGTGGTGATGGCAGAGATGTAGCGGATCAGCTGCACCGGGCCGAAGACCAGGTCCCGGGTATTGGCTTCCTGCTTGAGCTGCCCGTCGATCCTGCAGGTGAGCTGCAGCGCAGGCTCCGGGCCGACCTCATCGAGGGTGGCGAGCCAGGGGCCCAGCGGGGTCGTCGACTCAAAGGTCTTGCCCTGCAGCCACTGGGACGTGCGCCGCTGGAAGTCGCGGGCCGAGATGTCGTTGGCGACCGTGAACCCGGCAATGGCGGCTCGGGCGGCCGTCTCGTCCGCACGCCGGACGCGGGCACCGATGATGACAGCCAGTTCGCCCTCCCAGTCCACGCTCGTGGACTCCGGAGGCAGGACGATGTCGTCGGTGGGGCCGAGGAGGGCCTCGGTAAATTTGGCGAACAGGGTGGGGTATTCGGGAAGCTCCCGGCCCATCTCCTTGGTGTGTTCGCTGTAGTTGAGCCCGACGCACACGATTTTCGAGGGGCGGGGGGAGACCGGGGCGAAATCCGCCTCCGCCAGGGCGACCGGAGGCCCCGAGGCGGCGGTGCCCGGCTCGGGGGAGCCGGCCGCCAGCCAGGTTCCGGCGTCCGGGAACGCCAGCGGCTGCGCGGTGTCCGCGCCGATCAGCGCGGCACTGGTGCCCGCACCGGTCCGCAGCGTGCCGATCCTCACAGCGACCACCCGAGGTCGCGCCTGAGCTGGGCCTTGACCAGTTTTCCCGCGGCGGACCGCGGCAGGCCGTCGGCGCCCACGAACGCAATCTTCTTGGGCACCTTGTATCCGGCGAGCTTGGTGCGCAGGAACGAGGCGAGCTCGACCTCGGTGGTGCCCATTCCGTCGCGCAGGACCACGACGGCGCGGACCTCCTCGTCCCACGTGGGGTCCGGCACGCCGAGGACGGCGGCCTCGAGCACGGCCGGGTGGAGGTAGAGGATCTGCTCGATCTCGGAGCAGTAGACGTTTTCGCCGCCGGTCTTGATCATTTCCTTGAGCCGGTCGCGGAAGTAGAGGAAGCCCCGTTCATCGCGCACCGCAAGGTCGCCGGTGTGAAGCCATCCACCGCGCATCGTCTCCGCCGTGACGCCGGGCTTCCGGTAGTAGCCGGTCATCAGCCCGGGGCCACGCACGCAAATCTCCCCGAGCTCGCCCGGTTTCAGGATGCCGCCTGCCTCGTCCATCAGTTCCACTTCGGCCAGGAGGTATTCGGTTCCGATCGACCCGTCCACGGCCGGGTCGAGCATGTGGTCGGGAAGGAGCCGGCTGACCATGGGTCCCGCCTCGGTCAGGCCGTAGCGGAAGTACAGTTCGGTGGCCGGAAGGACGTCAGCGAACAAGAGCTTGTCGGGCATCTGCAGCAGTCCGGCGCCGGTGTGCAGGGCGCGGAATCCCTTGGAGAAGGCTGGATCGCCGAACACTCCGTTCTGCAGCAGGCGCCGCATCATGTTCGGGATCATGAAGGTGTTGGTTATCTCTTCCCGGCCCACCCAGTCGACCATCGATTCCTCGTCGAACCGCGGGGCGATCACGCTCGTCGCGCCGGCGATAAAGTGGGGGACCAGCCAGCACAGCAGCGCGGCTGAGTGGAACAGGGGAGTAACGATCAGGCCACGCTCGCGCGGTCTGCTGCCGACCTTGCAGTCGTACATCTCATTGATGGCGTTGGCCGCGGCGGACCGGTGCGAGAGCACCACGCCCTTGGAGGCGCCGGTGGTCCCGCCCGTGTAGACGATGCACAGCGGCGAGGAGAGCCCGACGACGTCGTCGATCGGCCCGGAGCCCCGCCGCAGCGCCTCGTGTTCGACGCCCTGGCAAATGACGCGGGGCAGTCGCGCCGAGTCCCGGCCGAGAATCTCGAGGGCGAGCCCAAGGAGAGGCTCGAACCGCTCCTCGACGAGGATCAGTCCGGCCCCGGTCTCCCGGATTCCGGCTGCCAACTCCTCCGGGGCCCAGCGCCAGTTGTAGGGGACATACACCCCGCCGCTGGCAGCCACCGAAAAGAACGTTTCGGCGTTGAATACCGAGTTGCCCGCCAAGACGCCGACCGGATCTCCGGGCCGGATGCCGGCGTCGCGCAGCCCGCGGGCCGCGCCCCAGGAACGTTCGGCAAGTTCACCGAACGTCAGCCGCCCGTCGGTGCCGACGAGGGCTTCCTGCTGCGGGTACCGCCTGGCGTTCAGGCGGATCCATTCGGGGATCGTGCGCATTCGTGCCTCTCTTCGATCCGGCTGCCGGTGCTTTTTCGCGGCTTCAGCTGCGCTGTGCGACGCGGTCGTCCTCGTCCTGCCGCGCCGGCGGCCAGCCCGGCAGGAGTTCGTCGGCGACGTCCTCGAGGTTGACGACAATGTTGTCCGGAGTGCGCGTTGTCAGCCAGGTGAGTTCCTCCGTGCCGCTCAGGTTGACCTCGATGTGGGGCATGAAGGGCGGGACGAACACGAAGTCCCCTTCCTCAAGATCCTCAAACTGCTGGTAATTGTGCCCGTAGTAGATCCTTCCGTGGCCCTTGAGGACGTAGCCGCCGGTCTCGGCCTCACCGTGGTGGTGCGGAAGGGACCTGTACCCGGGACGGTTGCTGACCTTGCCAAACCAGATCCGCGTGGCCGGGGTGTGCTGCGGCCCGACGCCGGAGACGCGGACGGCCCCGCCGGATTGCGCCGTGGAGGTATCTTCCTGGCCATGGCGGGTGATGACGGGAACTGCAGGCTGGGACATGGGATCGCCTTCTTTACGAACAAGCGTTTGCTAGTTGAAGTGTAGGCTCCGATTCTCCCGAAGACAAGGGCTCGGGAGCGGGATGCAGAAAGGGAGGGCGCCCAGTGGAGCCCTCCCTTTGTACATCCGGCGTCGTTTCTAGTCCGCGCCGGGCCGGTCCACCCGTTCGTCCGCGTCAGGGACCCGCAGCTCGCGCAGGGCGATCGTCGTGTAGATCCTCACGATCTCATCGAGGGAAAGACGGCCGTCAGGCCGGTACCAGCCGGCGATGTGGGTCGCGTGGGCCACGATGCTGTAAACATGGATCCGTGCGTCGAGCACCGACGCAAGCCCCTGCTGGCCGGCTTCCTCGATCAGCCCCTGGATAATGTCCTCGTATTCGCGCCGCTTGCCGACAATCACCTCGCGGGCGTCCTGGGGCAGCGATCGGAGCTCGGTGTTGCCGATGAACACCTCCTGAGCCCGCTCCGCGTGGAATCGGAGGTGGCAGGCGAGGACCGCCTGCAGCTTGTCGATCGCGTCCCCCTCGGTGGCGAGGGCCTGCTGCTGAAGAGAAAGCAGGTCATCCATGATCTCGCCCATGACCTGCAGCAGCAGATGTTCCTTGCTGTCGATGTGGTTGTACAGGCTTCCCACCTTCAGCCCGACTGCCGCGGCTACCTGGCGCAGCGTGGTGGCGTCATAGCCGCGCTGAAAGAAGAGCTTGGCCGCCTCCTCGCGGATGGCGTGGGCGGTTCCGCCCTCAATCGTTGATGTCATGATTCCCCTTGCGTGCGTTCGTTTTCCTGATCTCAAGGCTATTGCATCGCCCCGGCCGGCGGGGCCCGATCATTGACACGCTGTACCTCTCCCGCAAATAATCCTAGCTAACGCTTGTACGGGGCATTCTATGTCCGACCGGTCGTGGGGAGAAGAAAAAGATGAACCAACCGACGGTCCCGCGGACGGTCCTCGTGACCGGTGCCGGGGGAGGTATGTGCACAGGCATCAACAGCAGGCTCGCGGCCGACGGCCATGTCGTCGTGTGCGTCGACCTCAGCCTTGATGCCGCGGCGGCCGCGAAGGAAAAAATCACGGGCGGCGGCGGCCGGGCCTTTGCCTTCGCCGCCGACGTCACGGACGAAGACTCGGTCGCACGGCTCCTGGCTGATGTGAACCGCGAGGTCGGCGCCGTCGAGGTGCTGATCAACGCGGCGGGGGTCCTTGACCGCAAGTACCTTAGCGAGCTCGAGGTGAAGGCTTTCCGGCGGGCGCTTGAGGTAAACCTCGTGGGTCCCTTCGCGATGATCCGCGCCCTGGCGCCGGGGCTCGTGGAGCGGGGGTGGGGGCGCATCATCAACATTTCGTCGATCGCCGGGATCACCGGCTATCCCTATCCAAGTTATGCGGCCTCGAAGGCAGGGCTGTCCAATCTGACCCGTTCGCTCCTGGCGGACTTCTGGGGCACCGGCGTGACCATCAATTCGATCTGCCCGGGCGTCGTCGATACCCCGATGGTGATCCAGGCCGTGCGCGACCAGGTCACAAGGAAGGTGCCAACGGCGAAGATTATCCAGCCCGAGGAGATCGGCGCCCTTGTGTGCTTTCTAATGGGCGAGGACGCGAAAAACATCAATGGTGCCGACCTCGTCATCGACGGCGGGGCCACCCAGCTGTTCCAGCTGTTTGACCGGCACCTGCAGGATCGGCCCCCGGCCGGCACCTCGGGGTGAGCCGTCCGTGCGGCACCGCACGGCCGGACGGCGGCGACGGCGGGCTGGCAGGCAGTGACCGGTGGACTGCCGAGCGCCCCGCGAGTGCCCGTCCATTTCCCGGTGTAGGGGTCAGGCGGGAGTGACCGCCTGGCGCCGTTCAATAGGAACGGCGGGTCGCTTGCCGTACAGGCGCAGGCGGCGGATCAGCTCGCCCCGCAGCTGGTTCGAGGGCACGACGGCCTCGACGGCATTGGCATTCGCGATCTTGAAGACGTCGATGCCTTCGGAGTATTCGAGCTGCTTCTGCGCGATGAACGCGCGGCGCTCGGTGGGATCCTCGATCTCCTGGATTCGGTTGTAGTGGATGCCGTTGACCGCGGCGTCCGGGCCCATGAGCGCGGGGCGGGCCGTGGGCAGCGCGATGACGGCATCGGGGTGCATGGGTGCGCCCGACATGGCGAGGTACCCGCCGCCGTAGGCCTTGCGTACCAGCACTGTGATCCGGGGAACCTTGCATTCGGAGACGGCGAAGATCATTTTCGCGCCGTGCCGGATGATGCCCTGGCGCTCGACGGCCGAGCCGATCATGTACCCGGCAATATCGACAAGGAACACGATGGGGATGTTGTAGGCGTTGCAGATCCAGATGAAGCGGGCCGCCTTGTCGGAGGAATCGGGGAAGATGGAGCCGCCCATGTGGTTGGGCTGGTTGCCGACGAGGCCGACCGGACGCCCGCCGATCCGGGCGAAGCCGGTCAGCATCTCCGGGGCGAAGAGTTCCTTGTATGGGAAGAAGGTTCCCTCATCGACAAGGGACTCGACAAACTCCTCCATGTCGAAGACCTCGGCCTCCCGAAGGGGAACGATCTCCTCAAGGGTCCTCCCTTCCCGCGGCTCGGCCGGCGGAGCCAGTGGTGCCGGTGTTTCCCAGTTCGGCGGCAGGAACGAAAGCCATACGCGCACGGCGGCGAGGGCTTCCTGATCGTCCTCGACAAGCACATCTCCAAGGCCGGAGACGGTGCAGTGCATCTCGGCGCCCCCCATCTCCTCGAGGGTCACCTTCTCTCCGGTGACCATCTCGGCAAGCCGGGGCGACCCGAGGTACGCGGTGGCATTGCCGCGGACCATGATGGTCATGTCGCACAGGGCGGGCACGTAGGCGGAGCCGGCGGGAGAGGGGCCGAACAAGGCGCATACCTGCGGCACCCGGCCGGAGATCTGCACCTGGTTGTAGAAGATGTTGCCCCAGGCATGGCGGCCGGCGAAGCTCTCGAACTGCTCGTCAATGCGCGCGCCGGCCGAGTCGAAGAGATACACAATAGGGATTCCCGCGGCGACGGATTTTTCCTGGGCATGGGTGATCTTCTCGAAGGTCCGGTTTCCCCAGGTTCCCGCCTTCACGCTGAAGTCATTGGCGATGACGCAGACCTCGCGGCCGTCGATCCGGCCGAAAGCCGTCACCACCGCATCCCCCGGAAGGCCGTCCTCGAAGCGGGCGAGCAGGCCGTCCTCAACGTAGTCCTCGTCATCGAAGAGCAGGCTCAGCCGCTGGCGGACGAGCATCTTCCCTGCGGCGATGATCTTGTCCCGGTTTTTCTGGGAGCCTCCCAGACGGGCAGAGGCGAGGTTGTCGTCCAGAACATGGTGGACGCTCCTGCGGGGGGACGCTTCCTCAGCCGGCGGCTCCGTGGTTTGGATGTTGCTCATAACGCCCTCCGGGTTGGTGATCCTCTTGCCACAAGTATACGAACAAGCGTAAGTTAGTCCATAGGGCGATGAAAGATCTTCCCGAACTACAGAGCCGTGTCGAACACCGGCACCAGAGAAAGCGAGTTCATCGATGTCAACCCCAGCTCTGGCTGCCGCGCACGCACCCATCCCTCACCCAGTGAGGACTCGCCCGGACCACCACTGGGAGTCCCTGGTCACAGGGGACCTGCTCGAAAGCCCTGGCCTGACCATCACTGAGGCGCACCTGGTGACCTGGGCCGGACTGACCGGGGACTGGGTGTCCCTGCATCTCGATAAGGAGTACGCCGCCACGACCCAGTTCGGGCAGCGGATCGGGCACGGTCCGCTAACGCTCTCGGTGGGTCTGGGGCTGATGACCCAAACCGGGTACTTCTCCAACGTCGTCGCCTGGCTCGGAGCCGACGCCATCCGGGCCGGGCACCCTGTATTCATTGGCGACACGGTGCATGTCGAGGCGGTGGTGGCGCAGGCACGGACCACCAAAAACCCCAAGGCAGGGCTGTGGACGCTCGACTATACGGTGCTCAACCAGGACGGCACACCAGTGATGACGTTCTCCAGCAGCTTCCTCATCTCCCGTCGCTGACACCGTCCCGCGCCGTCCGTCCGCAGGGCGCCGCCCTGTAACCCCACCCAGGAGGAAAGTTCAATGACCGATCCGAGCAGTTCCAGTTCCAGTTTGCGTTCCCGTTCCATTGAACTTCCGCACCTGCCGGATTCTCCGGCCGCCCGGCGGGCGATCGAGACGGTCCTCGAAAACGAAAGCGAAGCACTGGCCAACCACAGCATGCGCAGCTACCTGTTCTCCATGATCGCCCTCGGGCAACACCCCGGGCCGGTCAGCGAGGAGGACCGGGAGCTGATCTTCTTCGCCGGGGTCCTGCACGATATAGGGACCACTGACCTGCTCAAGGGCGAGCCCCGGTTCGAACTGCAGGGTGCGGATTTCGCTGCGGACTTTCTCCGCAAGGAGGGGATGACCGAGGGTCGGATCGATAAGGTATGGGAGGCCATCGCGCTGCACACCACCCCGGAAATCCCCTTCCGCCGCGGCACTGTGAGCTCGACCATGGCGCTGGGGGTCTTCATGGACTTTGGCTTTGGCACCGAGGCGGTGTCGGACGAGCTGGCGTCGGCCATGTTCGAGAGGTATCCGCGCCTCGACCTGGCGAAGTCGTTTGTCGGTCGGCTCGTTGAACAGGTCGAGGAGATCCCCGCTAAGGGGGCGAGGTTCACCATGGCCGGTGAACTCCACCGGGAGCAGCTCGCGAACGGCATGACCGAGCTGGAGCAGGGCGTCCGGCAGGCGAGATGGCGCGGCTGACCGCCGTTCCGGGGGCAGAACAACCGAAGAGCGGGGGCTGGCATCCGGCCGAATGGGGGTCCGAGTTCGTTGGCACCTTCGTGTTGCTTTATACGGTGTATCTGGCGGTCGCCGCGCTGGCGAGTCCCTTGTCGCCGTTGAGCGGGGCCATTTCCTCCTGGCTGCGGCTGGTCCTGATTGGTCTGTCCGTCGGTCTGATAGCCGCAGCGGTGGCCGTGTCCCCGCTGGGCCGGCGCAGCGGGGCACACCTGAACCCGGCAATCACCATCGGCTTCTGGGCGCACGGGCAGACCCACTGGCACGACCTGCTCGGATACGTTGCGGCGCAGTTCCTCGGCGCGGCACTGGCGTCAGTAGTCTTCGCCGCGAGCACGGGTCCGCTGGCAGTCAGCATCGGCTACGCGCGGACCGAGCCCGCCGTGGGCGGCTGGGCGGCAACCATGGTGGAACTACTGCTGACCTGCGCCCTCGTTCTGACAGTTTTCTTCATGCTCTCCTCCCGGCGGACCTGCCGTTGGACCCCCGCGGCAGTGACGCTGGTACTGGTTGTCCTTATTCCGCTCGGTGCACCACTGACCGGTCCGAGTCTGAACCCGGCCCGCAGCGTCGGTCCCGGCATTGTTACCGGGACTTTTACCTCCATCTGGCCCTATCTCGCCGGGCCAGTCCTTGGAGCGCTGCTGGCAGCAGCGCTCTTCCATGTGGTGGCGGCGGGCAAAAAAGCGGTCACGGCAAAGCTCTTCCACGACCCGAGGTATCACTCGGTCCACACCAGTCGATGGGACGGGATCAAGTCATCTTGATTAAAGCGATGAACACAACGCGCCGGACCTCCGGCCGGAGCGGGTCTGGTTGTACCCGGACATGAGGTTGGCGACTCTGAGGGCCGCTGTTCCGTTTCAGCACATCCCGTGCAGGGGCGGAGGGAGCACAGGTGAATCCGGTCCCGAGCCGGGACTGCAAGGCAATCTGGCTGGTGGCCGGACGGGCAGGGGGGAAGGCTTGTTGCTGCCTGGACGGATGTCACCGAGATTTTTGGAAAGGAATGGAATGTGTCCCCTTGGCGGCATCCGGAGCAGTCCGGGTTTGATGGGAAGCGGAGAATGCTATGACAGTGCCTGATCCGCCTCAAATGCGCGCTGATGCGCTGCGGAACAGGGACCTCCTGCTCGCTTCGGCGTCATCACTTTTCGTCACGGAAGGTCTGGAGGTGTCGCTCAAGGCGATCGCCCGGCATGCCGGGGTCGGCATCGGTACCCTTTTCCGGCATTTCCCTAGCCGTGAGGCCCTTATCGACGAGGTATACCGCACCGAGCTCGCCGCTGTCGCCGCCTTGGTGCCGGGGCTGCTGGGTGTTTTTCCCCCACGGGAGGCCCTGCGGGCATGGATGGATCATTACATGGAGTACATGACCACGGATACCGGAATGGCAGTTGCCCTGCGTGAGGTGGTTACTTCGCGCGGGCTGCCCTACGCGCGGAGTCGGGCGATACTGACCTCTGCGATCGCAGCGCTCCTAAACGAAGCGACCGCCGAGGGGAACATCCGAAATGATGTCCCCGCCGACGACGTCCTGGCCGCCCTCGGAGGTATCGCCCTGGCAGCGGGAAGACCTACTCAACGAGATCAGGCCGCCCGGCTCATGAATCTGCTGATGGCAGGCCTCGCCGTTGCCGCGGCATCTGACGCCGGTCATCGCCGGGGAGGGAGTGTGCGTCCGAAGTGAAGCGTGGACGGGGTCGGCCTTGTGGGACCTTATGCACATGTCTAGACCGCTTCCTGCGGGGTCCCTCACCTTGGGTGCTCTGCGTTATGTCGTGTCGGTTTGCCTGGCGCTGGGTCTGGAATGATCGGACCGACCCGCAACATGGCGGGCAGGAGATAAGGGGGCAGCATGCGGATTGTGGGTGTTGGACGACTACCAAGGTGTCGCCCCAGGCTATGCGGCCTGGGACAGGCCGGGTAACGATGTAACGCGGCGCATCTCTGGAGCGTATTCGCTTGTTCCTACCCGCCGGACGCCGGTCCACGAACCAATCGGGTGAACACAGGGTGCCGGACCCTAGAGTGAGGGGATGCCCCGGGAATCAAGAAAGTCGCCTGCTACGTCGTCCACGATGGGCACCTTCTGGTGTTCACCCATGACGAGTTGCCGATGACCGTGACCGGGGTGCAGATCCCGGCCGGTTCAATCGAGCCCGGAGAATCGCCTGAAGAGGCTGCGGTCCGTGAGCTCTTCGAGGAAACCGGACGGCACGGCCAGGTGGTGCGCGGTGTCGGCATTCAGCGCTATGACCTTAGGCCAGCCCGGGACGAGGTCGCGGTCCGGCACTACTTCCGGATGAGAATGACGGCCGCCGACGTGGCAGAGCGGTGGACAGCCGGAGAATCCGATCCCTCCCATGGCGAATCGGGCACCAGCTGGACGTGTTGGTGGATCCCTCTCACCGACGCACACGTTCTCGCAGCAGGATTCGGCGCACTGCTCGGTCCCATGCTCGCGGGAACGACCGCCCAGTAAGGATCGGTGTATTCAAGCGGTCGTTGCAACGGTCGGGTTTTCTGGTTTGAACAGTAGTTGTTGCATGGCGTGTGCGGGGGTGATTCCGCCGAGGGTTTTACGCGGCCGGTCATTGAGTTCGGTGGCGACCTC
>NZ_WIAE01000007.1:0-229959 GCF_009828605.1 Arthrobacter zhaoguopingii | reverse complement strand
CTCGCGGCCGGGGTGGACACCCTGGTGGTGGACACCGCCCACGGGCACCAGCGCAAGATGCTCGATGCCCTCAAGATCGTGCGCTCCCTGGACCCGCAGGTGCCCGTCGTGGCCGGGAATGTGGTCAGCGCCGACGGGGTCCGGGACCTGGTCGCGGCCGGGGCGGACATTGTGAAGGTCGGGGTCGGGCCCGGGGCGATGTGCACCACCCGGATGATGACCGCCGTGGGCCGGCCCCAGTTCTCCGCCGTGCACGAGGCCGCCACGGCGGCCCGGGAGCTCGGCGCGCACGTGTGGGCCGACGGCGGGGTCCGCTACCCCCGCGATGTGGCCCTGGCCCTGGCCGCCGGGGCCAGCCAGGTCATGATCGGGTCCTGGTTCGCCGGGACCTACGAGAGCCCCGGGGACCTGCACACCGACAGCGACGGCCGCCGCTACAAGGAAAGCTTCGGCATGGCCTCCGCGAGGGCGGTGCAGCACCGCACCCAGGCCGAGGACGTCTTCGCCCGGGCCCGGAAGGGACTCTTCGAAGAAGGCATCTCCACCTCCAAAATGTACCTGGACCCCGCCCGTCCCGGCGTGGAGGACCTGCTGGACATGATCACCGCCGGAGTGCGCAGCTCCATGACCTACGCCGGAGCCCGCACCCTGGCCGAATTCTCCGACCGCGCCCTGGTCGGCATCCAGTCCGCCGCCGGCTACGAAGAAGGCCGCCCCCTCCCACAAAGCTGGTAACCGCACCACCCCGGGTGGGACTCCGTTTCCCGCCCGGGGTGCCTGGGGTAAACTGAAGCCCTTATGGACAGCTCCTCTAGGGGCCGGCCGACGAACCAGCAGGCGCCACGGAACCGTGACCGCGCCGGCCAGGCTTCGTCCGAGGCCGGCAGACCCCGACTTAATGCCCATCACCTTTCTTCTGCTGCCGTCCCCGGCCGGGCGGTGAACCGTTTATGGAGTGGATCTATCTAGCGGCGGGCCTGCTGCTCATCCTCGGCACCGGCTTCTTCGTCGCCGTCGAGTTCGCCCTCGTCGCCCTTGACCAGACCTCCGTTCAGCGGGCGATCGAGCAGGGCGACAAGAAGGCCGTACCGCTGCTGCGCTGCCTCAAGTCGCTTTCCACCCAGCTCTCGAGCTGCCAGATCGGCATCACCCTGACCACGCTGCTCACCGGCTATGTCATGGAGCCATCGGTCGGGCGCCTGCTGCAGGGCCCGCTGGCCTCGCTCGGGCTTTCCGGGGGCGTGGCGTCCTCGGCGTCGCTGATCATCGCGATCGCCCTGGCCACCCTGCTCTCGATGCTGCTGGGTGAACTGGTGCCCAAGAACATGTCGATTGCCCTGCCCTTCAAAATCGGCCGCGCCCTGGCGCGGCCGCAGCTGATGGTCACGGCGGTCCTTCGGCCGGCCATCTTCGTGCTCAACGGGTTCTCCAACCGCGTGCTGAACATCTTCGGGCTCGAGGCCAAGGAGGAGATTTCCGGCGCGCGTTCGCCGGCCGAACTCTCCTCGCTGGTGCGCCGGTCGGCCCAGCTGGGCACGCTCGACCAGGGCACGGCGAACTTCCTTGCCCGCACCTTCAGCTTTTCCGACCGGACGGCGGCCGATGTCATGACCCCGCGCATCCGGATGGAAACCATCGATTCCGACCAGACCGTCGCCGACGTCGTCGAGGCGGCCCGGCGCACCGGGTACTCCCGGTTCCCCCTGATCGGGGAGTCGGCCGACGACATCCGGGGCGTCGTCCACGTCAAGAAGGCCGTCGCGGTGCCGCGCGACCGCCGGGCGTCCCTGCCTGCGGGCACCATCATGACCGACGTCCTGCGGGTCCCCGAGACCGTCCACCTCGACTCGCTGCTGCGCGAGCTGCGCGACGCGAACCTGCAGCTGGCCGTGGTGCTCGATGAGTACGGCGGAACCGCGGGGGTTGCGACGCTTGAGGACCTCGTCGAGGAGATCGTCGGCGAGGTCGCGGACGAGCACGACAAGCTCAAGCCCGGGGTGCTGCAGAGCGCCTCCGGCACCTGGTACTTTCCGGGAATGCTTCGCCCCGATGAGGTCACCGAGCAGATTCCCCTGCTCACCGTGCCCGACGAAGCGGGCTATGAAACCGTTGGAGGCTTCATGATGGCAGAGCTTGGCCGGATCGCCGCCGAGGGGGACACCGTTCCGGTCTCCGGCGGCACGCTTGAGGTGGAGCGGATGGACGGGCGCCGGATCGACCGCGTCCGTTTCCTGCCAGGCCGGACCGGGGAGAATGCGACCCGCACCGGCGCCCACGCCCTGGGCGAGGGGGGCCTCCGATGAGTGACTGGGCCGGAATTGCCTGGCTGGTGGTGCTGCTGATCGGCAACGCGTTCTTCGTGGGCGCCGAATTCGCCATCATGTCCGCGCGGCGGAGCCAGATCGAGCCGCGTGCCGAAGCGGGGTCCAAGCGTGCCCAGACCACGCTGTGGGCCATGGAGCACGTCTCACTCATGCTCGCCTGCGCGCAGCTGGGCATCACGGTGTGTTCGCTGCTCATCCTCCAGGTTGCAGAGCCCGCGATCCACCACCTCTTCGTGGTGCCGCTGGAAGCGTTGGGGATTCCCGAGGGTGTGGCCGACGGCGCCGCCTTCGGCATCGCCCTGCTGATCGTGACCTTCCTCCACGTCACCTTCGGCGAGATGGTGCCCAAGAACATTTCGGTCTCCGCTGCCGACCGGGCGGCGCTGATCCTTGCACCGCCGCTGGTGATGATCGCCCGAATCGTGCATCCGGTGATCTCGTCGCTGAACTGGCTGGCGAACCAGATCCTGCGCGCACTGAAGGTCGAGCCGAAGGACGAGGTCACCTCCTCGTACACGCTCGAGGAGGTGCAGTCGATGGTGGAGGAATCCACCAAGCACGGCCTCGTCGACGACGATTCCGGCCTGATCACCAGCGCCCTCGAGTTCTCCGGCCAGACCGCCGAGACGACGATGGTGCCCCTGCATGACCTCGTCACCCTCCGCACCGATGCCACGCCGGAAGAGTTCGAGCGGGCCGTAGGGCGCACGGGTTTTTCGCGGTTCGCCCTCGTCGATGAGAAGGAGAATCTCACCGGGTACCTGCACCTGAAGGACATCATGTCCATTCCGCAGGCGCTCTACCAGAAGCCGATCACCGAGAACAAGGTGCGCGCCCTTGCGAACCTCCGTCTCTCTGACGAGATTGAGGACGCCCTCGCGGTGATGCAGAAAACCGGCTCCCACCTGGCGCGGGTGCTCGGCCCGGGAGGGGAGACCATGGGTGTCCTCTTCCTTGAGGACGTGATCGAACAGCTCGTAGGGGAGATCCGGGACGCCACCCAGAACCAGGGTGCACGCCGGCTCGGCGAGGCGATGACCGAGCACAGCGGCAACCCGCTGCAGGAGGGGCGGCTGCCGTAGGGCGGGCGTGCGGTGATCTAGGCTAGACTTGATCCGCTAACGTAAACAATTCTCATTAGAGTGGATCGAGGCAGGTATGTCCCGCGCACCCATGCGCCGCACGGCTTCACTGGCAGGACTCGCCGTATTGGCACTGACGGCTTCGGCGTGTGGAGGGAACGCCGGCGCGGGGAACGCCGCGGACACCGGGTCGGAGCCGCTTCAGGTGGTCACCGGCACCAATGTCTATGGGAGCATCGTCGAAGCGATCGGCGGGGACCAGGTGGAAGTCACGGCGATCGTCGACAGCCTGAGCCAGGACCCGCACTCCTACGAGGCGACCGTCCAGGACAAGCTTGCGGTCTCGAAAGCCGACCTGCTGGTGGAGAACGGCGGAGGTTACGACGCCTTCCTGCACCGCCTCGCCGACGAGACAGGCCTCGACCACGACCGGGTGGTGACCGCCGTCAGCGTCTCGGGCCTTGAGGGTGCACCGGCGGAGGACGGGCATGCCGACGAGCCGCACGCCGAAGGCGAGGAGGGTGACGGGCATGGACACGGCTCGTTCAACGAGCACGTCTGGTACAGCCCCGAGGCGATGAAGGCCCTCGCCGGTGCCATCGGCGACAGGCTCGGTTCCCTCGATGAGGCGAATGCCGCCGGCTACGAGGAGCGGGCGGAGCGTTTCCAGGACTCCCTCACGGAGATCGAAGACCGTCTCGCGGCAGGGGGTGAGGGCAACTTCGCGGCCACGGAGCCCGTCCCGGTTTACCTCCTGGAGGCGGCCGGACTCACCGACGCCACCGTGCCCGAGTACACCGAAGCCGTCGAGGAGGGCAACGACGTACCGGTTGGGGTGCTCAATGAGATGCGGAAGCTGCTCGCCTCGGGGAGCGTGAAGTTCCTCGCCTACAACGACCAGACCGAAGGACCGCAGACGCAGGCCGTGCGTTCGGCCGCGGAGGAGGCCGGCGTGCCCGTCGTCGACTTCACCGAGACGCTGCCGGACGGTGAAGACTACCTGACCTGGATGGAGGCCAACGCGGAATCGGTCCTTGAGGCGCTGAACGCAGGGTGAGTGTCGAAGCGGGCCCCGGAGGGCCGGGACGTGCACCGGTTGTGAGCCTGCGCAACGCCGGGCTCTCCTTCGGTGAGCGCGTGCTGTGGGAGGGGCTAGACCTCGACATCCACCCGGGCGAATTCTTCGCCGTGCTGGGCCCGAACGGCTCCGGCAAGACGAGTCTCCTGAAGGTGCTCCTGGGGCTGCAGGCCCTCGGCTCCGGCACCGCCACCATCAATGGCGGACCGCTGCAGCGCGGCAACCGCGGCATCGGCTACATCCCCCAGCAGCGCCCGTTCGCGACGGACACGCCACTGCGGGCGCGGGACCTCGTGGGCCTGGGCGTGGACGGCCACCGCTGGGGGGTCCGCCTCCGGGGCCGCAGTCACCGGGACACGGTCGACGCGCTGCTCGCCGAGGTCGGCTCCTCCTCCTACGCCGACGCCCCTGTCGGGAGGCTGTCGGGCGGGGAACAGCAGCGCCTGCGCGTGGCCCAGGCGCTGGCCACCGAGCCTCGCGTCCTGCTGTGTGACGAGCCCCTGCTCTCACTCGACCTCCACCACCAGCAGGCGGTCAGCGGCCTGATCAACCGGCAGTGCCACGAGAAGAACAGCGCCGTCGTCTTCGTCACCCACGAGATCAACCCCATCATCGACTACGTCGACCGGGTGCTCTACCTCGCCGGCGGCCGGTTCCGGGTCGGAGCCCCGGAGGAAGTCATGACCAGCGAGGTGCTCTCCGACCTCTACGGCAGCCCCGTGGAGGTGCTTCACCACGAAGGGCGGATCATTGTGGTCGGGCTGCCCGGCACCACGGCCCACCACCACCATCCCGCCGGAGAGGTCTGATCATGGATTTTCAGTCGTTCATGGAGGCGGTCTTCAACTTCGACAACTATTCCGAGCTGCTGCCGCTCGTGCGCAACTCGATCTGGGCCGGCGCCGTGCTGGGCCTGCTCGGCGGGCTGATCGGGACCTTCGTGATGATGCGCGACCTCGCCTTCGCCGTCCACGGCATCGCCGAGCTCTCCTTCGCAGGGGCCGCCTTCGCGCTCCTGGTCGGGGCGAACGTCGTCCTGGGCTCGCTGGTGGGTTCGGTGCTCGCGGCCCTGGTGCTCGGGGTGATGGGGATCCGGGCCCGGGACCGCAACTCGATTATCGGTGTCGTCATGCCCTTCGGGCTGGGGCTCGGCATCCTGTTCCTCGCTCTGTACGAGGGACGGGCGGCGAACAAGTTCGGCCTGCTCACCGGGCAGATCGTCTCCGTGGACAATGTTCAGCTGAACCTGCTCGCGGGCTGCGCCGTCGTGGTAATGGCCGCACTTGCCCTGATCTGGCGTCCGCTGACCTTCGCCAGCGCCGACCCGGACCTCGCCGAGGCCCGCGGCGTGCCGGTGCGGGCCCTGTCGATCCTCTTCATGGTGCTGCTGGGCGTTTCGGTGGCGCTGTCCATTCAGGTGGTGGGGGCGCTGCTGGTGCTGGCGCTGCTGATCACCCCGGCCGCGGCCGCGCTGAAGGTCACCTCGACGCCGCTGCTCGTGGTGCTCCTGAGCATCGCCTTCGCCTGTGTGTCGGTGGTCGGCGGGATCCTGCTTGCCCTCGGCGGCCGCATCCCGATCAGCCCCTACGTGACCACGATTTCCTTCGCGATCTACCTCGGGTGCCGGATCCTGGGCAGCCGGAGAAGCAGTGCTAGACCGGCCCGCGTCCGCACCGCGGCCTGAACCCCCAGCGCCGGGCGTCCAGGGTCAGCGCCCCGCCTTCGCCGCGGTGCACTCGGGGCACAGCCCGAAGATCTCGACGGTGTGGGCCGCTTCGGTGAATCCGTGCGCGGCCGCCGTCCGGACCGCCCACTGCTCCACCGCAGGGGCCTCAACCTCCACGGTGCGCCCGCAGTTCCGGCACAGCAGGTGGTGGTGGTGATGCTCGACGGCGCACCGGCGGTAAACGACTTCCCCGTCGCCCCGGCGCAGGACATCCACCAGGCCGTCGTCGGCCATTGACTGAAGGACCCGGTAGACCGTGGGGAGGGAGACTGAGTCTCCCCGGGTGCCCAGGAGCCGGTGGAGTTCCTGGGTACTGACAAAGTCCTCGAGCTCGTCAAGGGCGGCGCTGACGGCCAGCCGCTGACGGGTGACCCGCTGTTCGGAGCCCTTACGCGGGTGCTCCACTTCGGATCGCATGGTGAGCCCTTTCGGCGGAGGGAAGGAGGAACCAGCATCAAGATTATCAGCAGGGGCTGGAGGTATCCTGTGCGCTATGAAGCTCACAAAGTACACCCACGCCTGCGTCCGGCTCGAACAGGACGGGGCGGCTCTCGTGATCGATCCGGGCAGCTTCTCCGAGGTCGAGGAGGCCCTCCGGGGAGCATCGGCGGTGCTCATCACCCACGAACACCCCGACCACCTCGACGTCGAGCGGGTCGCGGAGGGAATGTCCGCCGACCCGGGTCTGCAGCTGTGGGCCCCGGCAGCGGCGGCAGCCGCCCTGAGAGCCCGGCTGGGAGCCGGCGCTGCGGACCGGGTGCACGTCAGCGAGCCGGCCATCCAGTTCACGGCGGGGGGATTCGACGTCCGGACCTTCGGCGGCCAGCATGCGCTGATCCATCCGCACGTGCCCATGATCGCGAACGTCGGCTACCTCATCAACGACAACGTGTACCACCCGGGGGATTCCTTCATCGTGCCCGACGCCACCGAGGTTCGAACCCTGCTGGTCCCGGTCCACGCGCCGTGGTCAAAGACCGCCGAGGTGATCGACTTCATCGCCTCCGTCCGTGCGGCCAAGGCCTACCCCATCCACGACTCACTGCTCACCGACGGCGGGATCGGCCTGGTCGAGTCCCTTCTCGCCCGGTTCGGGGGGTCCGCCGGATCGCGCTATGAGCACCTGTCGCCCGGCCAGACCACCGAGGTGTAGGCGGCCCCGGACAGGACGGCCCCTGCCGGTCAAGCAGGAATTCCGCGCGGAGCGGGCCTTCCTTCCGGTGCGGGCCGCGGTTAGCCTCGGGGGACAACGGCAGCTGCGACGCAAGGGGGCGTGATGGCAGGCAGATTCGAAATCTTCCGCGACGACCAGGAACAGTTCCGCTTCCGGCTCACCGGTGAAGACGGGGCGACCCTCATCACCAGTGAACCTTACGAAGACAAGGAGACGACGGTCGACGGAATCAACGGGCTCCGGGACTGCGCGTCGATGGCCCTGGTCGCCGATCTGACCTGACCCGCCCGCTCCGCAGGCCTTCGCCGTGGAGCGGAAGCGGGCCGGTCGAGGCGAAATAGGGCCTTTCGCCCCTGTAGTTCCGGGCGGTGCGCAGACGAACCTTAGAAAGGATCGTTGCGCACGCACGAACCGGAAGAGGACTGCAATGGCACAAACGACCCCGCCCGGAGGACGGATCGGCCGGGATGACGGGTACGCCCGGCCCGCCCATGAGGGGAGCCCGGCAGTACAGGCCCGGCGGCGGGCGATGGAAAACCACCCATCGAGCATCGGGGCGCGCAAGCTGAGGATCCTTGTACGTCTGGATCCGGAACTCGCGTCGGCGCGCATCTGCGTCCGGGGTGTTCTGACCCCGGCCAACCTGTATGCGCTCTACTGCATCGCCCGGCGCACCAACGGCCTGCAGCCGGGAATGCCCATCACAGTCGACCTCACGGGGGCCCAGGCGCAGGCCGATGCGCTGAAGGCACTCCATCTAAGTGCCGCCGAACGGCGCCTGCCGGCCACCGTCGATCCGGCGGGCGCCCCCTGCTGGCTCACGGTGCTGGAGCCGGGTCCCGGAACCGGCAGCAGGCGTTAGTCAAGGCACGTCCGCCCCCTGCCGTACCCGCCCGCCATGGCTCTCGGGGGAGGAGGGTCGGCGGGCCCGGCCCGTCGTCAGCCTTCGCGGCGTGTCAGTCCCCGGGCCGCCGTCACTCTTCGGGCCAGCCGCGCGCGGTCGCGATGAAGACGGCGGCCTGGGTCCGGCGCTGGAACCCGAGTTTGGCCAGCAGGGAGGACACATAATTCTTCACGGTCTTCTCCGCGAGGAACATGGTTTGGCCGATTTCCTTATTGGTCAGCCCCGCGCCGATGTAGTGGAGCACCTTGCGTTCCTGCGCAGTCAGGGCATCGAACCGGGGGTCTTCGCCCCCCGACTCGGCGAGTCCGGCGGAGATCTTTTCCTTGACCTCAGGGTTGAACAGCGATTCGCCGCGGGCGGCCCGGCGCACCTTATGCACCAGGTCCGTACCCAGGACCTCCTTGAGGATGTACCCAGCGGCACCGGCCAGGACCGCACCGCGCAGGGCCTGCTCGTCGTCGTAACTGGTGAGGATGACGCAGCGGAGGCTTTCGTCCACGGAGCGGACGTTGCGGCACACTTCGATTCCGGTGCCGTCGGGCAGCCGGGCGTCGAGGATGGCGACGTCGGGGTTCAGGGCGGGGATCCGACGGGCGGCCTCTTCGGCGGACCCTGACTCACCCAGGACGGCGAATCCCTCGCCCTCGAGCAGGTCGCGCAGGCCGCGCCGCACCAGCTCGTGGTCGTCGAGGATGAACACCGTGGTGGTTCCGGTCGGCCCCGGCTGCGGGTCGCCTGGTTCGTGGCGGTTCATCGCGCCTCCTCATCCAGCATCGGATTCGCGGCACATCCGAGATTCCGGACGCTGCCGTGCTCCCCATGATCCACCCGGACGGGCGGTTGTGGCAGGGCCAAAAGTCCGCAGGGCCCCGGGCCGGCAGTCCGGGGCCGGGCGGGCGGTTAACGCACAGCGGCCGGGTACCGGATGCAGACCCCGGTCCCCGGCCGCTGCGGGTTTCCTCAGACGCGGGCGGTGTGCTTCTTGCCCAGCACCAGGGCAAGGGCGATCATGCCGACGCCGAGGAGCAGGTGCAGCCAGTTATCGGCCGCATTCAGCGGTACGAAGTTGCCCGCCGACTCCTGGTCGATCACGAGGCCGTAGATCCAGAGCACAAGGTAGATGATGCCCCCGACGAGCAGGTAGGACCGGGCACCCGACGCGCTGCGGGCGAGCAGAATCCCCGCAACGCCGAACAGCAGGTGGACGACGTTGTGCAGCACGGAAACCTGGAAAAGGCCCAACAGCAGCGCGCCGGAGTGGTGTCCGGCGAAGGCGAGCTGGTCGTACTGCGAGGTGATGCCCGGAACGAATCCGAGGAGCCCGACGAGAAGGAAGACGGCGCCGACGGCCAGGGACGCCTTCTGGACGGCTGTCCTTGAGTTTGTGCGCGAGTGCTGTGATGTTGTCATGAGTCTTCTCCTGAAGGTGTGCGGAATGGGAACTTGTGGTTTCCACCGCTAATTCGCACTCGGGCGGGCTCCGGATGGGAAGGTAATGCAATCTTCGGCGGACCGTTGTACGACCGTTACCGCACCGGTTCGGGGAGACGCACGGGCGGAGGGTCTGTAGGGTCGGAGGCATGAGCGACCTCATCGAGTTCCTCCTGGCGCGCATCGAGGAGGACGAAGAGAACGTCCACTCCTGGTGGCACCAGCAGTCGGTCGCAGTGCTAGACCGGGCGCTCGCCGAATGCGAGGCCAAGCGCCGGATGGTGGCCCACTACTCAAGCATCGACTGGTCCAGGAACCAGCCGGACGGCCGGGACGACGCCGTCGTCTTTATGCGGCTGCTGGCCCTGCCGTATGCCGGGCACCCCGGTTACCGCAGGGAATGGCGCCCCTAGGACGGGGCCCGGTGCCCACCGTGGGCTCCCGCGGCCTCCGCGGCCCTCACTCGGGCCAACGGCCGGTGGCGAAAAACTCCTCCAGGACCGCCTCGAACGGTTCCGGGTCCAGCCCCCGGCCCCTAAGCCAGGCGTCGTCCTCGTAGGATCCGGCATATCGATCTCCGGAATCGCACATCAGGGACACGATGCTCCCGGCCCGCCCCTCGGCCCGCATGGCCGCCGCGAGCTGCCACACCCCCCACAGGTTCGTTCCCGTCGACGGTCCGGCGTGCAGCCCGGTGAGGCGCTTGAGGTGCCGCGCGGCCGCCACGGAGGCCGAATCGGGCACCTGGATCATTGCGTCGATGACCCCGGGAACGAAGCTCGGCTCCTGCCGCGGCCGTCCGATGCCCTCGATCCGCGACGCCCGGCCGGTTGCCGGCCCCGACGGGTCCGCCCAGGCGGGAAAGAACGCCGAGTTTTCGGGGTCAACGACGGCAAGCCGGGTCGAGTGGCAGTTGTAGCGCAGGTACCTGCCGATGGTCGCCGAGGTGCCGCCCGTGCCGGCGCCGACGACGATCCATTCGGGGACCGGGTGCTCCTCGAGGGCCAGCTGGCCGAAGATCGACTCGGCGATGTTGTTGTTTCCCCGCCAGTCCGTGGCGCGCTCGGCGTAGGTGAACTGGTCCAGGTAGTGGCCCCCGGTTTCGCGGGCGATCCGCTCGGCCTCGGCGTAGACCTGGCCGGCGTCGTCGACGAAGGAGCAGGTCCCGCCGTACTGCTGGATCAGGGCGATCTTCTGGGAACTCGTGGTGCGCGGCATCACCGCGATGAACGGCAGGCCGAGAAGCTGGGCGAAGTAGGCCTCGGAGACAGCGGTCGACCCGCTGGAGGCCTCAACGATGGTCGTGCCCTCGGTGATCCAGCCGTTCACCAGCCCGAAGAGAAACAGGGAACGGGCCAGCCGGTGCTTCAGGCTTCCCGTGCGGTGCGTCGATTCGTCCTTCAGGTAGACCGAGACCTGCCATCCGGGCGGGAGGGGCACGGCGAAGAGGTGCGTGTCGGCGGACCGGCGGTTTTCGGCCTCGATCCTTTGGACAGCGTCTGCGGTCCAGGCGCGGCCGGCGGAGGCGCTGTAGGTGATCATTGGATCAGCCTACAAGCGCTACTGGTGTCGGCCCGGTGCCTGTGGTGGACTGGCGTGCATCAGGACCGGCCCGGTGCCGGCTCAATTATCTAAGGAGATCTTGATGAAGACTCTGATGGACGTGCAGACGCTGCGGGACCGGATGACCTCCGGGCTGCAGACAGTGCTGCTCGATGTCCGGTGGTCGCTGGGTGATCCCCACGGCCATGGGCATTACCGCTCATCGCACATCCCAGGGGCCATGTACGTGGACCTGGAGGAGCAGCTGTGCTCCCGCCCGGTTCCGGCCCTTGGACGGCACCCGCTCCCGGACCCGGACGCGTTCCAGGAGACGGCCCGGCAGTGGGGCATCAACCGGCCCGACGACGTCGTCGTCGCCTACGACGACTCGGGCAACCTTGCCGCCGCACGCCTGTGGTGGCTGCTGCGGGATGCCGGGCTGCGCTCGGTCCACCTCCTCGACGGCGGGCTGACCGCCTGGCGCGCCGCAGGGTACGAACTCGAGGGCGGGGAGGAACAGCACTGTCTGGGCTCGGTCGAACTGGGCCGGGGCGGGATGCCCGTGATCGACCTCGACGGCGTGCGCCGCGGCGGGGAGGACCTGCTGCTGCTCGACGCGCGGGCCCCGGAACGCTTCAGCGGCGAGTACGAGCCGGTCGACCCGAAGGCCGGGCACATCCCCGGGGCGCGCAGCGCACCCACGACGGACAACCTTCGGGCCGATAAGACCTTCCGGCCGCCGGCGGAACTGCGGGAGCGGTTCGCCCGCCTCGGAGTAGCGGGAGCCGGCAGCGTCGCCGTCTACTGCGGCTCCGGCATCACGGCCGCCCACGAGATCGCCGCCCTGGAGATCGCCGGCATCCCTGCCGCCCTGTACCCGGGCTCCTGGTCCCAGTGGTCCTCCCGGCCCGACCTTCCGGTGGCCACGGGAGCCTGAGCTGCAGGCCGGGGCCGGGACGGGCACCGTCTCCGCCCCGGCTGGCAGGGACGGTGCCCAGCAGGTAGCGTCGAGGCATGAACCCCGGACGTCCCTCGCCCCCGCCGCTGCGGGGAACCATCCCTGCCAGGGGAGCGGGGCGCGCCCCTGGCGAAGGAGGGCCTGTGACCACTGTCTTTACCCGGATCATCCGCGGCGAGATTCCCGGACGCTTCGTCTGGGCCGACGACGATGTCGTCGCGTTCCTCACCGCTGCCCCGATCACCCCCGGGCACACCCTCGTGGTGCCGCGCCGGGAGGTTCCGCACTGGCTCGAGGCCGACCCGGAGACGCTCACCCGGGTGATGGCCGTGGCCCAGGCCATCGGCAGGGCCCAGGAGCAGGCGTTCGGCGCCAAGCGGGTGGGGGTGCTGCTCGAAGGCTTCGAGGTGCCCCACCTCCACGTGCACGTTTGGCCGGCGCAGGGCCCCGAGGACTTCGACGTCCACGACGTTGACCGGAACCCCGACCCGGCCGCCCTCGACGCCGCCGCTGACTCCCTCCGCCAGGCGCTGCGCGCGGCCGGCTCCACCGCCGTCCCCTCGGCCTGAGCCGGCGCCTCGTCCCGCACCGCCGGTGGAAGGAGCCGACATGTGGATCGGCACCATCGAATTCGACCTGCTGCTCGGCGATGTCCATTCGCTCAAGGGCAAACGCTCCGTGGTCCGCCCGCTGGTGGCCGACCTCCGGCGCAGGTTCGACGTCGCCGCCGCGGAGGTCGAAGGCCTCGACCTGCACCGCCGCGCCGGCATCGGCGCCTCCGTCGTGGCGGCCGACCGGCGGCACGCCGTCGAGGTGCTCGACGCCGTCGAGCGTTTCGTCGCGGCCCGCCCCGAACTGGACCTGCTCAGCGCCCGCCGCCGGCTGCTGAACTCTGAGGACCTCGGCTGAACCCGTTACAAGATGTCGGACCCGGGCACCCTCAGGCGGCGAGTGCCTCGCCCAGGGCGGCCCGGATGCGCTTTTCGGAGACGCTGTAGGCGGTGCCCAGCTCCTGGGCGAACAGGCTGATCCGCAGCTCCTCAAGCATCCAGCGCACCCGCTGCAGGTCAGGCGCAGTCTTCCGCGCGCCGGCCGCCAGCGCCGCCACGGCGTCGTCGTATTCGTCCTCGAGGCGCTGCACGACGGCGGTGCCCGCATTGTCGCGGGCGACGTTCGACGTGAGCTTCTCGAGGCGCATCTCAATGCCGCGGAGGTAGCGGGGGAGGTGGCTGAGCTGGGCGTAGCCGGTCTTCGCCACGAACCCCGGGTAGACGAGGTGTTCGAGCTGGCTCCGGATGTCGTTGAGCGCGGTGATCATCGCCAGGCTCGTGGTGCCTTTGAGCTGTTTGGAGATCCTGCGGTGGCTTGAGAGGATCTTCTCAACGGTGGCCGTCACGGTGAACACCGTGTCGATCAGCTCCGCCCGCACGAGCTCGTAGAGCGCGTCGAATTCCTTCTGTGTCCAGGGCAGCTGCTCGGGGACCAGCTTGTCGATGGCGGCCAGCGAGCAGTCCGAGATGAGCGCGGCAACGCTGCCGTGGGGGTTCTGGCTGAAGGTGAGCTTCTCGGTGTTGCTCAGGTGCTCAAGGACGTACTTGGCCGGGCTGGGCGCGCGCAGGGACAGCAGCCGGATGACGCCGGCGCGCATCGCCCCGGCCTGCTCGGCCGGGCTGGGGAAGACCCGCAGGCCCACCGAGGTGGTTTCGTCGACGAGGGCGGGATAGCCGGTCACGAGGTGCCCGGCCACTGTGCGGGAGACCTCGCGCGGCACCGTCCCGAAGGTCCACGCCGTCGCCCCTGTCACTTCCGCAAGTCCCGGCGTGCCCCCGGCCGACGGCGTGGCGCGCGCGTCGGCGGCCGCGGGCTGCGGTGCTGCGGTGGTTCCACCGTCGGCCGCCGGGGCCCGGCCGCCGCGGGGGCCCTTGGCCGTGCCCGAGCCCTCCGGACGGGTGCTTGACGGGGTCGCTCCGAGGGACGCGGCGATGGCCCGGCTGACGGCGGGCGCCAGGGAGGCCTTGAGGGCGTTCAGGTCCTGGCCCTCGTCGAGGACCTTCCCCTTGGCGTCGACGACGGTGAAGGTCATCGACAGGTGCGGGGGCAGCACCGACCAGTTCCACGATCCGGGCGGGATGATGTGCCCCTTCAGGCGGCGCAGGACCAGTTCGAGGGAGGCCTCGAGGTCGTCCACCGCCGGATCGAAGTCCGCCTCGAGCGCGGCGACGGCGGACCGGGCCACGTCCGGCGCCGGGATGAAGTTCTTGCGGATGCCCTTGGGCAGGGACTTGATGAGCGCCGTGACGAGCTCCACCCGCAGGCCCGGGATCTGCCAGCGGAACGGACCGGACTCGAGCTGGTTGAGGAACAGCACGGGGATCCGCACCGTGACGCCGTCGGCCGCGCCGGGGGCGCCGGGGGAGAATTCGTAGCTTAGGGGCAGCTCGAAGCCGCCCTGGTGCCAGGTGGTGGGGAAGGCCGAATCGTCGAACGCGTCGGCGTCCTCGGCGAGCAGGTCCTCCGGATCGAAGTCGAGCAGGTCCGGGTCCGCCTGGCGTGCCTGCTTCCACCACGAGTCGAAGTGCCGTTCGGAGACGACCTCCCGGCCCACCCGGGCGTTGTAGAAGTCGAAGAGTGTCTCGTCGTCGACCCTCAGGTCCCGGCGGCGCAGCCGGTTCTCGAGCTCCTCGATCTCCGCCAGCCGGGCCTGATTGCGGGAGAAGAACTTGTGGTGGGTCTTCCAGTCGCCCTCCACCAGGGCATGCCGGATGAACAGTTCGCGCGCCACCTCGCGGTCCACACGGCCGTAGTTGATGCGCCGCTGCGGCACGATGGGCACCCCGTAGAGGGTGACCTTCTCGTACGCCATAACCGAGCCCTGCCGGCTTGACCAGTGCGGTTCGCTGTAGCTGCGCTTCACCAGGTGGGGAGCCACCTGCTCGGCCCACAGCGGATCGAACCGGGCGGCGACCCGGGCCCACAGCCGGGAGGTTTCGACGAGCTCGGCGGCCATCACCCAGTCGGGGGACTTCTTGAACAGGGCCGAGCCGGGGAAGACCGCGAAGCGGGTCCCGCGGGCACCGGCGTACTCCCGCTTGCGCTGGTCGTAGAGCCCGATGTGGCTCAGCAGGCCAGAGAGCAGGCTGATGTGGATGGCGTCGCTGTTGCCCACCGGGTCGATAGCCCCCGGGGCGAGGGTGATGCCCAGCGGCTTGGCGAGCTGGCGCAGCTGGGCGAAGAGGTCCTGCCACTCCCGGACCCGAAGGTAGTTGATGAATTCATTGCGGCACAGCCTGCGGAACTGGGTCGAGGACAGTTCCTTCTGCTGCTCTTCGAGGTAGCGCCACAGGTTGAGGTACCCGGTGAAGTCCGAGTGCTCGTCGAGGAAGCGCTTGTGCTTTTCGGCGGCGCTCTGCTGCTTGGCCGGCTGGTCGGCGGACGGCCGTTCGCGGGGGTCCTGGATGGTCAGGGCCGCAGCGAGGATCATGACCTCCTTGGCGCAGCCCCGGCCGGCCGCCTCGACGATCATGCGGCCGAGCCGTGGATCGACCGGCAGCTGGGCGAGCTTGCGGCCGACGCCGGAGAGCCCGCCGTCGTCGTTCAGGGCACCGAGCTCGCGCAGCAGGGCCACGCCGTCGGTGATGGCCTTTGCGTCGGGCGGCTCGACGAAGGGGAACTCGGCGATGTCGCGCGGGCTCTTCGTGACGCCCATGGCGGTCATCTGCAGGATCACCGCGGCCAGGCTGGTTCTCAGGATCTCGGGCTCGGTGAACGGGCGCCGGGACTCGAAGTCCTCCTCGGAGTAGAGGCGGATCGCGATGCCGTCGGAGACGCGGCCCGAACGCCCGGAGCGCTGGTTCGCCGAGGCCTGCGAGACGCGTTCGATCGGCAGCCGCTGCACCTTGGTGCGGTGGGAGTACCGGGAGATGCGGGCCGTGCCGGTGTCGATCACGTACTTGATGCCCGGAACGGTCAGGGAGGTTTCAGCGACGTTCGTGGCCAGCACGATGCGCCGGTTGGAGCCGCCGGCGCTGAACACGCGGTGCTGCTCCTGCAGGGACAGGCGGGCGAACAGGGGCAGCACTTCGGTGCCGCGCAGGCGCTGGGTGTTCTGGATCCTGGCCCGTAGGGCGTCGGCCGCGTCGCGGATCTCGCGCTCGCCGGAGAAGAAGACGAGGATGTCCCCGGGGGCCTCGCGGGAGAGTTCGTCGACGGCGTCGCACACCGCGTCGACCGGGTCGCGTGCCTCCTCGAGGTCGTCATCGGAGTCGTTGTCGCCGGCGGGCTGATCCAGCGGCCGGTACCGGATTTCCACCGGGAAGGTGCGCCCGGAGACCTCGATGATCGGCGCCGGCGCGGTGTCCGTGACGGCGGCGTCGGCGGCGAAGTGCCGGGCGAAGCGTTCCGGATCGATGGTCGCGGAGGTGATGATGACCTTCAGGTCCGGCCGCTGGGGCAGGATGCGCTTCAGATAGCCGAGGATGAAGTCGATGTTGAGGCTGCGTTCGTGGGCCTCGTCGATGATGATCGTGCTGTATTTCCGCAGCATGCGGTCGTGCTGGATCTCCGCCAGCAGGATGCCGTCGGTCATGATCTTGATTTTGGTGCTGCGGCCCACCTGGCCGGTGAACCGGACCTGGAAGCCGACCTCCTCGCCGAGCTTGACGTCGAGTTCCTCGGCGATGCGTTCGGCCACGGTGCGCGCCGCGAGGCGGCGGGGCTGGGTGTGGCCGATCAGCCCGGAGTCGGCCAGGCCGAGCTCCAGGCACATCTTGGGGATCTGGGTGGTCTTACCCGAGCCGGTCTCGCCCGCGATGATGGTGACCTGGTTCGCCGCGATGGCCGCCATGATGTCCGAGCGGCGGGCCGAGACGGGAAGATCCGCGGGGTAGGAGATTGTCAGTGCCATAGTTGCTTCCAGTCTAGTGCTCCGGCGCCTGGTGGGCCGGGCGGCAGGGAGCAGCCGGGAGGGGAGCGTGCCCGCCGTCCGGGATCCCCTCGGCGCACCTGCCCGCTGAGCGCGTCAGCGGGCGTACCCGGTTCCGGCCCGGCCGGCGGCCCGCCGCAGGCGCCCCGCGAGCTCGGCGGCCCGCTCCCTCATGGCCTCGGGCTCCAGAATCTCGAACTCAACGTCGAGGGAGGCCAGCTGCATCAGCGGGTAGTCGAGCGAATCAAAGCCCGCCCGCAGGATCGTAGCGTCGGGGCCGTCGCTGGTCAGCTCGGCGATCTCCGCGGGAATCCGCTGTTCGATCTCCCGGATCCCCGCCGAGAGGCGGATGACGGCGTCGTAGCTGTAGGGGGAGCGGGTGATGGACTTCTGCACGTACCGGGCCAGGTCCGCCGCGGGCAGCGGCCGGGCCGTGAACCGCGCGCGGGGGGAGGGGATGCTCCGGCAGCGGTCCACCCGGAACGTGCGCCAGTCCTCCCGGACGGTGTCCCACGCCACCAGGTACCAGCGCCGCCCGGTGTCCACGAGCCGGTACGGTTCGACGAGGCGGCGGGAGGACTCGCCGTCGTGCCGCTCATAGCGGAAGGCCACGATACGGCGCTCGGTGATTGCGGCCGACAGTGCTGTCAGGACCGCAGGATCGACCGGGGTGCTGGGCGCGGCCATGCGGGTCACCGCCGACCGCAGCCCCGAGAACCGGGGCCGCAGCCGCGCGGGCAGCACCTGCTCCAGTTTGGTGAGCGCCCGCACCGAGGCTTCCCCGACGCCGGCCACGGGGCTGGCGGTGACGGCGGTCAGGCCGATTGCCACGGCGAGGGCCTCGTCGTCATCGAGCAGCAGCGGCGGAAGCTGCGCCCCGGCACCGAGCTGGTAGCCGCCGGCGATGCCGGGGGACGCCGAAATGGGGTAGCCCAAAGTGCGCAGCTTGCCGATGTCCCGGCGCACCGTCCGCTCGGTCACCTCCATGCGCTGGGCAAGGGCGGGGCCCGTCCACTCCCTGCGCATCTGCAGGAGGGAGAGCAGGTGGAGGAGGCGGGCCGAGGTTTCCAGCATGAACCCAAACTACCTCGGACCGAGGACAAAACCTGTCCTCATCGATTCCTAGGCTGGGGGGAGAATTCAACCGGTGGCCTGCGCCGCAGGCCCACGATCTCAGGAGACGCCATGGGCACGCCATTGAATGTTCTGCTGTACCTTCCCGAGGGGATGGCCGACTGGGAGGTCGGCTATGCGTCCGCCGAACTCTCCGGCGGTCAGTTCCTGCGCCCGGAGCGGCAGGTGTTCCTCTCCACCGCCTCGGCCGGCGGCGGCCCGATCCGCACCATGGGCGGCATGACGGTGGTTCCGGACACGGCGCTCGCCGACACCGCCGGCGAGCAGATCGACGCGCTGATCCTGCCCGGCGGGACGAGCTGGGACTCCGCCGCCAATGTGGAGGTGCTTGACCTCGCGTCCCAGCTGAAGGACCGGGGCGCCCCCGTAGCGGCCATCTGCGGCGCCGTCGACGCGCTGGCCGGTGCGGGGCTGCTCAACGATGTCGCGCACACCGGGAACAGCGCCGACTCCCTCGCAGCCCACGAGGGCTACTCGGGGTCCGCCCTGTACCGGGAGGAGCTCACCGTGAGCGATCGCCGGGTCGTTACCGCGGGGTCCTGGGCGCCCGTGGAGTTCGCCGCCGAAATCTTCCGAACGCTCGACGTCATGGACCAGGAGACCCTCGGAAGCTGGCTGCTGTTCTGGGGTAAGCGCGATGTGCGCGGGATCTACCAGCTGATGGAGGCGCAGGCCGAATGAGCACCGCTGGAGAACTCGCCGAACAGCTCTCCTGGCACTGGGAGCACCAGGCACGGCCCCGGCTCGAGGGGCTGACCGACGCCGAATACTTCTGGGAACCGGTGCCCGGCTGCTGGAGCCTACGTCCGCGGGAGGAGGCACGCGCGCCGGTCGCGGCCGGAACGGGGCGGTTCGTCCTCGAGTTCGCCATTCCGGAGCCCGATCCCGCCCCGTTCACCACCATCGCCTGGCGGCTGTGCCACCTGATCGTGGGTGTGCTGGGGGAGCGGGTCGGCTCGCATTTCGGCGGCGAACCGATCACCTACCGCGGCTTCGAATACCCGGAGACGGCCGGCGCCGCCCTGGCGCGCCTCGACGGGCTCTACGGGCAGTGGACCCGTGCCGTGTCGGTCCTGAGCGGGGAGCAACTCGCCCGCCCGGTCGGCCCCGCCGAGGGCCCGTTCGCCGAGTACCCGATGTCGGCCCTGGTGCTCCACATCAACCGGGAGATGATCCACCACCTCGCGGAGGTCGCCCTGCTGCGCGACCTGTACCGGGACGGTCCCGCGAAGGGGTAAGGGCGCGCACCGGAGGCAAAGCAAAGCGCCGCCGTCCCGAAGGACGGCGGCGCCGGGATGCCGGTTGTTCCACCCGGCCGGTGGTGCCCTCGATAGGATTCGAACCTACGACCTTCTGCTCCGGAGGCAGACGCTCTATCCCCTGAGCTACGAAGGCATGGGACGGTTTTTCTCCGTCTCCGTAAGGGACTTAATGAGCTTAGCAGGTGCACTCGGCGGAGTGGAAACGCGCGGTTCCCCGGCCAACGTCATGGCCAGCTACAGCTAGTAGCCGAGGAACGCGTCGGTGGTGACCCTGCCTCCGCCGGCCTTCCGCACGGCGGCGCGAAGGTGCGAAATGATCAGCGGCGAGCCTGAGACGTAGACCCGCCGGGAGGGCAGATCGGGCACCTCGGCGGACAGCTGGTCCGCGCTCGGGTAGCCCGCCCCGGCGTAGCGCCAGCGCGGGGGCAGGTGAACGCCGTCGTCAGCCGGGTCGTGCGGGGCGAAGAGGACGACGGGCGTGCCGAGCTCCGCGAGCTCCTCCCGGTAGGCAATCTCCTCAGTGGACCGCACCGCGTACACCAGCACGGCGTCGCGGTCCTGGCCGCGCCGGGCCACGTCGCGGAGCTGGCTGATGAACGGGGTGATGCCGATCCCGCCGGCCGCGAGCAGCAGCGGAACTGACGGGTCCTTCGGCAGCCGGAAGTCCCCGCCGACCAGGGTGCCCGTCACCACGGCGCCGGACTTCAGGCCCAGCAGCGCCTTCTTGAAGCTGCTTCCCGGTTCGCTCACGCGCAGCCCGAAGCTGAGGGTGTCCCGGTCCTGCGGGGCGGAGGTGATACTGAAGACCCGCCGGGACCCGCGCCCGTCGGTGCGTTCGTGCGGCAGGTTCAGCTCCATGTACTGGCCCGCCTCGAACCGCACCGGATGGGACGGAGCAAACACCAGCTCCGAACTCGTCGGGGTGAGGTCCCGGCGGGCGGTGAACCTCAGCCGGACGCTGCGCCGCTGGCCCATCAGGAAAGCGACGGCGTTGCCGATGACGAGCGCGAACTCCGGTCCGAGGAACACCGGGCCGAGCGAGGGCTGGGCGGCGAAGACGACGGCGACGACGGCGGCGGTGACGAACTGCTGCCAGCGCAGCGGCGGCAG
This sequence comes from Arthrobacter zhaoguopingii, assembly GCF_009828605.1. Classification (NCBI taxonomy): domain Bacteria; kingdom Bacillati; phylum Actinomycetota; class Actinomycetes; order Micrococcales; family Micrococcaceae; genus Arthrobacter; species Arthrobacter zhaoguopingii. The sequence goes on along the minus strand of NZ_WIAE01000007.1, from coordinate 209,313 downwards.
GGTGAGCGGTTCGGTCAGCATGAACCCGATGAGGAAGAGCACCGGGTAGGACACCAGGACCAGCTGGCCCGCGGCCAGCGGCGCAAGCCCGCCCGAGGCCAGGCCCGCGACGAGGATGCCGGTGCTCAGCGCCACAAAGACGGCGCCCATGACGAGCTTGCGCGTCCGGTACAGCAGCACGAGGGTACCGAACAGGACGAAGGGGAGCAGGTACGGGTTGGCCACCCACCAGCCGGCGGCTGAGAGTCCAAGCAGCGTCGCGACGACGGCGCCGGCGGCCGCCGGGTTGAAAATGTGGCGGCCACGCACCGCGAGGAGGAACTTCGAGGCCGCCGCGGCGAGCCCGGCGGCGGCGATGCCGCCGAGCCCGGGCCCGTCCAGGGTGGGAAACATGATGAAGAACAGGATGAAGCCGGTGATCAGCGCCGACTCATTGTGCGGCCGCATCCGCAGGATCATCGCCATGATCCGGGTGCCGCCCCAGGTGGAGACCAGGGCGGTGGCAAGGGTGGCGGTGAGCTCCGAGGGGCGGAAGGCGAGCAGGCCCGCGGCCGAGAACCCCAGCGAGACCGCGGTGAGCAGGATCAGGAGGGAAAGGGTCAGCCGGTACATCGAGATCCGGCCCAGCAGCTGGTCGATACCGCTCATGGGGTGAACAGTGCTCCGTTCAGGGTCGGGGAAAAGCGGGAGTGCCCGTCGGAGAACACCTGCACGAAGTCGAAGGCAAACTCCTCGCCCAGCACTTCGGGCTCGGCGAAGAACAACGCCGTGGCCAGGGCGTCGGCGGTCATGGTGTCCGCCGCGAGGACCCAGGTCGCCACCACTGTCGAGACGCTGGTGCCGGTGCGGGCGTCGACCACGTGGTGGAGGCCATCGCCCCAGGCCCTGCGGTTCGAGGCGGAGGCGCACAGCGCCCGGCCGTGAAGCTGCACGGTGCCGATTGCGCGCGTCGGATCATAGGGGTGTTCGAGCCCCACGGTGAGGGCCGTGGTGCCCGAGTGGAGCATATCGCCGCTGGCGTCGACGAGGAATTCGGTCTGCCCCGCGTCGGCGAGCAGACCGCCCACGAGGTCGACGAGCTGGCCCTTTCCGGCGGCGCCGACGTCGAGGGTGACCGGCCCGGAGGCCGTGACGACCGTGCCCTCCCAGTCGAGCGCCGCATCCCAGGCCCGGGCCGGGGCGGGTGGCCCCTTGGGCGTGAAGCTGTAGTGAGCGTCGTAGCCCTGGTGCTCAAGGACGGACCCGACCAGCGGAGACATCGAGCCGTCCGTGAGCCGGTACAGCCTCCGGTACAGCCGGCCCAGGGAGGCGCCGTGTGCGGGAAGCTCGAGCCGCCCGCCGCCGTGGGCGAGGGCGGCCGCCGCGGAGTCGGGGCGGAAGCGCGAATACAGGGCGTCGTAGTCCTCAATGAGGCCGGCGATGGCGGTACGGACCCCGGGCTCCAACGGAGCGGCGGTGTCGATCTGCCAGCGGGTCCCGATGGCCTCGAAGATGAAGCTGCCCCCGACCGCCATCGACTAGAGCTGAGCTTCGCTCTTGATGAGGTCCGTCGCCTCGGCGAAGCCACCGCTGGTCAGGGAGGACCCGGCCACCTTGTCCACCTTCAGCTCGTCGAGCTTCTTGCCGACAATCTCCTCCTGGATGCCGCCGCTGAAGCGCTCCTGGTACAGCTTGGCTGTGGGGTTGGACGGCATCGGCTCGGTGGTCACCGCCGTCACGACGTCCTTCTCGAGGGTCAGGGTCACCCCGATCTCCTCGGTGCCGCCGGGGGAGACGTAGGAGCCGACCTGCGTGAACTCGCCGTCCTCGTATGTCTGGTCGGACGCGGCGGGGCCCGCTTCGGTCGGCCCGGCGCTGGCCGGGGCCTCGGGTGCCGCGCTGCTGGCCGGTGCCTCGGCCGGGGCGCTGCTCGCGCCCTCCCCTGCGGGTTCCGAGCCCGGCGATGGGGCCGTTCCGGCGCAGCCCGCGACACCCAGGAGCGACGCCGCCGCCAGTGCGTGGAGCACGCGCTTCCCGGTGATGCTGCGGGTGCGGGTGTCGGCGGATCCGGCTTCGAGGTCTTTCACGGCGGTTATCTCCTTGACGGTAGGGCCCGGGAATCGCCCGGCTGCTTGCGCCGGGCGGACACTGGTGACTCAACAATTGTGCAGCAGCCCGGCAGGAACAACCCGGCAGGAACAACCCGGCTGCCCTGTATTCGTTCCCGGCGGAGGCCCGGATGGCGTCCGGGACCCCTTCCGTGCCCCGGCTGTCCCACCCGTCACACAAAACGGCAGCCGCGGCGTGCGCCGTTATGCTGGACGGGTGACTCCTGAAGAACTCTCCTCCGCTATTTCCGCCTGCCTGAAGACCGCCGTCGCCGACGGGGAGTTCGACATCGAGCTCCCGGCGGAAGTGCGCGTCGAGCGGCCGAAGAACCGCGAGCACGGGGACTGGGCCACGAACATCGCCCTTCAGCTGTCCAAGAAGGCCGGCATGAATCCCCGCGAGTTCGCCGGGATCCTCAAGAACCGCCTCGAGGCGATCGACGGCGTCGCCTCGGTGGACATCGCCGGACCGGGCTTCCTCAACATCACCCTCGACGCCGGAGCCGCCGGCGAACTCGCCCGCACCATCGTCGAGGCGGGCACCGCCTACGGAACGAACACCACCCTTGCCGGCCGCAGGATCAACCTCGAGTTCGTCTCGGCCAACCCGACCGGCCCCATCCACATCGGCGGCACCCGCTGGGCGGCCGTTGGCGACGCGCTCGCGCGCATCCTGCAGTCGCAGGGCGCCGACGTCACCCGCGAGTACTACTTCAACGACCACGGGGCACAGATCGACCGTTTCGCCCGCTCCCTCTACGCCAGCGCCCTGGGCCAGCCGGCACCCGAGGACGGTTACGGCGGGGACTACATCGTCGACATCGCCAACCGGGTGCTCGCGAAGGATCCCTCGATCCCCTCGCTGGACGAGGCCGACGCGCTCGAGCAGTTCCGCGCCATCGGCGTTGACCTCATGTTCGGCGACATCAAAAAATCACTCCACGAGTTCGGCGTCGACTTCGACGTCTACTTCCACGAGCACTCCCTCTTCGAGAACAACTTCGTCGAAGGCCTGCTCGAGCAGCTCAAGGGTTCAGGCAACCTCTTCTTCGAGGACGGCGCCTGGTGGCTGAAGTCGACCGACTTCGGCGACGACCGCGACCGTGTGGTCATCCGCTCCGACGGCACGCCCGCTTACATCGCCGGCGACATCGGCTACATGGTGAACAAGCGCCAGCGCGGGTTCGACCTGAACATCATCATGCTCGGCGCCGACCACCACGGCTACGTGGCCCGGCTCAAGGCCGCCGCCGCGGCGCTGGGCGACGACCCCGACACGATCGAGGTGATGATCGGCCAGCTCGTGAACCTGGTGAAGGACGGCACGCCCGTCCGGATGTCCAAGCGTGCGGGAACCGTCGTCAGCCTCGAGGACCTCGTCGAGGCGGTGGGCGTCGACGCCGCCCGCTACACCCTCGCGCGGTTCTCGGCGGACTCGAACATCGACATCGACCTGAACCTGCTGACCAAGCGCAGCAACGAGAACCCCGTCTTCTACGTCCAGTACGCCCACGCCCGCACCCACGCCGTTGAGCGCAACGCCGTGTCCGCCGGCGTCGACACCAGCAGCTTTGACGCCTCGACCCTGGGCCACCCCACCGAGGGCGAACTCCTCGCCGCACTCGGACAGTTCCCCGGCGTCGTGGCGCAGGCCGCGGCCTTCCGGGAGCCGCACCGGGTCGCCCGCCACCTCGAGGTCATCGCCGGCACCTACCACCGCTGGTACGACGCCTGCCGCATCGCGCCTATCGGCGGGGAGCCCGTCGAGGAGGTCCACCGCAGCCGGCTCTGGCTGAACAACGCCACCCAGCAGGTGCTCGCGAACGGACTGACGCTGCTCGGGGTCTCCGCCCCGGAAAGGATGTGAGCATGGCGGCCGGATCACCCCTCGCCCCGGACTGGCTCACCGTCCCCGCCGACCCCGCCGCGCTGGAGCGCAAACTGTGGGCCCGCGACGTGGCGCGCTCCGCCGACGGGGTGCTCGCCGTCGACGGCGTGTCCGTCGAGGAGCTTGCCGCCGAGTTCGGCACGCCGCTGTTCGTGGTCTCGGAGGCGGACTTCCGCGCCCGCGCCGGCGGCTTCCGCGACGCGTTCCGTGCCGCCTTCGCCACCATCGGCGGGGAAGTGGACGTCTACTACGCCGGCAAGTCCTTCCTCTGCTCGGAAATCGCCCACTGGGTATCCGAGGAGGGGCTGAACCTCGACACCTGCTCCGGCGGTGAGCTCGCCGTCGCCATGCGCGCCGGGCTGCCCGGGGACCGGCTGGGCCTTCATGGGAACAACAAGTCGGCAGCGGAGATCGGCCGGGCGCTGGACCTGGACCTTGGCCGGATCGTCGTCGACAGCCTTCAGGAGATCGCGATCGTCGGCGACCTGGCAGCGGCCCGCGGGGTGCGCGCCAACGTGCTGCTGCGCCTGACCCCGGGCGTCCACGCCTCCACCCACGAATTCATCGCCACCGCGCATGAGGACCAGAAGTTCGGCCTGTCCCTGGGCGCGGACCCGTTGGACCCCGAAGGCGCCTCCCCGGCTTCCCGCGCCGTCGACGCCGCGCTCGCGCACCCCGGACTGCGCCTGCTCGGGGTCCACTGCCACATCGGCTCGCAGATCTTCGAGGCCGAAGGCTTCGAACTCGCCGCCCGCCGCCTGCTCGGCTTCCTGGCCGCCGTCCGGGACCGGCACGGCGTCGAACTTCCCGAACTCGACCTCGGCGGCGGCTACGGCATCGCCTACACCGAGGCCGACGAGCCGCGCGGACCGGAGGAGATCGCCGGGGCGATGGCGGCCGTCGTCGGCTCCACCTGCACCGACCTCGGGCTCGCCGTCCCCCGGATTTCGATCGAGCCCGGGCGGGCCATCGTCGGCCCGTCGACCTTCACCCTCTACACCACCGGCACCACGAAGACGGTTCACGTCGACACCGTCCCGGTGGGGTCCGGGCAGCCGGCCACCGAGCCGCGGCGCTACGTCTCGGTCGACGGCGGAATGAGCGACAACGCCCGGCCCGTGCTCTACGACGCCGACTACTCCGCGGTGCTCGCCTCGCGCGTCTCCGGTGCCGACCCGGCGCTGTCCCGCGTCGTCGGCAAGCACTGCGAGAGCGGGGACATCGTGGTGCGCGATGTCTATCTTCCCGGCGACACCGCCGCGGGGGACCTGCTCGCCGTGCCCGGCACCGGTGCCTACTGCTGGGCGCTTTCGAGCAACTACAACTACCTCGGCCGCCCGCCGGTGGTGGCCGTCGCCGGCGGCACCGCCCGGCTGATCGTCCGCGGCGAGACCGAGGCGGACCTGCTGGCCCGCGACGTCCAGCGCGCCGCCACCCCGACCCCAGGAGCCCGATCCAGCGCATGAGTCTTTCCGAAGCCCCCGCCAACCCCCTGCGCGTCGCCCTGCTCGGCGCCGGAAACGTCGGCTCCCAGGTCGCCCGCATCCTCCTCGACGACGCCGCGGCGCTCGGCTCCCGCGCCGGCGCGCCCCTTGAGCTCGTCGGCATCGCCGTGCGCTCGCTCGAGGGCGACCGCGGCCCCGGCATCCCCCGCGCCCTGCTGACCACCGACGCGGAGTCGCTCGTCGAGGACGCCGACATCGTCATCGAACTGATGGGCGGCATCGAACCGGCCCGCTCGCTGATCCTTCGCGCCATCGAGCACGGAGCCACGGTGGTCAGCGGCAACAAGGCGCTGTTCGCCCAGGACGGCCCGGCCCTTTATGAGAAGGCCGATGCCGCCGGTGTGCAGCTCTCCTACGAGGCCGCCGTCGCCGGCGCGATCCCGATCCTGAGGCCCATCCGCGACAGTCTCTCGGGGGACCGCATCACCCGGGTGCTCGGCATCGTCAACGGCACCACGAACTACATCCTGGACCAGATGGACACCACCGGGGCGCAGTTCGCGGATGCCCTGCGTGCCGCGCAGGAGCTCGGCTACGCGGAGGCCGATCCCACCGCCGACGTCGAGGGGCACGACGCCGCGGCGAAGGCCGCAATCCTCGCCTCGCTGTCCTTCCACACGCGCTTCGCCCTGGAGAACGTGTACTGCGAGGGCATCACGCAGGTGACCGCCGACGACATCGCAGCGGCCAAGGCCGACGGGTACGTCATCAAGCTCCTGGCCATCGCGGAACTGCTGTCCGACGAGGCCGGCGACCCCGGGGTCAGCGTGCGGGTGCATCCGACGCTCCTGCCCCGGGACCACCCGCTGGCCGCGGTGCACGGAGCGTTCAACGCGGTGTTCGTCGAGGCCGAAAATGCCGGGGAACTGATGTTCTACGGCCAGGGCGCCGGCGGCACCCCCACCGCGTCGGCCGTGCTCGGCGACGTCGTGAGCGCCGCACGCCGCATGGTGCTCGGGGGCCCGGGCCGCACCGAGACCACCACCGGGCACGTCCCGGCGCTGAGCATCGACACCGTGAGCACCAGCTACTGCATCGGCCTCGACGTCGCCGACCAGCCGGGGGTGCTGGCCCGGATCGCGGCGATCTTCGCCGACAACGGCGTCTCGATCGAAACCATGAGGCAGAGCATCCACCAGCCGGACCCCGGCGCGGAGGGGACCGCGGAGCTGCGGATCGTGACCCACCGCGCCACCGAGGCCTCGCTCGCGGCGACCGTCAAGCAGGTCGCGGCGCTGCCCGTCATTCGTTCAGTGACATCCGTTCTTCGAGTAGAGGGAATCTAAGTGGCCCACCAGTGGCGCGGGGTAATCCGCGAATACGCCGACCGACTGCCCGTGACCGAGTCCACCGAAGTCGTCACACTCGGTGAGGGAGGCACCCCGCTCGTGCGCGCCCGGGCCCTCTCGGAGCTCACCGGGTCCGAGGTGTACCTCAAGGTCGAGGGGATGAACCCCACCGGCTCCTTCAAGGACCGCGGCATGACCATGGCAATGACCGCGGCTGTCGCCGCCGGCGCCAAGGCCGTCGTCTGCGCCTCCACCGGCAACACTTCGGCCTCTGCCGCGGCCTACGCCACCCAGGCCGGCATCACCTGCGCCGTCCTGGTGCCCGACGGGAAGATCTCGATGGGCAAGCTCAGCCAGGCCATCGCCCACGGTGCCCAGCTGCTGCAGGTCAACGGCAACTTCGACAACTGCCTCGATGTCGCCCGCAAGCTCGCCGAGGCCTACCCGGTGTTCCTCGTGAATTCGGTGAACCCGGCGCGGCTCGAGGGCCAGAAGACCGCCGCGTTCGAGGTCGTCGACAGCCTCGGGGACGCCCCTGACTACCACCTGCTTCCGGTCGGGAACGCGGGCAACATCAGCGCGTACTGGAAGGGCTACAAGGAATACGCGGCGCCCTATGCCACCGCGGAGGGAGAACTCGCCCCGGTGGCGACGAAGACCCCCGTGATGTGGGGCTTCCAGGCCGAGGGTGCCTCGCCGCTGGTGAAGGGCCACCCCGTCACCGAGCCCGACACCATCGCCACGGCCATCCGGATCGGCAACCCGGCCTCCTGGGACCTCGCGGTCGCCGCGCGCGACGAATCGGGCGGTCTGATCGAGGCCGTCAGCGACGACGAGATCCTCGAGGCGCACCGCTGGCTGTCCGCGCGCGAAGGCGTCTTCGTCGAACCGGCCTCCGCCGCCGGAGTGGCCGGGCTGCTGAAGAAGCACGGCCAGGGCCTCGCCCCCGTGGGCAAGACCATCGTCATCACCGTCACCGGCCACGGGCTGAAGGACCCCCAGTGGGCGCTGCGCACCGCCGACGGCTCCGACGTCGAGCCCACCAAGGTCGAGTTCGACGTCGTGAGCGTCGCGGCCGCCCTCGGGCTCGAAGAGACCGCGGACCGCGCACGTGCCTGAGGACGCCGTGCTCTCGGCCCCCGCACGCCTCGTCGACTCCGGCCAGGCCGTTCGGGTCACCGTGCCGGCCACGAGCGCGAACCTGGGCCCCGGGTTCGACAGCCTCGGGCTGGCCCTCGGCCTGTTCGATACGGTGCGCGTGCGCACCCTCGACTCCGGCACGACCGAGGTGCTCCCCACGGGGGAGGGCGCCGGGGACCTGCCCACCGACGGCTCGCACCTCGTGGCCCGCGCCCTGCTCGGAACCCTCGCCAACGCCGGCTGGTCGGCGCCCGGGCTCGAGATTGAGACGGTCAACGTGATCCCCCACGGACGCGGACTGGGCTCCTCCGCCGCGGCCATCGTGTCGGGGGTGCTCGCCGCGAACGCGCTGCTGCCCCAGGCCCACCGGCTCGATGACGCGGCGGTGCTCCAGTGGTGTTCAACCCTTGAGGGCCACCCCGACAATGTCGCCCCGGCGCTGCTCGGCTCGCTGGCCATCTCCTGGGAGACCGGAAGGGCCTTCCAGAGCACCCGGGTGGAGGTCCACCCCGACATCATCCCCATCGCCGTCATTCCCGACACCGCCCTGTCCACCGAGAGCGCACGCGGGCTGCTGCCGACGTCGGTGCCGCACGGGAGTGCCTCGGCGAACGCCGGCCGCGCGGCGCTGCTCGTACATGCCCTGACCGTGAGGCCGGACCTGCTCCATCCCGGTACCCGCGATGCGCTGCACCAGGAGTACCGCGCCTCGGCCATGCTTCCGAGCGCGGCCCTGATGCAGTCACTGCGGGCGCAGGGGTTCGCTTCGGTGATTTCCGGTGCCGGGCCGACCGTCATGACCCTCGCCGTCGGCGAGGAGGAGGCAGCGCGGGCACTCGGGGCCGCCCGCGCCCTTGCCGCCGCGTCCGACACGCCGGGCGGCTGGCGGATTCTTCGGCTCGATGTTGCGCGGGAAGGTGCTAAAGTGGAAGTGCACCAAAGGTAGGAACCGTACTTACGGTTCTGAAGAGTGCCTCTGTTGAGCCGGCCGTCCTTGTCTTAGACCGCCGAGAAACTGCAGGTTTATCAGCAGTGGCGCAATCTCCGGTGTAGCCTCCGAAATCATCGTTGTGCGGCCAGGTCCGACCTGACGCGCAGAATTCCCCAGGCTTCCAGCACATGCGGCGAACCCGACCATAACGGGTCAGCCGAACACCTCCTGTCCATCTAGAGCGGCAGCGGGGCTAACCTACGCGGCACACTTCGAAAGTGGCCGCCCGACGAGGGGGAAGGATCCTTCGTGACTGATACCACTGACCTGTTGCCAGGTGTGGATACATCCAGCGCTGAACCAGTCAGCGCACCGGCTTCAAAGAGCAGCGGACTCGCAGGCCTGAAGCTGGCCCAGCTCCAGGCGCTTGCCGGACAGCTGGGAATCACCGGCGGCTCGCGGATGCGCAAGAGCGACCTGGTTTCCGCAATTTCAGACCACCAGCGCGGTTCCGCCGTTGCCGACCGCCAGCAGGCCCCGGCCGCGGACCGCCAGCAGGCCCCGGCCGCGGACCGCCAGCAGGCCCCGGCCGCGCGCCAGGACGCCGCCTCTGAGGCCGCCGACAGCACCGCCCCGGCCGAGCGCGCCCCGCGCACCCGCAACCGCAACCGCCGCGCCGGAAGCGACGGCGTCGTCACCGCCCAGGGCACCCCTGAGGCAGCTTCCGACACCGCTGTCGAGACCGCCGCCGCCGAAGCCCCCGCCGAGACCGCAGACCGCGGCAACGGCGACCGCGAAGGCTCGGGACGCAACCAGCGCAACCGGCGCGGACGCCGGGGCGATGACCGCGGCGAGGTCTCGACCACCGAGGGCGCCGACGCCGAGGAGACCCGCACCGCCGGCGATTCCGGCAACGCGCAGCAGGGCGAGGGCCGTGACCGCAACGAGCGCCGCAGCCGCAACCGGGGCGAGCGCGATGACGACACCCGCGGTGAGCGCAACGGGGACAGCAGGAGCGACAATCGGGCCGACACCCGGAACGACAACCGGTCTGATTCCCGGAACGACAACCGGGCCGACCGCGGCGGGGACAGCCAGGACGAGGGCCGTGGCCGCAACCGCCGCAACCGCACCGGGCGCAACTCCCGCGACGAAGAGCGCACCAGCAGGTTCCGCGACCGCAACGAGCGCAGCGACCGCCGCCGCGGCCGCAACGCCAATCCGGACGTCGACGACGTCGAGGTCACCGAGGACGACGTGCTGCTGCCCGTCGCTGGCGTGCTCGACATCCTGGAGAACTACGCCTTCGTGCGCACCTCCGGCTACCTGCCGGGCCCGAACGACGTCTATGTCTCCCTGGCCCAGGTCAAGAAGTACAACCTCCGCAAGGGCGACGCCGTTGTCGGCGCCATCCGCGCACCCCGCGACGGCGAGACCCAGGCCAGCACCCGCCAGAAGTTCAACGCCCTGGTGCGCGTGACCTCGGTCAACGCCATCCCGGCCGAAGACCTTCGGGACCGGGTGGAGTTCGCCAAACTGGTGCCCCTCTACCCGTCCGAGCGGCTGCGCCTGGAGACCGAGCCCAAGAAGATCGGTCCGCGTGTGATCGACCTCGTGGCTCCCATCGGCAAGGGCCAGCGTGGTCTGATCGTGTCCCCGCCCAAGGCCGGTAAGACGCTGATCCTGCAGGCCATCGCCAATGCGATCACCATCAACAACCCTGAGGTCCACCTCATGATGGTCCTCGTCGACGAACGTCCCGAAGAAGTCACGGACATGCAGCGCACCGTCAAGGGCGAGGTCATCGCCTCGACCTTCGACCGTCCCGCCGACGACCACACCACCGTGGCCGAACTTTCCATCGAACGCGCTAAGCGCCTCGTGGAGATGGGCAAGGACGTCGTCGTCCTCCTCGACTCGATGACCCGCCTGGGACGCGCCTACAACCTGGCCGCTCCGGCCTCGGGCCGCATCCTCTCCGGTGGCGTCGACTCGGCGGCGCTGTACCCGCCGAAGCGCTTCTTCGGTGCGGCGCGCAACATCGAGAACGGCGGTTCGCTGACCATCCTCGCCACCGCGCTGGTGGAGACCGGATCCAAGATGGACGAGGTCATTTTCGAGGAGTTCAAGGGCACCGGCAACATGGAGCTCCGCCTGTCGCGCCACCTGGCCGACAAGCGCATCTTCCCGGCCGTTGACGTCAACGCCTCCGGCACCCGGCGCGAGGAGAACCTCCTGTCGCCGGACGAGGTCAAGATCATGTGGAAGCTCCGCCGGGTGCTCTCCGGGCTCGAGCAGCAGCAGGCACTCGAGCTGCTGACCAACAAGATCCGGGAGACGCAGTCCAACGTCGAGTTCCTGATGCAGGTCCAGAAGACCACCCTGGGGTCCAAAGACTCGGATTAGCGTCCGTCCAGCCGCCTCCGGGCGTGCAGGCCACTTTCGTGGTCAGCACGCCCCGGGGCGGCTGTTTCGTTAACGGCGTCGAGGGCGCAGCAGATACAAACCCCGCGGGGGTGCCCCTGCGATTTCTGCGTCTTCGAGTAATCACTAGACTGGCTTGCACGAGCCGAAAGAGGTAGCACCAATGTTTGAGTCCATCCAGGGCCTGCTAGACGAGCACGCGGAACTTCAGCTTCAGCTGTCCGACCCCGCGGTCCATGCCGACCAGTCGCTGGCACGGAAACTCGGACGCCGGTACGCCGAGCTCGGCCGCATCGTCGACGCGCACAACCGCTGGAGCGCCCTCGAGGACGACCACGAGGCGGCCCGTGAGATGGCGGGGGAGGACCCCGAGCTCGCCGCCGAGGTGCCCGTGCTCGAGGAGCAGCTGGCGGCAGCGCAGGAACGCCTGCGCCGCCTGCTGATCCCCCGCGACCCCAACGACAGCCGCAACGTCATCATCGAGGTCAAGGGCGGCGAGGGCGGCGACGAGGCGGCACTGTTCGCCGGGGACCTGCTGCGCATGTACGTCCGGTACGCCGAATCCCGCGGCTGGAAGACCGAGCTGATCTCCGCCACCGAGTCCGACCTCGGCGGCTACAAGGATGTGCAGATGGCCATCAAGGGCAGCTCCAACGACCCCGCGGAGGGCGTGTACGCACGCCTGAAGTTCGAAGGCGGCGTCCACCGCGTGCAGCGCGTTCCGGTCACCGAGTCCCAGGGCCGCATCCACACCTCCGCCGCCGGCGTCCTCGTCCTGCCCGAGGTCGACGAGCCCGAAGAGGTCGAGATCAGCCAGAACGACCTGAAGATCGACGTGTACCGCTCCTCCGGCCCGGGCGGCCAGTCGGTCAACACCACCGATTCCGCGGTGCGCATCACCCACCTTCCCACCGGGATCGTGGTGGCCATGCAGAACGAGAAGTCCCAGCTGCAGAACCGCGAGGCTGCCATGCGCGTGCTTCGCTCGCGCATCCTCGCGCACGAGCAGGAGAAGATCGACGCGGCGAACTCCGACATCCGCAAGTCGCAGATCCGCACCATGGACCGCTCCGAGCGCATCCGCACCTACAACTACCCCGAGAACCGGATCGCCGACCACCGCACCGGGTACAAGGCCTACAACCTGGACGCCGTCATGAACGGCGACCTCGAGCCGGTGGTGCAGTCCGCCATCGAGATGGACGAGCAGGCCCGCCTGGACGCCATCGGCACGGACGACTGATCCGGTGGATCCCGACACGCCGCTGAGCGACGGGCTGCGCGCCGCAGCGGCCACGCTGGCCGCGGCGGGGGTGCCCAGCCCCCGCGTCGACGCCGAACTGCTGGCGGCGCACCTGCTGGGTGTGGGCGTCGGACGGGTCCGCGCCCTGGCGCTGACCGGCGCAACCATCCCCGCAGGCTTCGCCGGGCTCGTCGCCGAGCGGGCCCAGCGGATCCCGCTGCAGCACCTGACCGGGACTGCCTACTTCCGACACGTCGAACTGGCCGTGGGACCCGGGGTGTTCATCCCGCGGCCTGAAACCGAGTCGGTGGTGCAGCTGGTGGTCGACCATGCGGCGGGCCTCGCCGCCGGACTTCCCGCCTCACCCACCGACCGCACCGCCGGGGACGCGCCGGGTGCCGCGGCGGGGGAGCGGCCGGCCCTGAAGATCGTCGATCTGGGAACGGGCTCCGGCGCCATCGCCGCCGCCCTCGCCGACGAGGTCCCGGGTGCGCAGATTTACGCCGTGGAACTCAGCGAACTCGCCGCCGCCTGGGCCGAGGTCAACCTCCTCCCGCGCGGAGTGAGGCTGGTCCGCGGCGACCTCGTGACGGCGCTTCCCGAGCACGACGGCAGCTTCGACATCGTCGTGTCGAACCCTCCCTACATTCCCGCCGCCGCCACTCCCCATGAACCCGAGGTGGCCCTCCACGATCCGCCCGAGGCCCTGTACGGCGGGGGAGAGGACGGCATGGTGCTCCCCACGGCGGCGGCGGCCTCAGCGGCGCGGCTGCTGAAGCCCGGCGGCTTCTTCGTGATGGAGCACGCCGAAGTGCAGGCCGAAGCCATCGCGGCGATGCTCCGGCGGGCCGGCACCTTCTCGGACGTCACCACCCACCTCGACCTCAACGGCAGGCAGCGGGCCACCAGCGCCGTGCAGGTTCAGCCCGGACAGACCCTTTACCCCGCCCGACCCGCCGGCACCTCCGCGGCGGCAGGCCTCCCCGACCCAAGGACGAATGCATGACCAACGTAGCCGTAGCGGCCGTCACCTTTGACCGCCACGAGGAACTCGGGCTGCTGCTCAAGGGCCTCGCCCAGCAGAGCGTTCCCGTTTCCTCGGTCGCCCTCGTCGATTCGGGCACGCGCCCGGCGGCCGACGTCGTTGCCGCAGCGGACGGCAACATCAACTACCTCCGTTCGGAGGCAAACCTGGGTGGAGCCGGGGGCTTCGCCTACGCCATCCTCGCCGCGCTGGCCAGCGGCGCCGACTGGATCTGGCTGATGGACGACGACGGGCACCCTGAGGACGCCCGCTGCCTCGAGGTCCTCCTCGAAGCCGCGGAGGAGCACGGGCTCGACATCGTCAGCCCCCTCGTGGTCGCCACCGAGGACCCGAACCGGCTCTCGTTCAACTTCCGCATCAACGGTCTGCTGACCAACGACCGCACCCGGCTCGAACCGCTGGGGTACCTGCCGGACATGCTTCACTTCTTCAATGGGGCGCTGATCCGCCGGGAGGTCTTCCACACCGTGGGCCTGCCGGACCTGAAGTTCTTCATCCGCGGAGACGAGGTGGACTTCCTCGCGAAGGTCCGGAAGGCCGGCCTGAAATACGGGACGGTGGCGACCGTCGCGGTGCGCCACCCCGCGTCCTGGGCCGAGATGAAGCCCATCTTCCGCGGTTTCATCACCCCGGTCATCCCCGAGGGCGACTTCAAGCGGTACTGCTACTTCCGCAACCGCGGCTACCTCACCCGCCGCTACCGCAACCTGCGCTGGTTCGCCGCGGATATCGTCGGCTTCCCGTACTACTTCCTCTCGGTCCGGGACGGCGGAGGCCTGGTGCGCTGGGCCCGGGCCTATTCGGCCGGCTTCCGCGGCAGGGGCTTCGGGGCGCCGGAGGAGCTGATGAAGAGCACAGCCCGCTGAAGTCCCCGGCCGGTGGGCCCGTGCGCCCGCCGCATGCATAGCCCGCTGGAATTGACCCGCGCTGGTAAAGACCTGCGCAGTGAAAGAATGGTCTTGTGACAACAACCTACGACTGCACCGATCCCGCCCAGCGCGGCGAGGGACTCGCCGCCGCCCAGCGGGCCCTTGCCTCCCAGCAGTGCGTGGTCCTGCCGACGGACACGGTGTACGGAATCGCGGCCGACGCCTTTTCGCCCCGTGCGGTTGCCGCCCTGCTCGCCGCGAAGGGGCGGGGACGAAACATGCCGCCCCCGGTGCTGATTCCCCGGCCGCAGACGATGGAGGGCCTCGCCACGGGAATCCACCCCGACGCCCGTGCCCTGGCCGAGGCGTTCTGGCCCGGCGGGCTGACGCTCATCCTCCACGCCCAGCCCTCGCTCACCTGGGACCTCGGAGAAACCCTCGGCACCGTTGCCCTGCGGATGCCCGACGACCGGGTGGCGCTTGACCTGCTGACGCTCACCGGCCCGCTCGCCGTCTCCTCGGCCAACCGCACCGGACAGCCCGCCGCGCGGACCGCGGCCGAGGCCCTCGAGCAGCTCGACGGCACGGTGGCCGTCTACCTCGAGGACGGCCCGCGCCCTCAGGACGCCGTGGGCTCAACGATCGTCGACGCCACCGCCGGGGTGCTGCGGGTCGTCCGCCAGGGCACGCTGTCCCTTGAGCGGCTGCGCGAGGTGGTGCCCTCGATCGTGGGGGCCGACGGGCAGGCACCCGATCCGGCCGGCGGAGCTGCCCCCGCGTCAGGCGCGCACGCCGCAGGAGCAGACGTACCGGCGGTGGAAGCAGACGTGCCAGCCGGGGGAGCAGACGTACCCGCGGTGGAAGCAGACGTACCCGCCGTGGGAGCAGACGTGCCAGCCGGGGGAGCAGCCGCAGACGCCGCGCCGTCCGGGGAGCCCGGCCGGGGCCCGGTGCAGCACCAGCCGGACCGGGGCTGATCAGCTCAGCGGGCCGCCCCGGTCAGTGGGGGCATCGGCTGCCAGTCCGGGTCCCGGCGGATCTTCCGCCCTTCCCGCCAGCCGCGGGCCAGGGCGGGAAGTCCGCTCACCGAGCGTTCGACGGCCACCAGGCGCAGCACTTCCTTGCCCGCCGTGAGCAGGGTGCCGAGGGCGAAGCCCGCAGGGACGTAGCGCCCCCGGGTGCGCAGGTACTGGGCGACCAGGCCGCGGTTGCGCATCGCGTAGAACCTGCTGAGGTCGCTCGAATCGTTGAGGTGCCGGATCCCCAGGTTGATCTGGCGCTGGGGGCGGGCCTTGGAGAGCACGTATGCGTCGACGTAGGCCACCTCGTGGGTCTGGGAGATGAGCCACCCGTAGGTTGAGTCATCGCCGCCGAGGAAGAACCGGGCGTCGGGCAGCCCCACCTCGCGGACAACGCTTGAGTGCACAAGCATCCCCTCGAAGCAGCCGACGTTCGTGCGGAAGACGGGGGAGTCCCGGAAGACATCTCCGGGCACCGGCAGGTGGATCCCGAGGAAGTCGACGAACCGGTGCTGCCAGAAGAACGGCCGCCCGGCGGCGTCCCAGCGGCGGCCGTGGAGGCACTTGTACTGCTCGGTGAACGGGGCGAGGGCCGCCAGGGCGCCGGGCACCGCGGTGACGTCGTCGTCCATGATCCACAGCCAGTCGGCTCCCTCGGCCAGCGCCCGCTCCATGCCGGCCGCGAATCCGCCGGCACCGCCGGTGTTGGTGGGGAGCCGGTGGTGATGCACCGGGAAGGGTGTCTGCGCCGCAGCCTCGGCGATGATCCCGGGCGTGTCGTCGGTGCTGGCGTTGTCGACGACGACCACAGCGGTGGGCGCGGGACGAAGCGCCCGAACCGAGTCCAGCAGGCCGCGGAGGTAGTCCGAGCGGTTGTAGGTGGTGATCACGAGCATCAGGTTCTGCCCCTGCAGCGCACCGGGTGCAGCGGCGGCCTCGATGTCGTTCAAGCTGTTCCTTCCGGACCCGCGGCGCGCGCCCGGCAAGGGGCGTGCGGAGGTTGTGCGGCTAGTATTCTCGGGTAGAACGAGTCTATTACACCGCCACAGGCCGCCGGCCGGGCCTGCCGACGCGGTAGCGCGTCGGCGCTGAACCTTCTGCACGACGTTGTTAGGAACCATGAGACGAACCGACGGCACCAGTGAATCCAGGGGCCCGGGCACCGAGCCCGGACGGCCAAGGACGGACAAGCCCGCGCTCTGGCTCTGGTCCCAGTACCTGCTCGACGCCGCCGCCTGGGTTGTCGCGATCCTCCTCGCCCTGGTCCTGCGGTACGAGCTGATCGTCAACGACATCAATGCCGGGGGTGTCGTGGTCTTCTGCGCCGTCGCGGTCGTGGCGCAGCTCTTCGTGGGCCTCAGCTTCGCCCTGTACCGCGGGCGGTACAGTTTCGGCAGCTTCCACGAGGCGAAACTGCTGGTGATCGTCACGGTGATCGTGTCGGTGCTGCTGGTGCTCGTCAGCGTCGCCTTCTTCACGGTCATCGAGATCCCCCGCAGCATCGGCATCATCGCGTTCCCGTTCGCGTGCATCTTCCTTGCCTCGACGCGCTACCTCAAGCGCATGTACGTGGAAAGCAAGGCCCGGCCAGGGGAAAACGCCCAGCGCACCTTGATCTACGGTGCCGGGTTCCTCGGCAACTCGCTGGTCTCGCGCATGATGCAGGACCCCGAGTCGCCCTACTTTCCGGTCGGGCTGATTGACGACGACCCGGCCAAGAAGCACCTGCGGCTCGCCACGGTGCCCGTGCTCGGCCGGCTCGATGACCTCCCCGAGGTGGTCGCCCGCACCCGGCCCTCGGTGCTGGTGATCGCGTTCTCCGACGTCGAGGCCGCCACGGTGCGCAGAGTCTCGGACCTGGTCGCCGGGCTGAACATCAAGGTGCTCGTGCTGCCGCCGCTGCGCGAGATGCTCGACGCCGGCTCCGGGCTTTCCGATTTCCGCGAGGTGGCCGTGGAGGACCTCATCGGACGCCGCCCGGTGGACATCCACGCCGACGAGGTCTCCGGCTACATCACCGGACGGCGGGTGCTGGTCACCGGCGCCGGTGGCTCGATCGGCTCCGAGCTGTGCCGCCAGCTGGCCGGCTTCCACCCCGCCGAACTGATCATGCTCGACCGCGACGAGACCGGCCTGCAGACCACCCAGATCTCCCTGACGGGACGGGGCCTGCTCACCGGTCGGGACACGGTGCTCGCGGACATCAGGGACGCCGACACGCTGCTCAATATCTTCGAGGACCGCCGCCCTGAGGTCGTCTTCCACGCCGCGGCGCTCAAGCACGTCTCGCTGCTTGAGCAGTACCCCGAGGAGGCGTGGAAGACGAACGTGCAGGGCACGGTGAACGTGCTGCGGGCCGCGGCCGCGGCGGGCGTCACCAACTTCGTCAATATCTCCACCGACAAGGCCGCCGACCCCACCTCGGTCCTTGGGCACTCCAAGCGGGTGGCCGAGAAGGTCACCGCGTGGCACGCGGCGAGCACAGGACAGAAATACGTGTCGGTGCGCTTCGGCAATGTGATCGGCAGCCGGGGTTCTATGCTTCCCCTGTTCACCGAGCAGATCCGCAGCGGCGGACCCGTTACTGTCACCGACCCGGAGGTGACCCGGTTCTTCATGACGATCCCCGAGGCCTGCCAGCTCGTGGTGCAGGCCGGAGCCATCGGCCGCGGCGGCGAGGTGCTCATCCTCGACATGGGGGAGCCGGTGAAGATCCTCGATGTCGCCCAGCGCATGATCGCCATGTCCGGCAAGGAGGTCCCGATCGTCTTCACCGGACTGCGGCCGGGGGAGAAGCTGCACGAGGACCTCGTCGGAATCGACGAGAACGACTCGCGCCCGCTGCACCCGAAGATCTCGCACACTCCGGTCGCCCCGCTGGACCCGGCACGGCTCGACCTGCAGGAATGGAGGAGCCGCGGCTCCTTCACCGCGGTGGCGCAGGCCGGCTTCCCGAAGACCCCCGAGGGCAGGGCGCTCTCGTGAGCGTCCTGCTGCTCCTCGTCGCCGGCGCGGCCTTCGCCGTCAGCGCCGTGCTTCCCTTCGCGGTGAAGCCCCTCCTGGGGCGGCTGGGGGTCCTCGACGTGCCCAACGACCGCTCCTCGCACACCACCGTGGTGATCCGCGGGATGGGCATCGCCGTCGCCGGCGGAATCACCGTGGGCCTGGTGCTCGCCCTGCTCACCGGTCTCGTCGCAGTCGACCGGTCGCTGGTCCTGATCATCCTGGCCATGCTCGGCGCGGCCGCCGTGCTGGGCTGGATCGAGGACCTGCGCGGGGTCTCAATCCTCACCCGCGCCGGCCTTCAGCTGCTCATCGGCGCGCTCGGAACCGCGGCACTGGCCGCCGCCATCGGCCAGAGCTACTGGTGGGTGCCCGTCGGCGCCGTGGCCGTGGCGGCCTACATCAATGCGGCGAACTTCATGGACGGCATCAACGGTATCTCCGGCATGCACGGGGCCGTCGTCGGCATCTTCTACGCTATCGGGGGAGTCCTGAGCGGCCAGCAGTGGCTTACCGTGACCGGCCTCGTCATCGCGATGGCGTTCCTCGCCTTCCTGCCATGGAACCTCGGCCGCGGCTTCGTCTTCCTCGGCGACGTCGGAAGCTACCTGCTCGGCGCCTCGATCGCGGCCACGGCCATCACCGGGCTGCTCGCAGGGGTGTACCTCGAGTACCTGCTCTCCCCGGTGCTCATCTACCTCGCCGATACCTTCACCACCTTTCTGCGCCGCGCCCGCCGCGGGGAGCGCCTCTACGCCTCCCACCGCTCCCATGTGTACCAGCGGCTGACCGACACGGGCCTGGGCCACGTGCAGGTGGCCCTGCTGGTCACGCTCTGCTCGGCGCTGACCGGCGCCGCGGGATTTGCCGTCGCGACCGCCCAGGCGCCGGTGGCGGTGGCAGGCTCGCTGTTCGCCGCGGCCGTCGTCGCCCTCTACGTGAACTCGCCGCGGATGTTCGCCGCCGGCGCGGCCCGCCGGGTGCGCCGCACCGCCTAGGGCTCCGGCGCGGCCCGCCCGCAGCAGCAGGCGAATTCTATCTGCTGTAGAATAGAAAGGCCTGCGGGAGCGCCGGCCGCTGCCTCGGCCGCGGCCCAGCGGGGCCCGCACCCCACCACCTCCCCTCCACGGACGGAATGCATTGAGTACATCGGACGCCCCGGGTGTCAACGGGAGCCCGGCACCGCCCGGTGTTTCCGGCCCCACGGCCTCGCCGTGGCTGGACATCCTCAGGAAGTGCCTGCTCGCCACCGGCGCCGCCGCACTCCTGCTGTGCGCCGCGGCCGGCCTGATCGCCGGAGGCGGGGGAGCGCTCAGCGCCGCCTTCGGCTACGCCGTCGTCGCCCTGTTCTTCGGTATCAGCCTCCTCATCGGCCACTTCGCGGGCAAGACCAACCCGTCGGGCGCCCTCGGGCTCTTCGCCGTGACCTACGCGATCAAGGTCGTGGGGTTCGCCGCGGTCCTGTTTGTGCTGGGCACCCCGCCGTGGCTCGAGAGCGCCTGGTTCTTCAGCGCCGCCGTCGGCACCGTCGTCCTCTGGCAGGTCGTCGAGGTCCTCGTCTTCTCGAAGGCGCGCCATCAGCTCTACAACGACGATTCGGAGGCCGGCCGTGAGCCGTAAACCAGGGCCCGCAGCGGGCCGAGGGCAGGACGATCGGGGCCGGTACGGCGAGGGCGGTTACAACGCTGGAATCGCCGTGTTCAGCTACATCGCTGGCGGGATCCTGGTCTGGAGTTTGATAGGGTGGGGGCTGGATAATCTTCTGGGAACACGTTGGATAGTGCTCGCAGGGGCTCTCTTGGGTGCCGGGGGCGGTTTCTACCTCTCCCACATGCACAACCTCACCCGATCGCAACTCTCTGATTCCGGCAGCGCGCCGCAGGGCCGCCGCGAGCCTCCAGAGATCAGCCCGAAGTGATGCCTAAAAACTTAATCAGCCGGAGCAGTGTCGCTGTCGCCGGTGGAATCATGCCCAACGATGGACACTGCAGAGAGGAAACGCGTTGATCGCGCTTGCGCTCCCGGCCGCAACAACCGATGAGGGTTTCGTTGCCCCCACGATTGAAGACACCCACTATCCGGACATCCTCCCCTGGGGCGGTGAATACGGCGTCTGGTTCGAAGGTGGCTTCGGCAAGCAGATGCTCCTTGTCATCTTCTCCGTCATCCTGATCGCCTCCTTCTTCATGGCCGCCTCGCGCCGCCGCCAGATGGTTCCGGGCAAGCTGCAGTTCCTCGGGGAGTCCGCCTACGGGTTCGTCCGCAACTCCATCGGCAAGGACATCATCGGCGGCCGGGACTACCTGAAGTACGTTCCCTGGCTGTTCGCCGCATTCTTCTTCGTCCTGGTCAACAACATCTTCGGCGCCATCCCGCTGCTGCAGATCCCGACCTTCTCCCACCCGGGCAGCGCCTACGCCATCGCCGCGATCTTCTACATCCTGTGGATCGCCATCGGCGTCAAGAAGCACGGCCTGCGCTACTTCAAGCTGGCCGTCGTGCCCTCGGGCGTGCCGTGGTACATCATGCCGCTGCTGATCCCGATCGAGATCATCTCCAACTTCCTCGTCCGGCCTGTCACGCACTCGCTCCGGCTCTTCGCGACGATGCTCGCCGGCCACCTGATCATCACCCTTGCGGGCTCCGCAATCGAATACATGGCGCTCTCGGGCAGCATTCTGCTGCAGGGAACCGGTGTGCTCGTCCTGGGCGGTGCGGTGGCGATGTATATGCTCGAAGCTCTGATCATGGTCCTCCAGGCGTACGTCTTCACCCTGCTGGCCGCGATCTACATCGAGGGCGCGCTTCACGCCGACGCCCACTGATCACAAATTCTTCCCCGTCGGGGATGATCCCAAACAACCTGCCGCACCAAGGCGGCATCTTGAAAGGAACACAATGGAAGTACAGGGTAGCCTCAACCTCGTTGGATACGGTCTCTCCGCAATCGGCGGTGGTATCGGCGTGGGTCTCGTATTCGCCGCCTACATCAACGGCGTAGCACGTCAGCCCGAGGCACAGCGCGTTCTTCAGCCGATTGCCTTCCTGGGCCTGGCTCTGACCGAAGCCCTCGCGATCCTCGGTCTGGTCTTCGCCTTCGTCATCGGCGCCTAAGAACTCCAGGCTGGAAATCCGAAGACCAGTTGAAGAAAGACGGGTGAAACATGTTTAATGCAGCCATTATGGCAGCGGAAGAGGGCGCAAACCCGCTCATCCCGAACGGGTGGGAAATCCTTGTCACGCTAGCGGGCTTCGCGGTCCTGATGTTCATCGTCATCAAGTTCGTCATGCCGGCGTTCGAGAAGACGTTCGCTGAACGCACGGAGGCCATCGAGGGCGGTATCGCCAAGGCGGAAGCCGCCCAGGCCGAAGCCAATGCGGCACGCGAGGAGTACAAGCAGCAGCTTGTGGACGCCCGCGCGGAGGCCAACCGCATCCGCGAGGAGGCCCGCGCCGAAGGTGCACAGATCCTCGCCTCGCTCAAGGAGAAGGCGGCCGCCGAGTCGGCACGCATCACCGAGCAGGCCCACGTCCAGATCGAGGCCGAACGCCAGGCCGCCGTGGTGTCCCTGCGGGCCGAGGTCGGCACGCTCGCCACCGAGCTGGCAAGCCGCATCGTCGGGGAGTCCCTGGCCGATGACGCACGCTCTGCGCGCGTCGTTGACCGCTTCCTCGCCGATCTGGACAACCAGAGCGCAGGTGCAGCGAAATAATGGCCGGTGTATCAAGCCAGTCCCTCGCCACGGTCCGCCGGGAGCTCGAAACGCGGCTCCCCGGCGCCCCGCTGTCACTGGCCGAGGAGCTTTTCGGAGTCCTCTCCATCCTCGACAGCAATGCGGGCCTGCGCCGTGCGCTGACCGACCCTTCCCGCACGGGCGGGGACAAGGCCACGCTGGTGGACCAGCTCGTGGCGGGCAGGGTCTCGGCTGACGCCGTTGCAGTGGTCAAGGAGCTCGTCGGCGAACGGTGGGCCAACGCCCGCGACATCGGCGATGCCCTGGAGACGCTCGCTGCGACGGTGGCCATCTCGGTGGCGGAATCCCAGGGGAGCGGCCCGCAGGGGCTGGAAAAGCTGGAAAGCGACCTGTTCTCCTTCATCGCCGTCGTCGATTCGAACCACGATCTTCAGCGTGCGCTGTCCGACCGCCAGGCGGGCCCGGAGGCGAAGGCAGCCCTTGCGCTGCGTCTCGTTCCCGAGGCCGGTGATGCGGCTCAACTCCTCATCCGCCAGGCTGTGACCGCACCGCGCGGGCTCAAGCCGGCGGCGCTCGTCAAGCGCTTCGTTGAACTGGTTGCCGCCCGGCAGCAGCGCTGGATTGCCACTGTCAGCGTCACCCGTCCGCTGACGGCGGAGCAGCAGTCCAGGCTTGCTGCGGGCCTCAACCGCCTTTACGGGCGCGAACTGCAGGTCAACGTCAACGTTGATCCTTCCCTGATCGGCGGTGTGCGGGTCAGCGTGGGCGACGAAATGGTCGATTCCACGGTGGTCACGAGGCTGTCCGAGCTCCGCCGCAGGCTGGCGGGATAGGCGCCTTTTCGCGCCAAGCAACATCCAACATTGAATTACACACAGGTCACCGCCGTCGGCGGTGATCGCAACACAGGAGAGCAGGGACTGCAGATGGCCGAATTGACCATCAACGCCGAAGATGTCCGTAATGCGTTGAACGAATTTGCGGCGTCCTACGAACCCGGAAATGCGGAGCGCGTCGAAGTTGGCCGCGTCACCACCGCAAGCGACGGCATTGCCAAGGTTGAGGGTCTGCCTTCGGTCATGGCGAACGAGCTGCTGCGTTTTCAGGACGGCACGCTGGGCCTGGCCCAGAACCTTGATACCCGCGAGATCGGCGTGGTCGTCCTCGGCGACTACGGCGGCATCGAAGAGGGCCAGGAAGTCCACCGCACCGGTGAGATCCTTTCGGTTCCCGTCGGTGACGCCTTCCTCGGCCGCGTCGTCGACCCCCTCGGCCAGCCGCTCGACGAGCTGGGCGAGATCGCTGCGGAGGGCCGCCGCGCCCTCGAGCTCCAGGCCCCCGGCGTCACCATGCGCAAGTCGGTCCACGAGCCGATGCAGACCGGCCTGAAGGCCATCGACGCGATGATCCCGATCGGCCGCGGCCAGCGCCAGCTGATCATCGGCGACCGCCAGACCGGCAAGTCCGCGATCGCGATCGACACGATCATCAACCAGCGGGACAACTGGGCCTCCGGAGACGTGAACAAGCAGGTCCGCTGCATCTACGTCGCCATCGGCCAGAAGGCCTCGACCATCGCGGCCGTGCGCCAGACCCTCGAGGACAAGGGCGCCCTGGAGTACACGACGATCGTGGCCTCCCCGGCCTCCGACCCCGCCGGCTTCAAGTACCTCGCACCCTACGCGGGCTCGGCCATCGGCCAGCACTGGATGTACGGCGGCAAGCACGTCCTGATCGTGTTTGACGACCTGTCCAAGCAGGCCGAGGCCTACCGTGCGGTGTCGCTGCTGCTGCGCCGCCCGCCGGGACGCGAAGCCTACCCGGGCGACGTGTTCTACCTGCACTCCCGCCTGCTCGAGCGTTGCGCCAAGCTCTCCGACGAGCTGGGCGCCGGCTCGATGACGGGTCTGCCGCTCATCGAGACGAAGGCCAACGACGTCTCGGCGTACATCCCGACCAACGTCATCTCCATCACCGACGGACAGATCTTCCTCCAGTCCGACCTCTTCAACGCCAACCAGCGTCCCGCGGTCGACGTCGGTGTGTCGGTGTCCCGCGTCGGTGGTGCGGCGCAGGTCAAGTCCATGAAGAAGGTCTCGGGCACGTTGAAGCTCGACCTGGCGCAGTACCGCGACATGCAGGCCTTCGCCATGTTCGCCTCGGACCTGGATGCGGCCTCGCGCCAGCAGCTGACCCGCGGCTCGCGCCTGACCGAACTGCTGAAGCAGGGCCAGTACTCCCCGATGCCCGTCGAGGAGCAGGTTGTCTCGATCTGGGCCGGCACCAACGGCCACCTCGACGAGGTTCCCGTCAGCGACGTCCGGAAGTTCGAAAGCGAATTCCTCGACCACCTGCGGAACCGCTCGTCGGTCCTGACGACCCTCGCCCAGACGAACAAGCTCGAGGACTCGACGGTCCAGGAGCTTGAGAGCCAGGTCGAGGCCTTCAAGCAGGGCTTCTTCGGCCAGGGTCCCGAAAGCCTCACGGCCAACGAGAAGCACGACGCCCTTTCCGAGGACGCAGTGGACCAGGAAAAGATCGTCAAGCAGAAGCGCTAAGGGCCACCGGCCGCCGTCCCGCAGGAATGCGGGACGGCGGCCGGCGCCTGGAGCCTTAGTCGTTCCCCGGACGGGGAGCGAAGGAAAGGACAAGTATGGGAGCCCAGATTCGGGTCTACCGCCAGAAGATCTCCTCAACGACCTCGATGCGGAAGATCTTCAAGGCGATGGAACTGATCGCGACTTCTCGCATCGGCAAGGCGCGCACCCGCGTCGCGGCGTCGCTGCCCTACGCCAATGCGATCACCCGTGCCGTTTCCGCAGTGGCGTCGCAGTCGGAGATCGACCACCCGCTGACCACCGAGCACACCGAGGTGCGCCGCGCCGCGGTGCTGATCATGACCTCGGACCGCGGCCTCGCCGGTTCATACTCCGCCAGCGTGCTCAAGCAGGCCGAATCGCTGCTCGAGATGCTCCGCAGCGAGGGCAAGGAAGTGAAGTCGTTCCTCGTCGGACGCAAGGCACAGGCGTACTTCGACTTCCGCAACCGTTCCTACGAGAAGGCCTGGACCGGCGGCACCGATGCGCCGGAGTTCGCCACCGCCCGTGAGATTGGCACCGCGCTCGTCGACGAATTCATCACCGGCTACGAAGACGGCGGCGTCGACGAGATCCACGTCGTATACATGCGCTTCCGTTCAATGGTGACGCAGGAGCCAACAGTCATCCGGCTGCTTCCGCTCGAGGTCGTTGAAGAGGAAACCTCGAACGCTTCGGATCTGCTGCCGCTCTACGAGTACGAGCCGGAGCCGGAGCGTGTCCTTGATGCCCTGCTGCCTCGGTACATCGAGTCCCGGATCTTCGCGGCTCTGCTGCAGGCGGCCGCCAGCGAACTCGCCGCCCGTCAGCGGGCGATGAAGTCGGCGGGGGACAACGCCACCGAACTGATCAAGAAGTACACGCGCCTGAGGAACACCGCCCGCCAGGCGGAGATCACGCAGGAGCTTTCGGAAATCGTTGCCGGCGCCGACGCGCTCAGCGCCTCCTGATCCACAAGATAAACTTAGTTCCACGCCATCTACGTAAATGAAGTGAGAGAGATGACTGCCCAGACTGTTGAACACGGTACGGACTCAGTTGCCCCCGGAGCTACCGGCCGTATTGCACGTGTCATTGGCCCGGTTGTCGACGTCGAGTTTCCGGCTGACGCGATCCCCGCAATCTACAACGCGCTGACCTGCGAGATCACCCTCAATGGTGAGACGCACATGATCACCTTTGAGACCTCGCAGCACCTCGGCGACAACCTGGTCCGGGCGATCTCGCTCCAGGCGACCGACGGACTCGTCCGCGGCACCGTGGTGCACGACACCGGCTCGGCGATTTCCGTGCCCGTCGGCGACGGCGTCAAGGGCCACATCTTCAACGTGCTGGGCAAGCCCCTCGACGTCGAGGAATCCGCCCTGCAGATCACCGAGCGCTGGCCCATCCACCGCAAGGCTCCTTCATTTGCCTCCCTCGAGGGCTCGACCGAGATGCTCGAGACCGGCATCAAGAGCATCGACCTGCTCACCCCCTACATCAAGGGTGGAAAGATCGGCCTGTTCGGCGGCGCCGGCGTCGGCAAGACCGTCCTCATCCAAGAAATGATCACCCGTGTCGCCCGGAACTTCGGCGGCACCTCCGTCTTCGCCGGTGTGGGTGAGCGTACCCGCGAGGGCAACGACCTCTGGGTCGAAATGGAAGAGGCGGGCGTGCTCAAGGACACCGCGCTCGTATTCGGCCAGATGGACGAGCCGCCGGGAACGCGCCTGCGCGTCGCGCTGTCGGCCCTGACCATGGCCGAGTACTTCCGCGACGTCCAGAAGCAGGACGTGCTGTTGTTCATCGACAACATCTTCCGCTTCACCCAGGCCGGTTCCGAGGTGTCGACCCTGCTGGGCCGCATGCCTTCGGCCGTGGGCTACCAGCCGAACCTCGCCGACGAGATGGGCCTCCTGCAGGAGCGCATCACCTCGACGAAGGGCCACTCGATCACCTCGATGCAGGCGATCTACGTCCCCGCCGACGACTACACCGACCCGGCGCCGGCAACCACCTTCGCGCACCTCGACGCGACGACCGAGCTCTCCCGCGAGATCGCTTCACGTGGACTGTACCCGGCCATCGACCCGCTCGCGTCGACCTCGCGCATCCTGGATCCGCAGTACATCGGCCACGACCACTACAACACCGCGGTCCGGGTCAAGCAGATCCTGCAGAAGAACAAGGAACTTCAGGACATCATCGCGATCCTGGGTGTCGACGAGCTGTCCGAAGAGGACAAGATCGTCGTTTCCCGTGCGCGCCGCATCCAGCAGTTCCTCTCGCAGAACACCTACACCGCCAAGCAGTTCACCGGCGTTGAAGGCTCGACCGTGAGCATCAAGGACACCATCGAAGGCTTCAGCGCCATCTGCAACGGTGACCTCGACCACATCGCCGAGCAGGCGTTCTTCAACATCGGCGGGCTCGACGACGTCGAGCGCCAGTGGGCGAAGATCCAAGAGCGGACCGGAAAGTAAAGCTCATGGCCTCTGCAGAGCTCGAAGTCGAAATCGTCGCGGCCGACCACTTCGTGTGGTCCGGCCAGGCGACCATGGTCAAGGCACGCACCAGCGAGGGCGAGATCGGGATCCTTCCCGGTCACTCTCCGGTGCTCGCCCTGCTCGGGGAAGGCGAACTTGCCATCCAGCCGGTGAGCGGTGAGCGCGTCGTGGTGGCGGTCGACAGCGGATTCTTCTCCGTCGACAGCAACCGTGTGGTCATCGTTGCCGACAACGCCACGATCGGCGATTCGGTTTCCGCGGGAAACCGCTGACACCACCACCATGGACGGTCTGAGTCTGCTGTTGATTCTCATTGCGGCCGTCTTCGGCGTGCTGGTCCTGCTGGTCGGCGCCTTCCTGCTGCGCCGTTACCAGCTGGGCCGGACGCTCGGTACCTTCGACGCCTCCATCCGCCTCCCCGACAAGGGGTGGCGGATGGGGGTTTGTCGTTATACGGACACCCACCTCGAATGGCTGCGGCTGATGTCGCTCAGCCCCGTGCCGCCCCACCGCTACCTGCGCAGCTCGCTTGAGCTCAAGGGGTGGCGCCAGCCCACCGAGGCCGAGGATGGCCGCGTACTGCCCGGCTGCATCGTGGTCACGCTGGCCTACGAAGGCGCCGAGCTGCAGCTGGCCATGAAATATCCGGTCTATGCAGGCCTGTCCTCCTGGCTTGAGGCCGGTCCGGTGATCGGCATCGGCACCTGGCGCTGAGCAGCCCCTGGCGTCAGGGCAGTTTCAGCCAGACCCCGGCCCTCAGAACCCCCAGCAGGTCGAGCCCGGGGGAGACGATCACCGCGTCGGCGCGCAGGCCGGGGCGCAGGCTGCCGAGTTCATCGGCCAGCCCAAGAACGCCGGCGGGGACCGCCGACGCCGACACCACGGCATCGTGGAGCTCCACGCCGGCCTCCACTGCGCAGCGCACCACCTCCAGCAGCGTCCGTGTCCCACCGGCCGGCGCCTCGGACCCTCCCCTGCGGGCCACGCCGTTCCGCACCGTGATCTCACTGCGGCCCAGCCGGAACACCCCGTCCTCCCGCCCCGCGGCCGCTGTTGAATCACTGACCAGGCAGATATTGGCCGGTCCGGCGAGCGTGAAAGCCATCCGTGCGGTGTCGGCGTGCAGGTGCACGTTGTCGGCGATGAGCTCGACGGCGATCTCCCCGGCGCGCGCCCGCTCGAGCAGCAGCGGCACCGGCCCGGGGGAGCGGTGGTGGATGGCGGGCATCGCATTGAACAGGTGCGTGGCCATGGGCCGGCCGCTGAACCCGTCGAAACCGGTCGAGGCGAGTTCCTCATTGATCAAATCGAGGGCGGCGGAGGCCTGTTCGGCGGTGCAGTCGGTGTGCCCGATGGCGGGAATGACCCCATGCGTGACCAGGTCATAGACGAGCGTGTCGGTGCCCTCGAGTTCCGGGGCGTACGTCATGGAGATCAGATGGCCCCCCGCCGCGGCCGCCAGGTCCGTCAGCAGGCCCTCATCCGGGTCCTGGAGATGCGCCGGGTCGTGCATGCCCGCGCGTGCGGGGGACAGGAACGGGCCCTCGGCGTGGATTCCCGCGATCAGGCCCTCATCGGCTGCGGCGGACAGGAGCGCAAATGCCCCCAGGAAGTCCTCGCCCGGGGCGGCGCCCGTGCTGGCGAGCAGCGTCGTCGTCCCGCGGCGGTGCTGGAAGGAGACGGCCGTGCGGATGTCCTCGGCGCTGCCGGAGGTGAAGTCGCCGCCCCCGCCGCCGTGGCAGTGGAGGTCGACCAGCCCGGGGAGGATCAGCGCTCCCTCGGGCAGCGGCGGGGTGCCCGCCCCGTCGGCCGGCCGGGCCGGCCCGGCGTAGGTGATGCGTGAACCCTCCCAGCTGAGCACGGCGTCCTCGATGATGCCCGAATCGGTCACCATCCGCCCGGAAAGGTGGTTGGACGTGCCCTGCAGGTTGGCCATGGTCCGATTCTATGCGCCGGAACCGGCCCGTGCCGGAGCCGGACGTACTGCTAAAACAGACGGGACTCTTTATCGTCGACGCCGCGCATCGCATCGTAGTCGAGCGTAAGGCAGTCGATGCCGCGGTCCGCGGCCAGGGTGCGGGCCTGGGGCTTGATCTGCTGGGCCGCGAAGACGCCGCGCACCGGCGACATCAGGGGGTCGCGGTTGAGCAGTTCGAGGTAGCGGGTGAGCTGTTCCACGCCGTCGATGTCGCCGCGCCGCTTGAGCTCGATGGCCACGGTGGCGCCCGAGCCGTCGCGCGCCAGGATGTCCACCGGCCCGATCGCGGTCATGTACTCCCGGCGGATCAGGGTGAAGCCCTCGCCGAGCAGCGTGATCTGCTCGGCCAGCAGGCGCTGCAGGTCCGCCTCGACCCCGTCCTTCACCAGGCCCGGGTCGACGCCGAGGTCGTGCGAGGACTCGTGGAGCTGCTCGCGGATATTGATCACCAGCCGGTCATCGCTCTTGGCGTGCTGGACGGTCCACACCTCGGAGATCCCCTCGGCGGCGTCGGCCTCGTCGGGGGCGCTGACGCGCAGCGAGGCCGGCGGGCTCATCCAGTTCAGCGGCTTGTAGGAGCCGCCGTCGGAGTGGACGAGGACGGAGCCGTCGGCCTTGACCATCAGCAGGCGGGTGGCCAGCGGCAGGTGAGCGCGGAGGCGGCCGATGTAATCGACGGAGCAGCGGGCAATGACTAGACGCACACGCTTCACTGTACCGTTTGGCGGCCGGCCGCCGGGCCGGCGGCCCCGGAGCGTGTCCGCGGCGCGCCGGCCCGGCCGCCGGCGGGGTTTCGGCCCGGACGGAAGTTCGGGCAGACTTGGACCATGCCCCGCTCGAACCGCCCCCGCCGCACCAGGGGCCATTCCCGCGGCACGGCGCCGGTTCCGGCGGAGCTCGACCTGGAGCGGGCACGGGCCGGCTTTCCGCTGCGAGTGAGCGCCCCGGACGGCGAATGGTCGGTGCGCCGCATCACCGAGCGCAACGCGGCCAAGGAGTACACCTGCCCCGGGTGCCACCGGGTGATTCCGCCCGGGGTCGCCCATCTCGTGGTGTGGCGTGAGGATTCGCTGCTCGGGGCGGAGTCGGCCCTGGCGGACCGCAGGCACTGGCATGTGCACTGCTGGAACACCCGCAGCTACCGGTACTGAGGGCGGCCCGCCGGCGGGCACCTAGAATGGGGAAATGGCCAGTGATCCCCAGGACTACGAGTTCACCCCAAGCACCGGACCGATCGACATCCGCGCCTCGACGGTGCTGCCCGCCGAGCGGCGGAACATCGAGCTGAAGACCGCCGACGGACTGACGCTCGTCGGCGAGTTCGCCGCACCCCTGGACGGGGAGCCGAAGGCGACCCTGGTCACCCTCCACCCGCTGCCGACCCACGGCGGGTTCATGGACTCCCACCTGTTCCGCAAGGCCTCTTTCCGGCTGCCGGCCCTCGCCGGGATCGCCGTGCTGCGGTTCAACACGCGCGGCACCTGCTCTCCGCGGGGATGCAGCGAGGGAACCTTCGACGGCGGCGGCGCCGAACGCCTGGACGTTGAGGCGGCGGTCCGGTGGGCGGTCGACCAGGGCCTGAAGAACATCTGGCTCGTGGGCTGGTCCTTCGGCACCGAGCTGTGCCTGAAGTACGGCGCCTCCGACCAGGTCGCCGAGCACATCGAAGGCGCGGTCCTGATCTCCCCGCCGCTCCACCGTGCCGACGACGCCGACCTGGACACCTGGGCCGCTTCGGGACTGCCCCTGACGGTGCTGGTCCCCGAGCTTGACGACTACCTCCGCCCGCCGGCCGCGCAGGAACGCTTCGCCGCCGTTCCGCAGGCGGTGGTGACCCCGGTCGACGGTGCCAAGCACCTGTGGGTGGGGGAGAAGTACGCTGCCCGGGCGCTGAACGAGATCGTCGAGGTCGTCCTTCCCGGGCAGGCCTCACCGCTGCCCACCCAGTGGGAGGGCGAGGCGGCCACCGCCTCCTGAGCGCCGGCCGGCGCCCCTACTGCTGGTCCTGCCGGGCGATGAAGACCTCTTTGAGCAGCAGCATGATCGCCGCCGCGGTGGGGATGGCGATGAGGGCGCCGAGTACGCCGAGCAGGCTGCCTCCCGCGATCACCGCGATGACGGCAACAGCGCCGGGGACCGCCACGGCCCGCTGCATGATGCGCGGGGAGATGAAGTAGGCCTCGAACTGCAGGTAGGCGAGGTACGGGATGGCGAACAGCAGCGCGGTCTGCCACCCGACGGTCAGGGCCACCAGGCTGACGAAGCAGGCGGCGATGAGCGCCCCCACCAGCGGGATGAACGCCAGCAGGACGACGACGAAGGCCAGCAGCACCGAGAACGGCACGCCCGCGATGGACATGACGATGAAGGCGAACGCGCCGTTGAGCAGGGCCACGCAGGCCTGCCCGATCACGTACATGCCCACGCTGCGGGTGATCTCCTCGGACAATGACTGCACGCGGGCCCGCCGCGACCGGGGGGCGAGCCGGTAGGCCCACTTCTTCATCGAGGGGAGCGAGGCCAGGAAGTAAAGGGTCAGGACCAGCACGATCAGGGTGCCGAACAGGCCGTTCAGGATGACGGTACCCACCCCCAGGACGCCGCCGAATATCCCGCTGACTATGCCGTCCTCGGCGAAGAAGTTGTTGATCTCCACCAAGGCCCGGTCACGGACCTGGAACTGCCGGTCCACGGTGCGGAAGAAGTCGGAGTTGAGGAAGGTCTGGGCGTAGGCCGGGCCGCGCTCGATGATCTGGGAGGTCTGGTTCACGATGGTGGGAATCAGCGTGGCAAAGAACCCCACCACCAGGCCCACCAGAACCGTCAGGGACAGGGTGATGCCGGCGGGGCGCGGCACCCCGCGTTCGTCGAGCCACCTCACGATCGGGTCGAGTCCCAGGGCGATGAACAGGGCCGCCCCGATCCACAGCAGCAGCTGCCCGACGTTCATGATCATGAAGTAGGCGAGCAGCGCCAGGCCCGCCCCGACGCTGGCCATGAACCCGAAGTGGATCGGGTGCTGGCGCATCGAGCGGGGAGGCAGCCCGCCGAACTTCAGCCGCTCGTCAGTGAGCTGCACCGAGGGGTCGACGGGGACGGGCAGCGGGTCCACCTCGGGCGGGAACTCGAACCGCCGCCGCGGCTGGGCCCCGGGGATCGGCCGCCGCAGCCGGGTGAACAGCGCAGCCATCCGGCCCTGGGCGAGGGCGGGGTCGGCTCCGCTGCCGGCAGGGTCGATTCCGCCGCCGTCGCCGTTATGGACCGCCGACTCGCCGTCCGGCCCCGGCAGGGGCGCGTTGACCGGCACTTCCTCATTGTTCGTCACGCTGCGGTCTGCTTTCACTGGTGCTGCATTCCACTTTGAATCACAAGCGAAACACTACAGCCGGGCTTCGGGGAAGGCAGGCCTTTCCGCGCACTCCGGGCGGCCGTGGTGCGCCCCGGGCGGCGGGCGCCGGCGCCGGAGCGGAGTGAGCCGGTACACACGAATCAGTTCCCCACGGGCAACTTCGCTACCATGGGAAGACTAAATCGAGAGAAAGTGCAGCCTGGCCCGTGCGTGCCCGCGGACGGCCGGCGGTGCGCCGCGGATCGGGAGGTCCGCTCCACACGACAACGAATAGGTACCCGCGTGCGCGTGAAAACTGCAGTCCCGATCATTATTGCCGGCGTGCTGCTGATGCTGATTGGCATCGGCCAGCGCACGTTCTGGGCCCCCCCGGAGACGGTGACCTTCAGCGTGCCCGCCGGGGCGGAGGCCGGGCCGGTGACGGTCATCGACGCCGCCGCCCGGAACGACGACGCAGGCGACGTCGATATCACCGTGAAGAGCGGCGGTCCGTTCACCCTTGCCGTGGGCAGGGCGGCGGACGTCGACGCGTGGGTCGGCGACGCAGCCCACCTGCGGGTCACCGGCGTCGGTGACGAGGAGCTCACGACGGAGTTCGCCGAGGGCGAGGCCACCGTGCCCGATCCCCGCGGCGCGGACCTGTGGACGAGCGAGGAGACGGCGGAGGGCTCGGTGACCCATCGCTGGATCAACCCTGCCGAGGGTGACTTCTCCATCCTGCTCGTCTCCGACGGAACCGCCGCTGCGCCCTCGGACATCTCCATCACCGAGCCGAACGACGCCTCGACACCGCTGGCCGTGCCCCTGATCGTCGCTGGCGCCCTCCTCGCGGTCCTGGGGATCGCACTGCTCTTCATCTCCCCGCGCAGCACCGGATCCGGCCGCGGCCGCCCGACCCCGGCGCCCGAGGGTTCGCGGGCCTACCTCCGCCAGCAGCGCGCCCTCGCGGACCGCGGGGTCCGTGCGCGCCGCATGGTCCACCCGGTGGCCGCGGCCGCCGCAGTACTGCTGGCCGGAACGGCCGTGGCAGGCCCGGCCGCCGCGCAGCCGGCAGTCCAGCAGCAGACCAAAGCCCCCGGGGGCGGCTCCGGGACGGCAAAGCCGGGTGCCCCGGCCGTGCTCGAATCCCAGCTCGAGCGCATCCTTGAGTCCGTCGCGACCACGGTCGCCGAGGCCGACGCCGCCGCCGACTCGAAGCTGCTCCAACCCCGCGCCGGCGGTGCGGCGCTCGAACTGCGCACCGCCGGATACGCGGTGCGCGCCAAGGACAAGAAGGCCTCGGCCCCCGCGCCGGTGGCCGGGTCACCGGTGCTCACCCGCATCATCCCCACCGCCGGGGAGTGGCCGCGCACGGTTGTGGCCCTGACCAAGGGCGAGGGGAACCCCGTCCCGCAGGCACTGGTGCTGACCCAGGACAATCCGCGGACCAATTACAAGCTGGTCTCCGCAATCCAGATGCTTCCGGGCACCACCTTCCCGGCCTCCGCGGCCGACGGCGCGCTCAAGGAACTGGCGCCCGACGCCGACGAAGGGCTCGCCATGGCACCGCAGACCGCGGTGGCCGCCATCGCCGACTTCCTGACCTCGCCCAAGGGCAAGCACAAGGGAACCTTCGAGGCCAACTCCTTCGCCGACGCCATTACCGGATTCCAGTCGGGTGTCGTGGCCGATCGGGACAACGCCGCGGCCACCATCTCCTTCCGCCACGTCGCCCAGGCGCCGAACACCCGGGCGCTGGGCACCGAGGAAGGCGGCGCCGTCGTCTTTGGATACCTCAAGCACACCTACTCGAGCGTGCCGAAGGGCAGGGGCGATTCCATCGACCTCAACGGGACGATCTACGAGACCCTCACCGGCAGGGAAAAGACCGAAAAAGGAATTGACGTCAACTACGGTGAGGCCGTGATGATGTACGTACCACCGGCCGGCAGCAAGGACAAGATCCGCGTGATCGGCGCCGCGCAGCAGCTGCTGGCCGCCAAGCTCAAGTAGACGCCTCCGGCACCCCCGTTCACGAACTCCTGATCCGAAAGGCAAGCCATTGTCCACACCAGCCGGCCGCGGCAACGTGCCGCCGTCAATGAACCTTCACGGCGCCGTCGACCTCGCCGCCGTCAAGGCCCGCGCGGAGGCGGCGGCCCGGCCGGCCGCGGACCGGCCCGCCGCCGCCAGCCCGTACATCGTCCAGGTGACCGAGCAGACGTTCCCGCAGCTGATCCAGCTGTCCGCCTCGGTTCCGGTGATCGTCGACCTCGGTGCCTCCTGGAGTGAGCAGTCGGCCCAGGTCAGCGCCGTCCTCGAGGCAGCTGCCATCGACTTCGACGGCCGGTTCCTGCTGGCCAAGGCCGACCTCCAGGCCCAGCCGCAGATCGCCCAGGCGTTCCAGGCGCAGGCCGCTCCAACCGTCGTGGCGGTGGTCAAGGGCCAGCCGGTGCCCATGTTCGAGGGAGCGCTGCCGGCCGAGCAGATCCGCGCCTTCATCGACGAACTGCTCAAGGTCGCCGAGGCCAACGGGGTCACCGGCACCCTCAACGACGGCGCACAGGCGCCGCCCGCGGCGCCAGCGCCGGAACCCGAACTGCCGCCGCTGCACCAGGAGGCCTTCGACGCCATCGAGGCCGGGAACTACGCCGCGGCCGCCGCGGCGTACCGCCGGGCACTGGCCGAACAGCCGGCCGACGCCGACGCGAAGGCCGGCCTCGCGCAGGTCGAACTCATGCAGCGCCTCGAAGGGGCCGACGCGGTCGCGATCCGCACCGCCGGGGCCGAGCGGCCGGACGACGTCGAGGCCCAGCTCGCCGTCGCCGACCTCGACCTGAGCGGGGGACACGTCGAGGACGCCTTCGCACGCGTCACCTCCTTCGCGGCCCGCAGCGCCGGCGAGGACAAGGAAGCGGCCCGGAAGCGGCTGCTCGAACTGTTCGAGATCGTCGGCCCCACCGACCCCCGCGTCACCAAGGCCCGGGCCGCCCTCGCCCGGGCGCTCTTCTAGGCCGCCTCGCCGGCCGTTCCGCAACACCACTTTCGTTAGGACTCCATGACCTCCGGCACTACCACCCCCGGCACCACCCCCGGCCTGTTCGACCCGATCACCCTGCGTTCGCTGACGGTGCCCCACCGGGGGTGGGTGGCCGCGATGTGCCAGTACTCCTGCGATCCGGTCGGCGCCCCCGGGGTCCCGACGGACTGGCACCTGGTGCACCTCGGCCAGTTTGCGACCGGCGGTGCGGCGATGATCATCACGGAGGCCGCCGCGGTCAGCCCCGAGGGACGGATCAGCCCGCGCGATGCCGGTATCTACAACGCCGAGCAGGTCGCCGCCTGGCGCCGCATCACCGACTTCATCCACACCCAGGGGACGCCCGGCACGCTCACCGGGATCCAGCTCGCCCATGCCGGGCGGAAGGCCTCGACCTACTGGCCCTTCAGCAGGCTTCACGGGTCGGTGCCCGAGGCCGAGGGCGGCTGGGAAACACTCGGCCCCACCGGCGAGGCCTTCGACGGCTATGCCGCCCCGCGGGCGATGACCGAGGAGGACATCCTCGCGGTGATCCGCGACTTCGGCGAGGGTGCCCGCCGTGCCGTGGAGGCCGGCTTCGACACCGTCGAAATCCACGGCGCCCACGGCTACCTGCTGCACCAGTTCCTGACCCCGCTGGTCAACACCCGCACCGATGGATGGGGAGGCTCCGAGGAGGCACGGTTCCGCCTCACGCTGGAGGTCATCGACGAGGTCCGCGGGAACATCCCGGCCGAGATGCCGCTGCTCCTGCGCATCTCCGCTTCCGACTGGGTCGAGGGGGGCCTCGACGGTGCCGCATCGGCGCGGCTCGCTGCGAAGGCCGCCGAGCACGGGGTCGACTTCGTCGATGTCTCCTCCGGCGGAGCGGTGGCGCATGTGCGGATCCCCGTCGGTCCGGGCTACCAGGTGGAGTTCGCCGAGACGGTGCGGGCGGCCGGGCTTCCCACCGGCGCCGTCGGCCTGATCGACGACCCGGAGCAGGCGGAAGGCATCATCCGCGAGGGGAAGGCCGACGTCGTCCTGATCGCCCGGGCCGCGTTGCGCGACCCCCACTGGTGGCTCCGGGCCGCGCACGTCCTGAAGCGCGAGCTCGCCCCGGTGCCGCAGTACCAGCGGGCCGGATCCTTCGGCCGGACCAGGTAGCCGGCAGGGGGCCGGCGGTAGACTGGTTCCATGACGATGCCCGCAGACCCCTTTGCCAACGACCCCCTGGACAGCCCCGGCGCCGGCTCGACCGCCACCCTCGAGCGGGAGGAACAGCGCCAGGAGGTGGAGCCGGGCGACAGTGAGCGCTTCGCGCATTACGTGCGCAAGGAAAAGATTATGGAGTCGGCACTCACCGGAGAGCCCGTCATCGCCCTGTGCGGCAAGGTCTGGACGCCGGGCCGCGACCCGGAGAAGTTCCCGGTCTGCCCCGAGTGCAAGGAAATCTACAACGGCCTGCGCCCCGGCAAGGACGACACGCCGAAGTAGGCCTCCGGGCCGGTGTCCGGCCCCACCGCCTCCTGCGCCGCGCGGGAGGGAAGCAACGATGCGTAAGGTGCCATGACGGATACCCCCGCGCCCGAATCCGCGATGGCGGCACGCCTGCGCCCGCTGACGTTCGGGCTGATCGCAATCATCACCTGTGCCGCCTTCGAGGCCATGGCCGTCGCCACCGCCATGCCCGCGGTGGCGGACGAGCTCGACGGGGAGGCCAGCTACGGCCTGGCCTTCTCGATGTACCTCACCGCCTCCCTGCTGGGCACGGTCCTCGCGGGGTCCTGGACGGACCGGAAGGGGCCGCGCCCCGCATTGAGGGTCGGCATGGCCCTGATGATCGCCGGCCTGCTCCTGTCCGGAGCCGCGCCGGAGTTCTGGGTGGTGACGGCAGGACGGGCGGTCTCCGGGCTCGGCGGCGGCTTCCTGATCGTCGCCGTGTACGTGGTGATCGGCCGGGCCTTCCCTGCCGGGGCGCAGCCCGTGGTCTTCGGCTGGCTCTCGGCCGCCTGGGTGGTGCCCTCGCTGGTGGGGCCCCTCGTGGCGGGGGTGGTGGCGGAGGAACTGCACTGGCGGTGGGTGTTCCTCGGAGTGGCCCCGCTGGTCGCGGCGGCCGGCCTTGTCGTAGCTCCCCGGATCCGCTCCCTGGGCCCGCCGGCGGACCCCGCCCCCGGCGGAACCGGCGGCGCCGGCTGGCGCCGCGCCTTGCGGGGCCTCGGGCTGTCGGGCGGAGTGTTCGCCGTGCAGTGGGCCGTTATCCGGCTGGCGGTCGACGGCAACAGTGCCGCCGCGACGGGCCTGCTTGTGGCCCTCGCCGCCGTCGGACTGGCGGCGGTGTTCATCACCCTCCCGGGGCTGCTGCCGCGCGGCACCCTGCGTTTCGGCCGGGGCCTGCCGAGCATCATCGGCACCCGCGGCCTGGTGAACGTCGCCTTCTTCGGCGCCGAGGCGTTCATCCCCCTGATGCTCGTCAGCGCCCGCGGCGTCGATGCGCCCACCGCCGGGCTGGCCCTGAGCGCCGGGGCCCTCGGCTGGAGCGCCGGGGCCTTCCTGCAGACCCGCGTGCGCTTCCGCCGCCAGTGGCTGCTGGTGGCCGGCTCGACCCTGCTCTCGCTCACCCTGGGCGGCTTCGCCCTTGCCTCGGGGGCCCAGGCGCCCCTTCCGGTCCTGATCCTCATCTGGGCCTTCGCCGGAATGGCCATGGGGATGACCCTCTCGAGCACCTCGGTCCTCGTCCTGTCGCTCTCACCGAAGGCCGAACAGGGGCGCAATTCGGCGTCGCTGCAGATCGCCGACCAGCTCGGCGGGGTGGCCGGCACGGCCGGGGCCGGCACCCTCTTCGCCCTGCTGCGCGATCCCGCGGCGCCGGGGCGCGTCGAGGTGTTTGTTGCGATCTGGCTGGCTCTGTGCCTGTTCGCGGCAGCAGGTATAGTTTCCGGTCTGAGAGGGGCACAGGCACCCAAGGCCAGCCCCACGAAGGACACCAAGAAGTCAATGGAAGGTACTGTCCCGGCGTGAGTAGTGACACCCTGTTCGGGGCCGGCCCAGCCCTGCCGCCCGCCTACCCGGAGCGAGCGGCGTGGGGCACGGCACCCAAGCTCCGGCAGTGGCAGAGCGAGGCCCTGGAGAAGTACTTCGCCAATTCGCCGCAGGATTTCCTCGCCGTGGCCACCCCCGGGGCGGGAAAGACGACGTTCGCCCTGCGGGTCGCCACCGAGCTCGTCGAGCGGGGCATCGTGAACCGGGTCACCGTGGTGGCGCCGACCGACCACCTCAAGCGCCAGTGGGCCGACGCCGCCGCGCGGGTGGGCCTGGCCATCGACCCGAACTTCAAGAACGCCGACGGCCGCCACGGCAACGGCTTCATCGGCGTCGCCGTCACCTACGCCCAGGTGGCCAGCAAGCCCATGCTGCACCGGGCCAAGACCGAAGCCGCGAAGACCCTGGTGATCCTCGACGAGATCCACCACGGCGGCGACGCCCTGTCCTGGGGCGACGGGATCCGTGAGGCCTTCGAGCCGGCCACCCGCCGGCTCGCCCTGACCGGAACGCCCTTCCGCTCCGACACCGCGGCCATTCCGTTCGTCGAGTACGTCGAGGACGGCGACGGCATCCGCCGCTCGCGCTCCGACTACACCTACGGGTACGGCCAGGCGCTGCGCGACCACGTGGTGCGCCCGGTGATCTTCATGGCCTACTCGGGCCAGATGCGCTGGCGCACCAGCACCGGCGACGAGATGGCGGCGTCCCTCGGCGAGGCGGCGGTCACCAAGGACATCACCGCCCAGGCCTGGCGCACCGCGTTGAACCCGGCGGGGGAGTGGATTCCCGCGGTGCTGGCGGCGGCCGACAAGCGTCTCACCGAGGTGCGGCGGACCGTGCCCGACGCCGGCGGCCTCGTCATCGCCACCGACCACGACGACGCGCGCGCCTACGCCGGCCGGCTGAAGAAGATCACCGGGGAATCCCCGACGGTCATCCTCTCCGACGATGTCAAGGCCTCCTCGAAGATCGAGGAATTCTCCGCCGACACCACGCGCTGGATGGTCGCCGTGCGCATGGTCTCCGAGGGCGTCGACGTGCCGCGCCTGGCGGTCGGGGTGTACGCCACCTCCACCGCGACGCCGCTCTTCTTCGCCCAGGCCGTCGGCCGGTACGTGCGTGCGCGGCGCCGCGGCGAAACCGCGTCGATCTTCCTGCCCTCGGTTCCGAACCTGATGGCCCTGGCCAACCAGCTCGAGGCCGAGCGCGACCATGCCCTGGACCGCCCCACGACGGGGGAGGAGGACGGCTTCGCCCTCGAGGAGGGCCTGATGGAGGCGGCGAACCGCGAGGAGAAGGCCTCCGATTCGCTCACCAAGCAGAAGTTCGAAGCCCTCGAGTCCCAGGCCTCTTTCGACCGGGTGCTCTTCGACGGCGGCGAGTTCGGCACCGGCGGTGAGATGGGCAGCGAGGAGGAGTTCGACTTCCTGGGCATCCCGGGGCTCCTTGACGCCGACCAGGTGGGGCAGCTGCTCCGCCAGCGGCAGCAGGAGCAGCAGTCGCGGCGGCGCGGACGCGTCCCCGAGCCCGCACCGGCCGACCCCGCGGTGCCCGACCACCGGCAGCTTACGGAACTGCGCGGGCAGCTCGCCAAGAACGTCTCGGCCTGGTCGGCGCGGACCGGCACCCCCCACGGCGTGGTGCACACCGAGCTGCGCAAGGCCTGCGGCGGCCCGGCGGTGGCCCAGGCCAACGAGGAGCAGCTGCAGCGCCGGCTGAAGAAGCTCCAGGACTGGTTCATCGGGCGGAAATAGTTCCGCCGGCGTGCTCCGGACCCCCGGTCAAGGGGGTGCCGGAGCGCGGTCACGGGTGCCGAAGCACGGTGCTCAGTGCTGGACCTCGGCCCCTGCCGCTTCGAGTTCGTCGAAGGTGTCGTTCAGCTTTTCGGCGTGGACGGCCCGCGTCAGGCCCGTCAGCACCGACACCGAGTAGCCGGCGGCCACGGCGTCGAGGGCGGTGGCGCGTACGCAGTAGTCGGCGGCGAGACCGGCAACCACCACCTCGTCGACGTCCCGGTCGCGCAGCCAGTCGTCGAGGCTCAGCGGTGTCTCGTCGGGTTCGGTCAGGGCCGCCCCGAGCTTGCGCTCCCCGGTGGGAACCTCGTCCTCGGGGGCCAGGACCCCCTCGAAGCCCGAGTAGGCTGCCTCGAACTGGCCCTTGCGGAACACCGCGTCGATGTTCTCGGTGTCGAGGTCGGGATGGAAGTCCGCCCCGCGGGTGTCGGCCACGCAGTGGACGGGCCAGGAGTCGATGAAGTCGGGGGTCTCGGAGAAATGGGGGCCCGGATCGATGTGCCAGTCCTGGGTCGCGACGACGTAGTCGTAGTCGGCGGCGCGGGCGTCGGCGTGGTCGCTGATGGCGGCCGCCACCTCGGCGCCGCCCTGCACCGCGAGGGATCCTCCCTCGCAGAAGTCGTTCTGGACGTCGATGATGATCAGTGCACGCGTCATGGAAGGGTCTCCTCGTACTCGGTGGGGATGGCAGGCTCGCCGCGCTGGAGCCGGTGCACCGACTCCGGGAGCTCGGCGACGGACTCGGAGTGGCGCAGTGCCGCCCGCTGGACGCCCTCGGGCCCGGTCCAGCCCGGAAGGACCTCGCCGCCCTTGACCAGCTGCTGCAGCAGGGGCCGGTCGTTGCCGTCGTCGGAGGGCGACGCGGAGATGCCCACCACTTCGGCGGTGGCCGTCCCGTTCTCGTCGAGCCGGCGAAGGGCGTACTTCCGGCCGCCCACGGAGGCCTTGTTCTTGGCGGCCTTGGCCACGGAGACGAAGGTGCCGTTGTTGTCCTCGCGGCTGACGAGCTTGTAGACCATTCCGGCGGTCGGGGCGCCCGAGCCGGTCACCAGCGAGGTGCCGACGCCGTAGGCGTCAACGGGGGCCGAGGCCAGCAGGCCGATGGCGAACTCGTCGAGGTCGGAGGTCACCACGATCCGGGTGTTGGTGTTGCCCAGATCGTCGAGCAGTTCGCGCACCCAGCGGGCCTGGGTCACCAGGTCCCCCGAGTCCAGCCGCACCGCGCCCAGTTCAGGGCCGGCCACCTCGACGGCGGTGCGCACCCCCTGCTCGACGTCGTAGGTGTCGACGAGGAGGGAGGTGCCCCGGCCGAGGGCCTGGACCTGCGCCTCGAAGGCCTGGCGTTCGGTGTCGTGGAGCAGCGTGAAGGAGTGGGCGGCGGTGCCCACGGTCGGCACCCCGTAGCGCCGCCCGGCCTCAAGGTTGGAGGTGCTGGCGAATCCGCCGATGATCGCCGCCCGGGAGGCGGCCACAGCCGACTCCTCGTGGGTGCGCCGGGAGCCCATCTCGATGCACGGCCTGCCCGCGGCGGCGCTGGTCATGCGGGAGGCCGCAGAGGCGATGGCGCTGTCGTGGTTGAGCACCGAGAGCACGAGGGTCTCAAGGATGCACGCCTCCGCGAAGGTCGACTCGACGATCAGGATGGGCGAGTTGGGGAAGTACGCCTCACCCTCGGCGTAGCCGAAGATGTCGCCGGTGAAGGAGAAGCCGGCGAGCCAGTCCAGGGTCTTGTCGTCGACGATTGAATTGTCGGAGAGGAACCCCAGCTGGTCATCCCCGAACCGGAACGCGGCGAGCGCTTCGAGGAGGCGGCCGGTGCCAGCGGTGACGCCGTACCGGCGGCCGTCGGGCAGGCGGCGGGCGAAGGCCTCGAAGACCGAGCGGCGGTGGGCCGCACCCGAGTGCAGGGCCGCCTGCAGCATCGTGAGCTCGTACTGGTCGGTGAACAGTGCGGTGTTGGGCTGCCGGGGCGCCGGAGCGCTGCTGGGAGAAGTCACAGTCAAAACATTAGCCGTGCGTTCGCTTTGTGAGTACCGGGGCCGCCCGGGTCCGCGGCGCATCTTAGAATGAGGTACATGACACTTGGCACTGCGACCGATACCCGTGTGCGGGATGAGGCCTCGACCCGTTCCGAGGCCGGCCTTGACCAGCCCTGGGTCGTTGTGGTGTGGAACGACCCGGTGAACCTGATGACTTATGTCAGCTATGTCTTCCAGACCTACTTCGGCTACAGCGAATCCAAGGCGCGCAAGCTGATGCTCGAGGTCCACGAGCAGGGCAGGTCGGCGGTGGCCACCGGCAGCAGGGAAAAGGCCGAGCGGGATACCGTCGCCATGCACTCCTTCGGACTGTGGGCCACCTTCGAAAAAGCCGGAAGCGAGTAGGGCCCCATGGCGAAACCCTTCAAGTCAACCCGCCGCGGGATCACCGGGCATTTCGAGCCTGGTGAGGTGCGCCTGCTGGGCACCCTGTTCAGCGACATCATCACCATGCTCGAACCGGACACCGCCCCCAGCACCGATCCGCTGGCCGCGATGGTGGGCGTCGACGCCGAGGCGGCACGGCCCGAGGATTCGGCGCTGCAGCGGCTGCTGCCCGACGCGGTGCGGGACGACGACGCCGAGGCGCTCGAGTTCCGCCGGCTCACCGAGCGCTCCCTGCGGGAGCAGAAGATCGGAGCGCTCCGCAGCAGTGCCCTGCTGATCGAAAACAACCCGGTGACCCTGAATCCCGAGCAGGGGCGGCTGATGGCCCAGGCCTTCAACGACGTCCGGCTGGTGCTGGCGGACCGGCTGGGGATCGAGACCGACGAGGACGCCGCCCGCCTCCACGGGATCGACGACTTCGCCGACGCCGAGGACGTCGAGGCGTACCTGGCGCTGGTGTACAACTTCCTGACCTGGCTCCAGGAGTCCCTGCTGCAGGCACTGCTCAGCAGCACCCGCACCGCCCGGTAGGCGCGGGCTCCCGGGCGGATGTGATGGATCCCACGCGGAATCCGTTAGTGTCCGGGCCCGACACACCCTATTCTCAGTAGATTATGAGTTCAGAGCCTGCGGGAACATCGCCCTTGAGCAAGACCGGGGCGCCGATCGGTATTTTCGACTCCGGAGTCGGCGGCCTGACGGTCGCCCGCGCCGTCATCGACCAGCTGCCCAATGAATCGATCCTCTACGTGGGCGACACGGCCAACGGCCCGTACGGGCCCCTGCCGATCGCCGAGGTGCGCGCCCACGCGCTCGCCGTCATGGACGAGCTCGTCGACTCGGGCGTGAAGCTGCTCGTCATCGCCTGCAACTCGGCCTCCGCCGCGGTGCTCCGCGACGCCCGGGAACGC
Source organism: Arthrobacter zhaoguopingii (assembly GCF_009828605.1). Classification (NCBI taxonomy): domain Bacteria; kingdom Bacillati; phylum Actinomycetota; class Actinomycetes; order Micrococcales; family Micrococcaceae; genus Arthrobacter; species Arthrobacter zhaoguopingii. Next base: position 165,589 of record NZ_WIAE01000007.1, on the reverse strand, counting down.
TACACGGCGCGGTACGGCATCCCCGTGATCGAGGTGATCCAGCCCGCGGTCCGGCGCGCGGTGGCGGCCACCCGCAGCGGGGACATCGGCGTCATCGGAACCTCTGCCACCATCGGCTCGCGGGCCTACGAGGACACCTTCGCCGCCGCCCCGCACCTGCGGATCACCTCGGCCGCGTGCCCGGAGTTCGTCGAGTACGTCGAGGCCGGGGTCACCGCCGGGCCCGGGCTGCTCTCGGCCGCGAAGCGCTACCTTGAGCCGCTGAAGCGTGCCGGCGTGGACACCGTGGTGCTCGGCTGCACCCACTACCCGCTGCTGACCGGTGTCATCTCATACGTGATGGGGGACAGCGTCAGCCTGGTCTCCAGCGCCGAGGAGACCGCCAAGGACGTCTACCGCGCCCTCGTCTCCCACGACCTGCTCAGCAGCGGCACCGGTCCGGCCGTCCACCGCTTCCTGGCCACCGGTGATGCCGGGAGCTTCGAAGTCCTCGCCCGGCGCTTCCTCGGCCCCGAGGTGCTCAGCGTCCAGCACGTCGACCACGTCGCCGCGCAGTACCCGACGGGAAGCCTGGCGAGGATCACCCCGGACATGATCACGGCCTCCGGTGGACCGCGATGAAGCTGACGATCGTGGGCTGCAGCGGCTCCTTCCCCGGCCCGCAGTCGCCCGCGTCGTGCTACCTGATCACCGCCGAGGCCGAAGGCCGGACCTGGCGGATCCTGCTTGACCTCGGCAACGGCTCCCTCGGGGCCCTGCAGCGGTATATGGACCTGCGGCAGATCGACGCGGTCTTCCTGAGCCACCTCCACCCCGACCACTGCATGGACCTGTGCGGGCTCCACGTCGCCGTCCACTGGGATCCCGCCGGCTGGGGCCGGGAGCGGATCCCCGTCTGGGGCCCGGCGGCGACGGCCGACCGCATGGCGACCGCGTACGGGCTGGCCCTTAACCCGGGCATGCACGAGGACTTCGAGTTCCACTCCTGGCAGGACCGCACCGCGGTCCGGCTCGGGCCCTTCAGCATCACCCCCTTCGCGGTGCTGCACCCGGCCGAGGAGGCCTACGCCCTGCGCATCGAGGTCACCGAGCCGAACGCGGACGGGGTGCCCGAAACCCGCGTGCTGACCTACTCCGGCGACACCGACTCGTGCGAGGGCCTGATCGAGGCGGCGGCCGAAGCCGACCTCTTCCTGTGCGAGGCGGCGTTCCAGGAGGGGCGCGACGACGGCATCAGCGGGGTGCACCTGACCGGCCTGCGAGCCGGTGAGATGGCGGAGGCCGCCGCCGCCAAGCGGCTGCTGCTCACCCACCTGCCGGTGTGGAACGACGCCAACGTCTCGATCGGCGAGGCGCGCTCGCGCTACAGCGGGCAGCTCGCCGTCGCCGTCGCCGGGGTGTCCTACACCGTCTGACCGGCTGCCGTTTCGACCTGCCTGGGCACCGGCCTCCGCCACAACCGCCGCGGGGCCTGTACCCTATGCGGAAGTACCGGTCCCGAGCGGACAGGTAGGTCTCTCCGATTGAAAGGCGCAGCATGGCACCCTCGGCGCACCCCGACGAGCCCCCGGCACCCGCGGAACCGACCCCGTCAGGGCATCCGCAGCAGGGCAGGCGCCGGCGGACCCTCGTTGCACTCCTGGGCGCGGCCGCGGCGCTCGTGCTGGTCCTGCTGGTGCTTCTTCCCCAGCTGCAGCAGGGATCGTCGGCGGCCGGTGATGACCGCCCCACCTCGACGCCCACTCCGGCCCCCTCGGCGACCAGTGCCCCTGCCTCTCCCAGCGCGGCCCCCGTCACGCCCCCCGCCAAGGCGCCCCCCAAGGCACCCGCCGGGCCGGCCGCCGCAGCTCCCACCCACATTCAGGTGGAGGCCGCCGGCATCGACGTCGCGGTGCTCCCGCTGCAGCCCACCGCCGCCGAAGTGGCGAGCCAGTCGATCGTGCCGCCGTTCACCGACGAGGGCTACTGGCTTTCCTCCTACGGCACCCCGGGCGCCGGGTCGGTCAATACGACCTACATCACCGGGCACAGCTGGGAGGGCAGGGAGGCGCCCTTCGACCGGTTCAGCACCCACACGGAAGTCGGTGACAAGGTGAGTGTCACGACGAAGACGGGCACCCTGCGCTACACCGTCGACTCGATCACCACGCATGACAAAGACACGCTGAAGACCAGCGACATCTGGAACATCGTCCCGAACCGCCTCGTCATCATCAGCTGCTACACCGAGGACCCCTGGGGCAAGAACGTCGTGGTGACCGCCTCACCGGTTCCACCGGCAGCGGGCTGACCGGCGGCCGGCCCATCCCGGCAACCGCGGCGGTCCCCGGCGGCAGCCCCGCGGCTGCCCGTCCCTACCCGCCCCTACCCGCCCCTACCCGCCCCGGCCCGTCCTGCAGCCGTCCCGCGCCCGCTCCGCGCCGCCGGGCCGGGCACGCCGCCGGTTTAGACTGGCTCCATGAGCCCAGCCGATCCGCACCCCGCCCCGTCCACCACCGCCACGGCCACGGCCGACGGCGCCACTCCCGCCCCGCCGACGGTGCGGCGGGCCGACGGCCGCACCCCGGACCAGCTGCGGAACATCAGCATCACCCGGGGCTGGTCGAACCAGGCCGAGGGCTCGGCGCTGATCGAGTTCGGCAACACCCGCGTACTGTGCACGGCCTCGCTGACCAGCGGAGTCCCGCGCTGGCTCAAGGGGGAGGGGAAGGGCTGGGTCACGGCCGAGTACGCCATGCTGCCCCGGGCCACCAACACCCGCTCCGACCGCGAATCGGTCAAGGGGAAGATCGGCGGGCGCACCCACGAGATCTCCCGCCTCATCGGCCGGTCGCTGCGCTCGATCATCGACACCAAGGCGCTCGGGGAGAACACCATCGTGCTTGACTGCGACGTGCTCCAGGCCGACGGCGGCACCCGCACCGCGGCGATCACCGGTGCCTACGTGGCGCTCGCCGACGCCATCCGGTACGCCAAGGACAAGAAGCTGATCCCGGCCGGTGCCAAGCCGCTGGTCGACACGGTCGCCGCCGTGAGCGTCGGCATTATCGACGGCGTTCCCATGCTCGACCTTCCCTACGTCGAGGACGTGCGCGCCGAGACCGACATGAACGTCGTGGTCACCGGCTCGGGGAAGTTCGTCGAGGTCCAGGGCACCGCCGAGGGTGCGCCCTTCGACCGGGCCGAACTCGACGCGCTGCTCGACCTGGCGCTGCTGGGCACGGCCCAGCTCGCGCAGATCCAGCTCGACACCCTCAAGGAAGCAGCCGGTGCCTGAGCAGGTGCACCGGCTGGTACTCGCCACGCGCAACCCGGGCAAGCTGCGCGAACTCCGCGAGCTGCTGCGCGGACAGGTTCCCGGGCTCGACGTCGACACCCAGGTCGTTGACGCCGAGACCGCGGGCGCGGCCGACGTCGTTGAAAGCGGAGTCACCTTCGAGGAGAACGCCGTGATCAAGGCGCGCCAGACCGCGGCGGCCACGGGGCTGGTGGCCGTGGCCGACGACTCCGGCCTCGCCGTCGACGTCCTCGGCGGAGCCCCCGGGATTTTCTCGGCCCGCTGGTCCGGCCGCCACGGCGACGACGCCGCGAACCTTGACCTCCTGCTCGCCCAGCTGGCGGATATCGGCCCGGAGCACCGCGGCGCGGCCTTCCACTGCGCCGCAGCGCTCGCCGTGCCCGGCGGTGCCGTGCACGTGGAACTGGGCGAACTGCGCGGCACGCTGCTGACCGGGCCGCGGGGCACCGGCGGATTCGGCTACGACCCGGTGCTCGTCCCCGCAGGGCTCGACCGGACCTGCGCCGAACTCACCCCCGAGGAGAAAAACCGCATCAGCCACCGCGGCCTTGCCTTCAGGGCGCTGCTGCCGCACCTGATCAGTGCCCTCGACGGCGGCCGGGATGGTCTCCGGTCCTGACCGTTTTTTGGCGGCAGGCGCCGGACATAGGGCAGACTTGGTGGCGATGACTATTTTTCTGCAGCAGGGCCTGACCACTGAGTCCGACGGATCCGCACTGGGCGGGGTTGCCGAGTGGGCGGTGAACGTGATGGAGACGATCGGCGCTCCCGGCGCCGGCCTGGCGATCGCCCTGGAGAACCTCTTCCCCCCGCTGCCGAGCGAGGTCATTCTTCCCCTCGCCGGATTCACGGCGAGCCGCGGCAACTTCACGCTGTTCGAAGCGATCTTCTGGACCACCCTCGGTTCGGTGGTGGGCGCATACGCGCTCTACGCGCTCGGCGCGGCGCTGGGCCGCCGGCGCATGCGCGCGATCGTGGCCCGGATTCCCCTTGTCGACCTTGAGGACATCGACAGGGTAGAGGCCTGGTTCGCCCGCTACGGCTACCGCGCCGTCTTCTTCGGCCGGATGATCCCGCTCTTCCGCAGCCTGATCTCCATTCCTGCCGGGATCGAAAAGATGCCGCAGGGGAAGTTCCTGGTCCTGACCGCCGCAGGCAGCCTGATCTGGAACCTTATCTTCGTCCTCGCCGGTTTCTACCTGGGGGAGAGCTGGCACCTCGTGGAGCGGTACGCGGACACCTTCCAGAAGATCGTAATCGCAGCGGTGGCCCTCTGCGCCGCCTACTTCATCATCAGCAGGATCCTCAAGCGCCGCCGGGCACCGGACGCGCGATGACCGGTATCGTGCGGTGACGGGGACCGCCGGCACACGCCTCGCTGAGTTCTGGCCGCTCTTCGGGCTGTCGATCCGCACCCCCCGGCTCATCCTCACCCCGGTGCGCGACGACCAGCTGCCCGGCCTCGTTGACGCGATCCTCGCCGGCGTCCACGACCGCTCGGTCATGCCCTTTGGCGTCCCCTGGACCGATGCACCCCGGGACATCCTCATCCGTGGAAGCCTCAAGTACCAGTGGAGCCTCCGGGCTGCTTTGAGCCCTGAGGACTGGACCATCAGCTTCGCGGTCCAGCACGAAGGCCGCATCATCGGCGTCCAGGACCTCTCGGCGCGCAGCTTCGCGCTGCTGCGCCGGGTCAGCACCGGCTCCTGGCTGACGCTGGAAGCGCAGGGCAGGGGCCTGGGCAAGGAGATGCGCTCCGCCGTCCTCTCCTTCGCCTTCGACCACCTCGGGGCGCACTCGGCCGTCTCCGACGCCGCCGTCTGGAACGCGGCCTCGCTCGGGGTGTCGGCGGCGCTTGGGTACCAGCCCAACGGCACCACCCTCGCCGAGGCACGCCCGGGCGAGGTCCGCGAACAGCAGCAGCTGCTGCTGGCACGTGAAGATTTCCGCCGCCCGGAGTGGACGGCTGCCGTGGAAGGCGTCGAGGCCGTCCAGCCTATACTGGCAGGCGCCTGAGCTCGCGCGAGAGATCGGTCTCCCGCAGGTGCAGGCGGGCGTCGATCCCGAGGCCGCGTGCGGCCGCAATGTTCGCCGCCGAATCGTCGATGAACAGCACGCGGCCGGGCTCGGTGCCCAGTTCGGCGAGGACGTGGGAGAAGATGGCGTCGTCCGGCTTGATCAGGCGCAGCGACGAGCTGAAGAACAGCTTTTCGAAGTGTCGAGTCCACGGGGCTCCGGCGAAGTGCCCCACCATGGGGGCAGGCATATTGGAAAGCAGCGCCAGGCGTGCGCCGGACCCGGACAGTTCATCGAGCACGTCGAGGGTCTCAAGGTTGTAGTGCGACCACTGGTTGGCGTCGAGGACATCGAGCCATGAGGCGCGGGCGTCGCTGACTGCGTGTCCGGTCACCCGCGACCAGTACAGCACCGGGCTCAGGTCTCCGGCGTCGTAGCCGTCGCGGTGCTGCCAGTAGGCGGACGAGCGCTCCCCCAGCCCCGGAACGCCGGCCTCTTCCTCCAGCCGGTCCCAGTCCTCGCTCGTGGGCTCGGTGGAGATCACCATTCCGTAATCGAAGAGATACCACTGCGGGGGAGGGAGGAAACCGGGCATGGTTCAGCGTACGACCACCCGGCGGTTCCCGGCACGCCACCGGGGTGAACGTTGGATGAACGGTTTCGCCATCCGGCACAGGTAGCCTTGGAGAGTGGGAATTGAGTTCACGGCGATTGACTTTGAAACAGCTAACGGGTTTCGGGGGTCACCCTGCGCAGTGGGACTCACGAAGGTCCGGGACGGACGCGTCGTGGACGAGGCCTCCTGGCTGATGCGTCCACCCGCCGGCCACGACTACTTCGATTCCCGCAATACCGCCATCCACGGCATCACCGCCGACCAGGTGGCCACCGCGCCCCGGTTCGGAGAGCTGTTCCCCGAGATCGGCGGCTTCATCGGCGGGGACATCCTGGTGGCTCACAACGCCGCCTTCGACCTCGGGGTGATCCGCTCGGCGCTCGAAGTGTCGGAGCTCTCAGGGCCCGGCTGGGACTATGCGTGCACCGTGATGCTCTCGCGCCGCAGCTACTCCCTGGCCTCGTATTCCCTTCCGTTCGTTGCCGAGGCGGCGGGGGTTCCGCTGTTGAACCACCATGACGCCGTGGAGGACGCGCGGGCCTGCGCGGGCATCTTCGTGGACATCGCCCGGCGCAGCGGCGCGTCGACGGTTGAGGAGCTCATGGCCGTGCAGCGGCTCCCGCTTTCGCGCGCCGAGCCCTATGAGCCCGGTATCGATGAACTCTCAAAGGCCACCCGGACGGCGCTGGAGCGCGGCGCTGCGGCAGGGTGGGCCGGATGGCCGGAGGAGGGCGACAACCCGCCGCCCAACCCGGCCGCCGATGCGAACCACCCGCTCTACGGGCAGACCGTCGTCTTCACCGGCGACCTTGGCATGCCCCGCCCGCAGGCGAAGGAACGGGCGGCACGGGTGGGGGCGCAGCCGGCCAGCGCGGTCACCCGGCGCACCACGGTGCTGGTGGTCGGCGACGGGTTCGTGGCCTCCGACCTGCGCAACGGCCGCGTCACGGGCAAGGCGCGCCGGGTGCTTGAACTGCACGAGCGTGGACAGCAGATCGAGGTGCTCTCGGAAGCCGAGTTCCTGCAGATGATCGGCGGCCTCTGGCCCGTCGGCAGCCAGTAGGCCCCGCCGCAGGTTCCACAGCGGGCCGGGCCCGGCTACTCGCCGGTTGCCGCCTTGATGAGGGAGGAGCCCACGGCCCGGATCACCTCGGTGCCGTCCAGGCGGTCGAGCCACGGCCGTGGCAGGGCGGCCTCCCCGTACAGTGCCCCCAGGATGTTCCCGGTGACCGAGCCGGTCGTGTCGCTGTCGCCGTCGTGGTTCACGGCCAGGACGACGCCGGCGGTGAAGTGTTCCGCGGGGTCCGGCCGGGCGGAGGCGAGCGCGGCATAGACGGCGAGGGAGAGGGCCTCCGGGGCAAGCCATCCGCGGCCCAGCTCGTCGGGCAGCCGTTCGGGCGCGACAGGACCGTCGGCGGCAAGGGCGGCCGCAGCCGTGAGGTTCCCGGCGAGCTCGGTATCGCCGAGGATCCCGGCATGGGCGACGGCGGACTGCACGGCGGCCTCAAGGCCCAGCTCATCGAGGGCCAGGGACCGGATGAGGTGGCTGAAGACGGCGGCCGGAGTCTGCGCGGCGGGATGGCCGTGCGTCAGGGCCGCGGCGTCGAGGGTCAACCGGTCCGCCATCTCTCCGGGAATCCGGGGCACCAGGCCGAACGGAGCGGAGCGCATCAGCGCCCCGGACCCCTTGGCCTGAGGGTTGAGCGGACGCTTCCGGGTTCCCATCACCCCGGCGAGCAGCCCGGAGAGGCAGGCCTCGCCGGGGTCCCTGCGGTGGTGCAGGACCTCCTGGGCGTCGATCCACCGCGGCGGCGAAACCGGCGCGGGATCCGGAGGGGTTTCGCCCTGCGTGGCAAGCCAGCGCAGGTAGGCCAGCCAGAGAATGGCCATCTCATCGGCCGACACGCCGTCATTTGCCCATTCAAGCGCCTCGACCAGTCCGTCGACCGTGTACAGGGTCAGCTGGGTGTCGTCCGAGAAGACGAACGGCGAACCGTCCTCCGGCGGAGCGGTCACCCCGCCGGGGCCGAACCGGGTACGGATCGCCTCAAGGCTGTCGCGTTCGACCGTGTAGCCGAGGGCGTCTCCGAGCGCGCCGCCGAGCAGACTCCCGGAGACCCGCTGGGGGTAGGTTGCGTGGTATGCCATCGTTCAAGTCTAGGTCCGCCTAGGATGGGAGACTGGACGGCTGTGCCCGCCGCCCGGGAGCGCGAGCGAGGGCGGCGGGCACAGCCAATGGCCCCAACCGAAGGACGCACTGCCTTATGTCGCACGGAATCCATCACTCCACGGACGCCGGACAGGACCGGACCGGAGCCCTGCCAATGCGCTCCTACGGCCCGGCTGCCCGGACTGCCGCCGAGGCAGTCGGCTCGTTTGCTGTCGTCCTCACCGGACTGGGCGTCACCATGCTCAACACCCAGTCGGGCGTGCCTCCGACCCTGGCCTTCGGATTCGCGCTGCTCGCGGCCATGATCGCCTTCGGATACATCTCCGGTGGGCACTTCAACCCCGCCGTCACCCTCGGCTCGGCCGTCGCCGGACGCACAGGGTGGGGCTCAGTGCTGCCCTACATCCTGGCCCAGCTTGTCGGCGGCCTTGCCGCCGCCGGCCTGCTGTGGCTTCTGCTCAGCGCCAACTCCCAGCTCACCGACGTCAACGGACTCTTCGCGGCGGCCTCCAACGGCTTCGAGGAGCACTCGGCGGCGCAGTTCCCGCTGAGCAGCGTGTTCCTGGCCGAAGCCGTCTGCACGGCCCTCCTGGTCGCCGTGTTCCTCGGCGCCACCGCCGGGCACGCCGGCCGGAGCACGGCACCGTTCGCGGTCGGCCTGACCTATGCCGCCCTGCTCACCCTGCTGCTCCCGGTCACCAACGGCGGGCTCAACCCGGCACGATCCACCGCCTCGGCCCTGTTCACCGGTGACTGGGCGACCGCCCAGTTGTGGCTGTTCTTCGCGGCGCCGCTCGTCGGAGCGATCATCGCCGGCCTGGCCTTCCGAAGCTTCGACGCGGCCGGCCGGAAGTCCGTATCGGCGCCCGCTGCGCCCGCCGGAGCCACCACCGCTGCCCCCTCCGACTCCACCGGCACGGATACGGTCGGAACCGGCGCTGCAGCTCCGGCGGCGCCCACGGCCGGCCCGGCGGCTTCTACAGGTTCCCCGGACGACGCGCGCTCCTTCTTCGACAAGGGACCCGGGACGACGGGCCGCGGCTAACGCCTCCTCTCCCCGGCCGCGGGCGCCGGGAAACTCCTTCGGGGGTGGAATTTCGCCGGCGCCCGCGCGGTGCCCGCAGGAATGTCCGGCGCGGGCGGTAGCGTAAAAATATGCTGTTACTCCACACCTCGGATTGGCACCTCGGCCGTTCCTTCCACGGAGCGGGAACCCTCGCGGCCCAGCGGATGTTTCTAGACAACCTCGAGAAGACGGTGCGTGACGCCCAGGTGGACGTGGTGCTCGTCGCCGGGGACGTGTATGACCGGGCCCTGCCCGGGGTGGATGTCGTCGCGCTCTTCGACGAGGCGCTCGACCGGCTGCGCGGGGCGGGCGCCGAGGTCATCATCTCGAGCGGCAACCACGACTCCGCGACCCGGCTGGGCTTTGGCGGCCGCATCCTCGAACGCGGAGGAGTGCACCTGCGGACCCGGACCGAGGACATCGGGCGGCCGGTCACCTTTCCGCTCGGGCCCGGGGCCGACCTCGCCGTCTACGGCATCCCCTACCTGGAGCCCCGGGTCGTTGCCGGCGCCCTGTCGGCCGAGCCGACCCACTCAAGCGTGACCCGGGCCGCCGTGGGGCTGATCCAGGAGGACCTGCGCCGCCGGAGGTCCGCAGGCACCGTGCACTCCGTGGTGATGGCCCACACGTTCGCCAGCGGCGGCATCAGCTCGGACAGCGAGCGGGAACTGGCACAGGGCGGGCTCGGCGCGGTACCGCTGGACCTGTTCGATGCCTTCGACTACACGGCCCTGGGCCACCTGCACGGGCAACAGAAGCTTTCGCCCACGGTGAGGTACTCCGGTTCGCCGCTTGCCTACTCCTTCTCCGAGGCCCGCCAGACCAAGGGTGCCTGGCTCGTGGAGATCACGGCCGCGGGACTGGGCCCGGTGACGCCCGTGCAGTGGCCGGCACCCAAGGAACTCGCCGTGCTCAGGGGCCGCATCGAGGACCTCCTGAGCGATGAGTCCCTCGCCGACGCCGAACACGCGTACTGCTCGATCACCCTCACCGATGCCGAGCGCCCGCCGCGCGCCATGGAACGGCTCCGCGCCCGCTTCCCGGACACCCTCGTCCTCGCCTTCGAGCCTGAGGGCGGGCACACCGGTGACCTGCGCACCTACAGCCAGCGCATCGCCGCGGCGACGAATGACGCCGAAATCTGCTGCGGGTTCCTCGAGCACGTGCGCTCGCGCGAGGCTTCACCCCAAGAGCGGGAACTCCTGTCCGCGACCGTGGACGCCGCCCTCAGCCTCAACTCCGAGCGGTGAGCGGCGGTGGCGGGAGACCAGACCTGGAAAGCACCAGACGCAGACGATGACCGGCCCGGAAGCAGCCCAGTGAACATGAACAGGGGAAACGCAGCGTGAGGATCTCCCGCCTTGAAATCGAGGCCTTCGGTCCCTTCTCCGGGCGGCAGGTCGTGGATTTCGACGCGCTGAGCGCCCAGGGCTTGTTCCTGCTCAACGGCCCGACGGGTGCGGGGAAGTCGAGTGTCCTCGACGCGATCTGCTACGCGCTGTACGGATCGGTGCCCGGAGTCCGGCAGGGCGCCAAGCGCCTGCGCAGCGACCATGCGCCCATCGGGCTCGCTCCGGAGGTCGAGCTTGAGTTCACCGTCGGCGCGCGCAGGTTCTCGGTCACCCGGTCCCCGCAGTGGGAGCGGCCCTCGAAGCGCGGCGGTGGAACCACGACCGAGCAGGCCCGGACCCTGCTTTCCGAATTCGTCGACGGCGCCTGGGTTCAGAAGTCCGCCCGCAACGACGAGGCCGGCCTGGAGCTGCTGAATGTGCTGGGCATGGACAAGGAACAGTTCACCCGCGTGGTGATGCTGCCGCAGGGCGAGTTCGCTGCCTTCCTGCGCGCCGATGCCGGTTCCCGGCGGGAGCTGCTTCAGCGCCTGTTCTCCACGGATCGATTCGAGAACATTGAAAAACTGCTGAGCGAGCAGGCCGGCCAGGCGGCGTCCCGCCTGGCCACCGCGGAGGACGGACAGCGGCAGACCATCCAACGGGCGCTCGACGAGGCGGCGCGGCACGGCATCGAAGCCGACGTTCCGGCCGAGGGTCAGCCGGCGCCGGGCGGCCAGGCGGTCGTGCACACGCTGCTCGAAGCCGTCGCGGCCCGTTCTGCCGAAGCGGCGGCGGCGGCGGACCGGACCGGACGGCAGCTGGAACAGGACAAGGCGCGCTACTCCGGGCTCGCCGCGGCTCGGGCGCGGGCGGTCGCGCTCGAACGGCACCGTACCGCGCAGGCCGAACATGACGCCGGTGCCGCAGAGGCGGCGGCGCTGGCCGCGGCCGTGGAGCGGCACCAGGATGCCCGCCTGCTGGCCGGGGTCCTCGACGCCGCCGAAGACGCCGGCCTCGAACACAAAGACTGCCGCACGCGCTGCGACAGAGCCCTCGACACGCTGCGGGCCGACGGCACCGCGGCCACCTACCTCACGGGTGCCGGTGACGGTACCGACGCCCTCTTCGACCTGGCGCCCACTGCCGCCCGGCTCGAGGCCGCGGCCCGTGCCGCGGCCTCGGATCTGGGAGTGCTGCAGGCTGCGCTCCCCGACGAGGACAGGCTGCAGGGACTCAACGAACGTATCCGGGACATCTCGGCGGAGCGCGCCTCACTGGCCGAGCGGACGATCGGGCTGGAGCAACGGCTGGCCGAGCTGCGCGCGGACAAGGCGCTGCTTGAGCAGGAGGCCGTTGGGCTGAGGGAAACCGCGGGGGAGGAGACCCGGTGCGCCGAGGCGCTTGAGGCCGCCCGGGCGCTTGAGGCCACCATCGCCGAGCATGCGCAGGCGGAGCAGCGGCGCTCGGTAGCCGAGAAGAACTACGCGGCAGCGCACGAGGAGCACCTCCGCCGCAAGGAGATGTGGCTGACCCGGCTGCAGCTGCGCCTTGAGCAGGCCGCCGTCGAGCTCGCGGCCCAGCTTGAGGACGGCAAGGAGTGTGCCGTCTGCGGCAGCCTCGAGCACCCGGACCCGGCCCGGGCCGGCGACGACGAAAGGGTCACCCACGCCGACGAACAGGCGGCCCGGGAGGCCCACGCAGCGGCGGAGGCACGCCTGAACGAGGCGCGGGCACTGCGGGACGCAGCGGCGCTTGAAGCGGCCCGGCTCGCCGCCCTCGGTGGCGGACGGGACGAGGCCGTTGCCCGGGAGGCGACCCAGCAGGCGCAGGCCAGGCTCACCGAAGCGCGTCGGGCCCAGCAGGAGCTTGAGGACGCTGCGGCACGGATCGACGCGCTCGTCGCCAGGGAACAGCAGATCCTTGCGCAGTTGGAGGACGCGGGCCGGGCCGCTTCCGAGGCCGCCGCCCAGCTGCGGAGCCTTGAGGACCAGGCCGCGGAGCTCGCCGCGCGCCTCGAACACCACCGGCGCGGTTTCGGTACCCTCCACGAGCGCGCGGAGGCGGTCGACTCCGCCCGTGCGGTGCTCGTCGCGGCCCGGGAGGCCCTCGAGGCCCTCGACCGGGCCGCAGGGCGCAGGGACAAGGCCGTAAGCGCCCTTGCCGATGCCCTCGCGGGCTCCCACTTCGACGGGGCCGCTGCCGTCCGGGAGGCCCTCCTCGAAGCAGAAGCGCTTCAGGAGACCCTGCGCCGCATCCGCGCCCATGAGGCGGCAGGGCACCGGCTCGAGGCCGAGGGGGAAAGCCCCGATATCACCGCCGCCCTTCAGGACGAAGCAGAGGGCCGCTCCGTCCCCTCCGAGGACGAGGTCCAGGCCGCTGGCCGCGATTACGCCGCGCTGGGGGAGAGGGCAGCCGATGAGGCGGTGGCCCTGCGGCTGCTTGACCAGTCATTGAGCCAGCTTCAGGCCTACAACGCCCTCCTGGTGGAACAGGAAGCGGCCGTTGCGCCGCTGCGGGAGCGGCACGCGCTGCTGCGCTCGGTGGCCGACTCCGCCCGGGGCGGCGGCGACAACCGGTACAAGATGCCGCTGAGCACCTACGTCCTCGCGTCGCGCCTCGAGCAGGTCGCCGAGGCCGCCACCGAGCGGCTGCTGGCCATGACGGACGGGCGCTTCGCCCTCGTGCACAGCGACGCGCTGACCGGGAACAAGAAGGCAGGGCTGGGGCTGAGTGTCATCGACGGGTGGACCGGAAACCGCAGGGACACCTCGACGCTTTCCGGTGGGGAATCATTCATGGCGTCCCTGGCCATGGCACTCGGCCTCGCCGACGTCGTGCAGCAGGAGGCAGGCGGCATCGACATCGAGACGCTCTTCGTCGATGAGGGCTTCGGCTCGCTCGATGACCAGGCACTGGAACAGGTGATGGATGCGCTCGACGGCCTGCGCAGTGGAGGCCGGGTTGTCGGCCTCGTCAGCCATGTCGCCGAACTGAAACTGCGCATCCCGGCCCAGCTCCAGGTCCACAAGGACCGCGAGGGCTCCCGCCTGGAATTTGTGGATCAGCTCCAGATGGTGTAAATTCACTCAGTTACCGGGTAGGGCGCATCGGGAGGAGGGACGATGCGCGATTCGAAGTACCCGGATGACAATGAACGCAATTCCTTCCCTCAGCCCCGCTGCCGAACGTTCGCCCGCCGGCCCTGAGCGGCCCCGCCGGTTCGGCCGCTTCGGCCGCCTCCCGCAGTTGGCCGGCACCTCCTTCCTCTCCGTCGGGTTCCTGGCACGGCTGCCCCTCGCCATGCTGACCGTCGGCGCCCTCACCATCGTGACCTCGGCCAGCGGCTCCTACGCGCTGGGCGGATTCGCGGCCGGCGCCGTCGGCATCGGCTCCGCCCTCGGCGCGCCGATCCTCGGCTTCCTCGCTGACCGCTTCGGCCAGCGGGTCGTCCTGCTGCCGGCGGCGGCCCTGAACACCGTCGCCACCGTGGCGCTGGTGGTGCTCGCCCTTGCCCTCACCGGGACCGCCGCCGCGGCCGCCGTTCCCGTCATGGCCGCCGCCTTCCTCACCGGCTTCACCTCTCCCCAGATCGGGCCGCTGGCGCGGGTGCGGTGGGTGGCGATGACGCGCAGGCCCTCCGACCTCGACACGGCCATGTCCTACGAAAGCACCGCCGACGAGCTGACGTTCGTCCTCGGTCCCGCCCTGGTCGGCCTCCTCGCAAGCCTCGCCGCCCCCTGGGTCCCCCTGACCCTTGCCGCGGTGCTGACCCTGGCCATGGTGAGCGCGTTCGCCGTCCACCCCACCGGCCGCCTGGTCGGATCCTCGCGCGGCCGCTCTGACGTCCAGGAGCCGGGGCCGGCCGTGACCGGCCGGCGGTCTCGCCTGCTGATCTCCATTCCCGTCCTGGGCATGGTCGCGATGGGCACTTTTTTCGGGGGGACCCAGACGACGCTCACCGCCTTCGCCGGGCAGTTCGACGCCGCCTCCGCCGCGGGGCTGCTCTACGCGGTGATGGGGCTGAGCTCGGCGGGCGCTGCCCTGTCGGTGGCGTTCTGGCCCGCCACCTTCGCGCACTCCTGGCGGTGGATCGCCTCGGCGGCCGGCATGGTCGGCCTGGCGGCGCTGCTGTTCCTGCCCTCGGGCATCCCGGCAATGGTGCTCGTGCTGTTCCTCCTCGGCATCCCCGTCGGGCCGACCATGGTCTCGATCTTCAGCATCGGGTCGATGGTGGCACCCCGACGCCTGCTCGGCACGGTCATGACCCTGCTCGCCAGCGGCATTGTCGCCGGCTCGGCCCTCGGCTCCGCCGTCGCCGGGTCCCTCGCGGAGAGGGTGGGAACCGATGCCGCCTTCGCGGTGCCGGTGCTGGCAGCCGCCGCGCTCCTGGTGCTGGGCCTGGCCGGTGCGGCCGGACTCCGGGCGCACCGCCGGTCCGTCGAGGCCACCGCCGCCGCTTCCGGTCCCACTGGCTCCTGACGCGCGGACAGCCTCTTGTGGGATCCAGCCCCCGCCTCCGCCGGCACCCCGGCCACAGCGGACTCCTGACGCGCGGAAATTGATCCGCAGGACCTCCCCCATCCCGGGGAGGTCCTGCGTATGATTTAGCTCACGTAACCGAACGTTCTGTCGGTAATGTTTTCCCGTCCCTTGGAGTGACAATGACGTCTTTCACCGCTGCGAACGCCACGGAGCATCGCACCTCACGCGAGGAGCGCCGCGTCCTGGCCGGGACCCTCGTTGGAACAACCATCGAGTGGTACGACTTTTTCATCTTCGCCCAGCTCACCGCCACGGTCCTGGGCGCGCTGTTCCTCACTCCGCTTCGGGAGTCCAACCCGGGCCTGGCCCAGGTCCTCGCCTTTTCCCTGATCGGCATCAGCTTCCTCTTCCGGCCCCTCGGAGCGATCGTCGCCGGGCACCTCGGTGACCGCATCGGCCGTAAGTCGGTCCTGGTCTTTACCCTGATCCTGATGGGCGCGGCGACCGCGCTGATCGGGATCCTCCCCACCTATGCCTCCATCGGGGTGTGGGCGCCGATCCTGCTGATCCTCCTGCGCATCGTCCAGGGGTTCTCCGCCGGTGGTGAATGGGGCGGTGCGGCGCTGATGTCGGTGGAACACGCCCCGGTGGGCAAGCGGGGCCTGTTCGGTGCCTACCCGCAAATCGGCGTTCCGATCGGCATGATCCTGGCCACAGGCACCCTGCTGCTGCTGCGCACCGCCATCCCCGAGGACCAGTTCCTCGAGTGGGGCTGGCGGGTGCCGTTCCTGCTGTCGGTGGTGCTGATCATCGTCGGCTACCTGATCCGGCGTGCCGTCAGTGAAAGCCCCGTCTTCAAGGAGATGCTGGCCCGCAAGGGTGAGAGCAAGGCGCCGCTGCGCCAGTTGTTCCGGAAGAACACCCGCGAGGTGCTCCTTGCCGCCGTCATCTTCATCGGCAACAATGCCGCGGGCTACCTGGTCATCGCGTTCTTCATCTCCTACGCCACCACGGCGCTGGAGATGCCAGTGGTGCCGGTGCTGCTGGCCACGACGCTCGCCTCCTTCGGCTGGCTGATCTTCACCATGGTCGGCGGCTGGCTTTCCGACCGGATCGGCCGCGTGCGGACCTTCCAGATCGGCTATGCGCTGGTGTTCGTGTGGATGCTGCCGATGTTCATGCTCGTCGACACCGCCAACATTTTCCTCTATGGGCTGGGCCTGTTCGTCCTGACCATCGGCCTGGGACTGTCCTACGGGCCCATGTCCGCGATGTACGCGGAGATGTTCCCCGCGAACGTGCGCTACTCCGGCATTTCCATCGGGTACGCGCTGGGCGCGATCCTGGGCGGGGCGTTCGCGGCGATGGTCGCGCAGCTGCTGCTGGAGACCTACCAGTGGTCGGGGGCCGTGGCGATCTACATCATGATCCTGTGCGCCATCTCCTTCGTCGGGGTCACCCTGGCCCGGGAGACCCGCGGTGCGCCGCTTGGAGTCTCCCAGCACTGAGCCGGCACGCCCGGGACCTTCAACCGGGGCGTCCGGGCGCACACGCGCAGCAGACAAAAGACCGGAGGGCCAGGAAACCAACCTGGCCCTCCGGTCTTTTGCGTTGCCCCCCGGGCTCCTAGGATCGAAGGAACAAACACCTACGCCGGAGGATGAAATGACCGAGACGCCGAACGGCAAGAAGCAGGACACCAGCGGGCAAGGCACCAACGGGCAGGACACAGGGGAGGGTCCCGAGGGCACCATCCCCGACAACCAGGAGGGAATCGGCGCCACGACGCTCGATGAGCCCTCAAACTTCGAGCCCGAAGAGGATGACGTCGAGGGCGGCGAACCCCGCTGAGCGCTGCCCTGGAGCAGCGCTGATCCGGACTAGCGCTGCCCGGGCTAGCGCTGCCCCGGGCTAGCGCTGCCCCGGACTATCCGAGGCTCGGGGCGTGCGAGGGCGGGTCGGGGATGTGGATGTTCCCGGTGGTGATTCCGCCGGTCGAGACCCCGTCGCCGTCGTCGGCGGGGGCGGAGCCTGCGGCCGCCTGGGGTGTCCCGATCCCCGAGAAGCCCGCGCCCTCGTCGGAATGGACCCGCAGGAGCAGGGCAACCTCGTGGGCGTCCGGACGGTCCTGCGGGTTCCGGGCGGTCATGCTGGTGAGCAGGCTCGCCCAGTCGGCGCCCAGCCATTCCGGGATCTCGGGATCACGGAGCAGGCGGGCCAGGGCCGCCTCCACGACGGGCCCGGGGAAGGCCTTGTCGCCGGTGAGGCACTCGAGCAGGACCAGGCCGAGGGAGTAGATGTCGCTGCGCTCGTCGATGTTGCCCGACTGCGCTTGCTCCGGGCTGAGGTAGTTGGCCGTGCCGATGGTGGCCCCGACGGCGGTGGCCATGGTGGAATCCACCATGCGCGCGATGCCGAAATCGGTGAGCTTGGGGTAGAGCCGGGTGTCGTTGTCGCCGGAGTGGAACATCAGGATGTTCGCCGGCTTCACATCGCGGTGCACCACCCCGTGGGAGTGGATGTAGGCGAGGGCGTCGGCGAGGTCGGCTCCGACCTGAGCGACGGCGGCGGGGGCGAGGGGACCCTTCTTCAGCAGCTTGCGCAGGTCCTCGCCGTCAACGAGTTCCATCACCAAAAAGCCGGTGGTGCGTCCGTCCTCATCCTGGTGCAGCCCCGCATCGTGGAGGGTCACCAGCCCGGGGTGGTTCAGGGTGGAGAGCAGGAGCGTCTCGGTGTGCTGCCGGCGGTAGTCGTCGTCATCGGCGGTGGTGGGCTGGAAGACTTTCACCGCGACATCGCGCTGCAGGTTGCGGTCGACCGCCCTATAGACGGAGGCGGCGCCGCCCACGCCGAGCAGGTCGGTGGTCTGGTACCGCTCGGCAAGGAGCACATCCATGGGTGTTCTCCCGGGAAATTGGTGGCTGGAAAGGTCAGGGTGGGGCGCGCAGAAAAGGTAAGTCTACTGAGCACTTGGCTCGATTGTATCCTGCCGCTACGGTCTTTTGCCCTGCGGCGCAGGTCCCTTTACCTAAAGTTTATCCGCTGCGTCAGCCACCCGCAGCGGGCGGCGGCCTGTGCGGGGGCGGGTTCAGGCGGACAGGAACGCCACGGCGGCGGACTTGAAGGCGCGAGAGGTCACCGCGTTGGCGTGGGTCCGGGCGGGCAGCTTCAGGAGCTCCGCCTGCGGGGCCAGATCCGCCAGTTCCTGCGCCGTCGCGGCGAGGTCATCGTTCTCGCCGGCGACCAGCAGCAGCGGCATCCGGGGCACGGCCTCGGAGGGGATGAACGGCTCGTCCTTCACCGCCTCCACCATGGTCAGCAGTGCGAATACGTCGTTGGTCGGCACGAGCCTGGCCATCCGCATCAGCTCGGCGGTCCGGGCATCCTGGATCGGGGTGCCTTCGGCGAGGAGCTCCTGCGCCGCGGCGAGGTCGAATTCGGCAAGCGGGTCACCGCTGCCGGGGCCGCCCAGCACCATGCGGTGGACCAGTTCGGGCTGGGTGGCGCCGAATTCCCACGCCAGCCGGGAGCCGAGGGAGTAGCCGATGATGTCGACGCCGCTGGCCGGCACGCCCTCGCGCAGGGGCACCACGTGATGGTCCTGAAGGACCTGCAGGACATCGGCGCGGATGCGGCTGGGGGAGTAGGAGTCGCGCGCCTCCGGTGCGGCGCTGGCGCCGTGTCCGGGCAGGTCGACGGTGAGAACGGCCCGACCGGCCTCGTTGAGGAAGCGGATCCAGCCGGTGTCGGTCCAGTTGAGCTTCGTCGAGGAGGCGAAGCCGTGAAGGAGCAGCACCGGGCGCAGCCCGGCGTCGGAGGCGGGCGGATGCAGCGCCACGCTCAGCTGCGGATCCGATCCCTCCACCAGGTGGTCGCGGTGCCTTCCCATGCCTTGTCCTTTCCTGCCGTTGAAATCCCGCTCCGCGGGCCGGTGCCTAGTCGTCGTCGAGCACGGCGCTGAGCCGCACCCGCCGGGCCGGGGCCTTCTCGGCGGGCACCGTGCCCACGATGCCGGCCGTGTCGTCCGGCACCTCAAAGACGATCAGCGGATCGCCGACGGCGATCACCGCGCCCGCATCGCCGTGGACCTTCACGACTGTACCGGCCTGCGGGGAGGGCAGCTCGACGGCGGACTTGGTGGTTTCGACCTCGACGAGGGGCTGGTTCCGCTCGACCTGGTCGCCCTCGGCGACGAGCCACTCGAGGATGGTGGCCTCGATGAGGCCCTCGCCGAGGTCGGGCAGGGGGAATGAGAGTTCAGCCACGGCGGTGCTCCAATACGCGTTGGATTCCGAACAGGATCCGGTCAATGTTGGGAATGTACTCGTCCTCAAGGTCGCCCGACGGATAGGGGACGTCGAATCCCGTCACCCGTTCCACCGGCGCCTTGAGGGTATTGAAGCACCTTTCGGTCACGAGGGCGGCGATTTCCGCGCCGAGCCCGCTGCTGCGCGGCGCCTCGTGGACGACGACGGCGCGGCGGGTGCGCGAGACGGATTCTGCGAGGCCGTCGGCGTCGATCGGGCTGAGCCAGCGCAGGTCGAGCACCTCCACCTCGATGCCGTCCTCGGCCGCCAGTTCGGCGACCTGCAGGCAGCGGGCGACCATGGCGCCCCAGGCGATCAGGGTCAGGTGACGGCCGGGCCGGGCAATCTGTGCACCCTCAAGTGCACCGGCGTCCGCGGGATCGACGATGCCCTTCTGCCAGTAGCGCGCCTTGGGTTCCATGAAGATCACCGGATCGGGCATCGACCCGGCGAGGCGGAGCAGGTGGTAGGCCTGGTGCGGGTCCGCGGGGGAGACGACCTTCAGGCCCGGCACGTGGACGAAGAGGCTCTCGAGGCTCTCGCCGTGGAGTTCGGGTGCGCGGATCCCGCCGAAGCTGGGCACCCGCAGGGTGATCGGCATGGGCAGGGCCCCGCGGCTGCGGTAGTTCATGCGCCCGACCTGGGAGACGATCTGGTTCACGGCCGGATACGCGAAGCCGTCGAACTGCACCTCGGGGATGGGGTGGAAGCCCGCCATCGCCAGGCCGACGGACATGCCCAGGATGCCGGATTCGGCGAGCGGGGTGTCGAAGACGCGCTCGGCGCCGAAGCGGGCCTGCAGCCCGTCGGTGATGCGGAAGACCCCGCCCAGGCGGCCGACGTCCTCGCCGAAGATGAGGGCCTTGGGGTTGTCCTCAAGTACCTCCCCGAGCGCACGGTTCAGGGCCCCCTGCATCGAGAGCGTCAGCGGCGCGGGTGCGGCCGGCCCGTCGCCGCCGGCGGCGGGGGACAGGGGGCTCGACAGGGTCTCAGACATGCTCGGATTCCGTCCTCCAGGCGGCGGCCTGGGCTTTCAGTGCGGGGGTCGGCTCCTGGAAGACGAAGTCGAACATCTCGCTTCCCGGGCGGGGAGCAAGGCCCTCAAGGCCCTGCCGGACGGCATCGGCCTCGGCCTCGCCCGCGGCGAGGGCCGCGGCGAAGAAGGGGTCGGGCGTGCCGAAGCGTGTGCGCAGCAGGGCCTCGCAGGCGGCCAGCGGATCGGAGCGGCGGGCCGCCTGCTCCTCATCCAGGCTGCGGTAGCGTCCGGGGTCATCGCTCGTAGAGTGCGGCCCCAGCCGGTAGGTCCGGGCTTCGATGAGGATCGGGCCGCCGCCGTCCCGGCAGTGCGCGAGGGCCTGCCGGGTGGCCTCAAGCACCGCCGTGACGTCGTTGCCCTCCACGCTCAGCGACGGCATGCCGTACCCGGCGGCCCGGGCGGCGACCGACCCGCCCGCCACCTGGCGCTCGGTGGGCACGGAGATGGCCCAGCCGTTGTTCTGCACGAAGAAAATGACGGGTGACTTCATCACGGCCGCGAAGTTCATCGCCTCATGGACATCGCCCTGGGAGCTGGCGCCGTCGCCGAAGTAGGTCAGGGCGACGTTGTAGCCGTCCTCGCCGGGCCCGGCCAGCTTCTGGCCGTGCGCCCAGCCCACGGCGTGGAGCACCGATCCGCCGACCACGGCCTGGATGGGGGCGAAGTGGGTGGCGGCGGGGTTATAGAGCCCGCCATGCCAGGTGGCCTTGTGGGTGGCCATGTATTCGACCATGTCCACGCCCACGGCCCGTGCAACGCCGAGTTCCCGGTAGGTCGGGAATAGAAAATCCCGCCTGGGGTCAACGGCGTAGCCGCTGCCCACCTGGGCCGCCTCCTGCCCGAGCAGGGGGGCGTAGCCGGGGATGATGCCCTGGCGCTGCCAGCGGACCGCGGCGGTATCGAGCTGCCGGACGGCGGCGAGGAGCCGGTAGAGCTCCTCGAGCTCGCTCGGATCCGCAGGTGTCGGAGATTCCATGGTGCGTCCTTGTGTAGAGGGTCTTGGGCGACGGTATCCGTACCCGAGCTCCTGCGCAATCTGCCGCGTCGATCCTCCGCAGTTTGCCGCAGTTAACGGTGCCTGGGCGCAACCGGCTGTACAGACTGCTCCGTTCAGCCGTTATCGTCTGTACAAACAGGCGTCCGCCCTTAGCCGGCCCCGGCCCGGACAGTCTCGGCCCGGGTGGTCAGGGCGCCGCCGCGGCAGGGCACGGTGTGTCCGGGAGGAAGGCAACCCATGGAGATTGACCGGCTCGACGTCCGCATCGCTGACCTATTCGCCGACAACCCCCGGATCTCGGTGCTCGAGGCATCGCGCGTCCTAGGGGTCGCGCGGGCAACGGTGTCGGCGCGGCTTGAACGGATGCAGCGCAGCGGGGTGATCAGCGGCTGGGGCCCCCGCATCGACCCGGGGTCCATGGGGTACGGCGTGACGGCCTTCTGCTCGCTGATCATCCATCAGGATTCGGGTCACGACGCGGTGGCCGAGGCGCTCGCGGAGATCCCCGAAATTCAGGAACTGCACACCGTGTCGGGGGAGAGCGACCTGCTGGCACGGGTCACAGCCCGTTCCAACGCCGATCTGCAGCGCGTGATCGACGCGATCATCGCCACCCGGACCGTCATCCGCTCCTCGAGCGTCATCGTCCTCAACACCCACTTCGAGGCGCGGACCCTGCCGCTGATGCGGGCCGCGGCCTTCGGGGGCCCTGCCGCAGGACCCGGAAGCCTGTTATAGTCATAGTGACTTTAACCCGGGCTGCCGCGGCGGACTGAACTTGGAGGGCGGTGCAGGCATGGACTTCAGCTCGGCGAACGTGACCGAACGCAGCCAGCTCCCCCCGGCACTGGCGATCTCCACGGTGATCTTCGCCCTCCGCTCCGACGGCGCCCGGCAGGCGCTCTGGATGCCACTGGTACGGCGGATCCGCGAGCCGCACCTGGGCAAGTGGGCACTGCCCGGGGGGCCGCTGTCGGGCCGGGAGTCCCTCCAGGACGCCGCGGCGCGGAACCTGAACGAAACCACGGGCCTCGCCCCCCGATACCTCGAACAGCTCTACGCCTTCGGCGGGCTCGACCGCGCCGCCACCCAGCGGCTTGTCTCCATCGTCTACTGGGCCCTCGTGCAGCCGGGGGAGGCGGACCTCGCGCGCGAATCGGAAAACGTGAAGTGGTTCCCGGCCGACGCCCTGCCGGACCTCGCCTTCGACCACAACACGATCGTCGAATACGCCCTCTGGCGGCTGCGCAACAAGATGGAATACGGGCCGATCGCCTTCTCCTTCCTCGGTGAGTCCTTCACCCTCGCCCAGGTGCGCGGGGTCTACGAGGCGGTCCTTGGCCGGGAGCTCGACCCGGCCAACTTCCGCCGCCACCTCCGGGCCACCCCCGACATCGTTCCAACCGACACGTTCCAGCAGGGCGGCAGGCACCGTCCGCCCCGCCTCTACCGCTACACCGGCGCCGCCTCACCCGATCCCGGCTTCCCCAGGAGAACCCCATGACCTCTGTCAACACCGCGGTCCAGCTCATCACCCGGGCCGAAGCACAGGCCGCCCCGGCCGCCGGCGGCACCTGTTCACCCGCGCTCGCCGAGGGCCCGTGGGCCTTCGACACCCCCGTGCCCACCTATGGACCGGGCGCCTCGATGGCCGACCCCGCGCCCGCCGCGACCCCCCGCCAGGGCGAACTGCCCGAGGAATACCGGAGGGCCGGCGACGACGAACTGGACCGGCGCATCACCGCGGCGCGGCACGCCCTGGGCAGCCGGGTGGTCATCCTCGGGCACTTCTACCAGCGCGACGAGGTCATCCGACACGCCGACTTCGTCGGGGACAGCTTCCAGCTCGCCCGCGCGGCAACCCAGCGCAGCGAGGCCGAGGCGATCGTCTTCTGCGGCGTGCACTTCATGGCCGAGACCGCAGACCTGCTCTCCCGGCCGGACCAGGCGGTGATCCTGCCCAACCTCGCCGCCGGCTGCTCGATGGCGGATATGGCCGACATCGACTCGGTGACCGACTGCTGGGAGCAGCTCGCCGAGGTGTACGGCACGGAACCCGACGCCGAGGGCAGGGTCCCGGTGCTCCCGGTCACCTATATGAACTCCTCGGCGGCGCTCAAGGGGTTCTGCGGTGAGAACGGCGGAATCGTCTGCACCTCCTCCAATGCCGCCGCGGTGCTGGAGTGGGCCTTCGAGCGGGCGCAGCGGGTGCTCTTCTTCCCCGACCAGCATCTGGGCCGCAACACCGCCAAGGCGATGGGTGTCCCGCTGGAGCGGATGCCGCTGTGGAACCCGCGCAAGGACCTTGGCGGCCTCGCGGAGCAGGAGCTCCTCGACTCGCGCGTCATCCTGTGGAACGGCTTCTGCTCCGTCCACAAGCGCTTCACGGTCGCCCAGATCGAGAAGGCCCGGGCCGAGCACCCGGGGGTGCGCGTGATCGTCCACCCCGAGTGCCCGATGGCCGTCGTCGATGCCGCCGACGAGGCCGGGTCGACCGACTACATCCGCAAGGCGATCGCCGCCGGTGCTCCGGGCACCACGTTCGCCGTCGGCACCGAAGTCAACCTCGTGAACCGCCTGGCCGCAGAACATCCTGAACACACGATTTTCTGCCTCGATCCCGTCATCTGCCCGTGCTCCACGATGTACCGCATCCACCCCGGGTACCTCGCCTGGGTGCTCGAGGGCCTGCTCGAGGGCGAGGTGCGCAACCGGATCACCGTGCCGGCCGCGACCGCAGTACCCGCCCGCACCGCCCTGCAGCGTATGCTCGCGGTCCGGCCATGACCCCGGCCCCGGCTGACTACCCGGCCGCCCCGCACCGGGTGGTCGTCGTGGGCGGCGGTGTAGCAGGGCTGGCAGCCGTGCTCCGGATCCGCCGTTCCCTGCCGGGCGCGCAGCTGACCCTGATCACGAAGGCCGCCCTCGAGGAGAGCAACACCTGGTACGCCCAGGGCGGCATGGCGGCGGTGCTGTCCGGTGCCCCCGGACAGCACCCGTCCGGGACCGGCGCCCGGGCAGGCGGTCCGGACAGCGTGGCCGCCCACGCGGCCGACACCCTGGCCGCCGGCGCGGGGCTCGCCGCCCCGGACGCGGTCGGGCTGCTATGCGCCGGGGCAGAGGGCCAGGTGAGTTGGCTTGAGTCCCTCGGGTTCCGCTTCGACAGCGCCGGAGGAGCGCTGTCCAGCGGCCGGGAGGCGGCGCACAGCGCGGCCCGGATCCTCCACGCCGGCGGCGACGCGACCGGCCGTGCGCTGGCGGGCGCGCTGATCGGCGCGGTGCGCGCCGACCCCTCCGTCCGGATCCTTGAATCCACCTTCGTCACGGACCTGCTGCAGGCGGGTCCGCCCGGCGAACCCCGCGTCTCGGGCGTGCGCATCCGCCCTGGAGGTCCCTCCGCCGGCGGGGATGCTGGTGAACGGGAGATCGCGGCCGACACCGTCGTGCTCGCCACCGGCGGGGCCGGCAGGCTCTATGAGCACACCACCAACCCGGCGGTGGCCACCGGCGACGGCGTGGCCCTGGCCTGGCGGGCCGGGGCGGTGGTGGCCGACGCCGAGTTCTTCCAGTTCCATCCCACAGCGCTCGATGTCCCCGGCAGCCCGCTCATCTCCGAGGCGGTGCGGGGGGAGGGCGCGGTCCTCCGCGACGCCTCCGGCACCCGCTTCCTCCCCGCCTACCATCCGGACGGTGAACTGGCACCGCGCGACGTCGTCTCCCGCAGCATCGCGCAGCACCTCGCCGTGCGGGGTGAAAGGTGTGTGTACCTCGACGCGACCGCCCTGGGCGGTCCGTTCCTCGCCCGCCGGTTCCCCTCATTGACGTCCCTGACGGCGCGCCACGGCCTGAACTGGGCGCGCGAACCGGTCCCGGTGGTGCCCGCCGCGCACTACTGGATGGGCGGGATCCGCACCGACACCTCGGGCCGGACCTCGCTCCCCGGCCTGTACGCGGTGGGGGAGGCCGCCTGCACCGGGGTGCACGGCGCCAACCGGCTCGCCTCGAACTCCCTGCTCGAGGGACTCGTCTTCGCGGAGCGTACGGCCGAAGCCCTGGCCGCGCCGGAGGCCCCGTGGCCAGCGTTCCCGGCCGACCCCCTCGCCCTTGAAGCCCCGGACGCCGGAGAACCCTTCGACCGGGCCCAGCTGCAGCGCCTGATGACCCGGCAGGCCGGGGTCGTCCGGGACGCGGCCGGGCTCGAACTGGCCGCCAAGCAGCTGGCCGCCTATGCGCCCGCCGGCAGCACCGCCGAGGAACTCGAAACCGCCAACCTCCTGCTGTGTGCGCGGCTGCTGGTGCATGCCGCCACCGCCCGCAGGGAAAGCCGGGGTGCCCACCACCGGTCGGATTTCCCGCTGACCGATCCGCGATCAATTCCTAAGAGCACGGCGTACGTCCGCGCTTCCACCCCCCAGGAAGGATTCCCGCAATGACCCCACCGGCAGCCGCCTCCGCCCCGTCCGCCGCGGTCTTCGACGCGGTGATTCTAGCCGCGCTCGCCGAGGACTCACCCTGGGGCGACATCACCTGTCAGGGCCTCATCGCGCCGTCGGTCCTGGCCACCGGCGCCGTCACGGCCCGGGAGGCAGGGATCTTCTGCGGGGCGCACGTCATCGAGTCCGCGATGCGCCTGACCGACCCGCGCATCACCGTGGAGCCGCAGCTGAACGACGGCGACGCCTTCGCCCCGGGCGCCGTGCTCGCAACCCTTTCCGGTCCCGCCGCGGGGATCCTTGCCGCCGAGCGCACCGCGCTCAACCTGGCCCAGCGGCTCAGCGGCATCGCCACCCTCACGGCCCGGTATGTCGAGGCGGTCCGCGGAACCGGCGCACGCATTGTCGACACCCGCAAGACCACCCCCGGCCTGAGGGCGCTGGAGAAGTACGCGGTGCGCTGCGGCGGCGGGTTCAACCACCGGTTCAGCCTCTCGGACGCGGTGCTGGTGAAGGACAACCACCTGGCCCTGCTGTCCGCGGACGGCCCCGAGGCACTTACCGCCGCCCTCGCGGAGGCAAGGGCACGGCTCCCGCACACCGTGCATTTCGAAGTGGAGGTCGACCGGCTCGACCAGATCGAACCGGTGCTCGCCGCAGGGGTCGACACGATTCTGCTCGACAACTTCTCCCTGGCCGAACTCGCCGAGGGCGTCCGCCGGGTCGGGGGCCGCGCCCTCGTCGAGGCCAGCGGCAACGTCACGCTTGAGACCGTTGCCGCCATCGCCGCGACCGGCGTCGACCTGATCTCCTCCGGGGCCCTGACCCACAGCGTCCGCAGCCTCGACCTCGGCCTCGACTTCCGGCCCGCCGTCTCCGGATACGCCGGTGCGGGGGCGGGAGCGGCGGCGGCTGGGCGGCCCCCGGCGGAGCTGCGGTCATGATCTACCTCGACGCCGCCGCCACGACGCCGGTGCGGCGGGAGGTGCTTGAGGCGATGTGGCCGCTGCTGACGGGCGGTTTCGGCAATCCCTCGAGCCACCACGCGGTCGGGGAGGCCGCCGCGGCCGCCCTCGCTTCCGCGCGGGAGGCCGTCGCTGCGGAACTGAACTGCCGGCCGGCGGAGGTGGTCTTCACCTCGGGCGGCACCGAGGCGAACAACCTTGCGCTGAAGGGGATAGCCCTCGCGGCACCGCGCGGACGGCACATCGTCACGAGCGCGCTCGAGCACGCCGCGGTCCGCGAACCGCTGTCGTACCTTGAGCGGTTCCACGGCTTCCGGAGCACTGTCCTGCCGGTGGACGGCGCAGGGAAGGTCGACCCTGAGGGGCTCGCGGCAGCGCTGACCGCGGAGACGACGCTGTGCAGCGTGATGTATGCCAACAACGAGGTCGGCACCGTGCAGGACATCGCCGGACTCGCCGGAATCTGTCGGAGCCGGGGGGTGTACTTCCACACCGATGCCGTCCAGGCCGCGGCGTGGCTTCCCCTCGACGTCCAGGCGCTGGGTGTCGACGCGCTGAGCATCTCGGGCCACAAGCTCGGGGCACCGAAGGGTTCCGGGGTGCTGTACCTCCGCCGCAGGGTGCAGGTGGAGCCGGTGATCCACGGCGGCGGCCAGGAGCGGGGGCGCCGCTCAGGGACGGAGAATGTGGCCGGCGCCGTCGGCGCGGCGACGGCGCTGACGGCCGCCCGGCGGGGCTGGGCCGCTGCCGCGGAGGTCTCCACCGCGCTGCGGGACCGGCTCACCGCCCACGTCCTGGCCGGGGTGCCGGGCGCCGTCCTGACCGGGCATCCGGGGCGGAGGCTGCCGAACCTCGCGTCCTTCTGCTTTCCCGGCCTCAGCGGCGAATCGGTCCTGCTTGAACTGGAGCGCCTCGGCGTGGTGGCATCGTCCGGCTCCGCCTGTGCCGCAGGGTCGGATGAGCCCTCCGCCGTCCTCCTCGCAATGGGTCTCGACGCCGATACCGCCACCACGGCGCTGCGGCTCTCCTGGACCTCGGAAGTGACGGCGGCGGACCTGGAGGCGGCCGCCGCGGCGGTCGTCGAGGCCGTTGGCCGGGTGCGGGCCCCGCACGCCGCACGGCTCTAGGCCGCTGCTGCCTGCTCATACCTGCCTGGGATCGCCGCTGCCCCGGTTCCCGCGTGCCGGCTGCCGGGAGCCCGGCCCGCTGGGTGCCGTGCGCCCGGGTTTCAGCTGCGCGGCATCAAGGCCCGGTAGTCGACGCCGGTCAGTTCGACACTGCGATCCCAGAGCCGTGCGGCGGCTTCGCGATCGAGGACGCGCGGGGAGGGCGCCACGAGGCGGACGTTTCCGCGGGTCTCTCCGGGGCCGTCCGGCCCGTAGTAGTCCCCGCCCTCAACGTCGGGGCCGGTGGCCGCATAGAGCACCGGAAGCGCACCGGCCCCATCGGACTGGCTCAGCACGCCGAGGAATCCGCCGAGCAGGTCGAGCACCGGTCCCGCCTGGCGGTTCCGCACCAGGTTGGTGCGGGCGAGGCCCGGGTGCGCCGCCGCTGCCGTGAGCTGCCACCCCGCCGCCCGTGCGCGCCGGTCGAGTTCGATGGTGAAGTAGAGGTTGGCCGCCTTGCTCTGGCCATAGGCGGCCCAGGGCCGGTATGCCCGGGCAGACTGGAGGTCCCCGAAGTTCAGGCGCCCGCGTTTGTGGGCGAGGCTTGAGACGGTGACGACGCGGGAACCGCCGGCCGCCCGCAGCTGCCCGAGGAGGAGCCCGGTGAGGGCGAAGTGGCCAAGGTGGTTGATTCCGAACTGCGACTCGAAGCCGTCCTCGGTGAGAACCCTGCGCGGTGGCGCCATAACCCCCGCGTTGTTGATCAGCAGGTCCAACGGGTGCTCCCAGTCGGCGGCGAACTGCCGGATGGAGGCGAGGCTGGCCAGATCGAGCAGGCGCATCTCCACCGCCGAATTGCCGCTGAGGGAGCGCACGTGGTGCTCGGCTTCCTGCCCCCGCCCCGCGTCGCGGCAGCCGAGCACCACGTGGGCGCCCTTCCGGGCCAGGGACACGGCGGCCCGGAGGCCGATGCCGCTGTTGGCCCCGGTGACGATGGCGCGGCGGCCGGTGAGGTCGGGGACGTCGTCGGGGGTGAAGCTGTGCATGGGGCCGCCTTCGCTCGTACGGCTGACCCCTGGTGGGTGCCGTGTCCCCAGCATAGGGGCCGGCACCCGGCCCTGGGTCAGGAGGGGCGCTCCACCCCGGCACTGATCTTGGTGGTGAGCAGGCGGAGCTGTTCGAGTTCCTCGACGCTCAGGACCGGCCCCAGGGTTTCCTGGATTACCCGCACGTGCGAGGTTCCGATGCGCTTCTGGAGCGCCCGGCCCTCTTCGGTCAGGGAAAGCTCCACGCCGCGCTGATCGTTTTTGGCCTGCCGGCGCTGGATCAGCCCCTTGGCCTCGAGCCGTTCCACCATCCGGCTCAGGCTCGGCTGGCTGATCAGCAGGTTCGCGTTCAGCTCATTCAGCCGTGCCCACCCGGTAGGGCACCTGCTCAGGTTGAAGAGCACATCGTAGTCGCGGATGCCGAGCTGCTTGAAGGCCTCGTCCTGCCTCAGGACCTTCATCACTGCGACCTGGGCGCGGAACAGCGACTCCCACGCCTCGGCCGTGAGGCGCACCGGAGGGAGTTCCGGGCCCTCACCCACGGGACACCGCCGGTGAGGTTGCCCCCGCGGCGAGCCGGTTCTCGAAGGTCGGAGGAGCCGGAATCGTAGCCGGGGTGCGCGTGGCGAACTCCGCCCGCAGTGTCGGCAGGACCTCGGAGCCCAGCAGGTCCAGCTGCTCGAGGACGGTCTTCAGCGGAAGGCCCGCGTGGTCGACCAGGAACAGCTGGCGCTGGTAGTCGCCGAAGAACTCACGGAAGGTCAGGGTCTTCTCGATCAGTTCCTGCGGGCTGCCGACCGTCAGCGGAGTCTGTGAGGTGAACTCCTCAAGGGACGGGCCGTGGCCGTAGACCGGGGCGTTGTCGAAGTACGGCCGGAACTCCCGCACGGCGTCCTGCGAGTTGCGGCGGATGAAGAACTGCCCGCCCAGTCCCACGATCGCCTGCTCGGGCGTTCCGTGGCCGTAGTGGGCGTAACGCTCGCGGTAGAGCCCGATCAGCTGCTGGTAGTGCTCCTTGGGCCAGAAGATGTTGTTCGCGAAGAACCCGTCGCCGAAGTACGCGGCGATCTCGGCGACCTCGGGGGTGCGGATGGAGCCGTGCCAGACGAAGGGTGCGACGCCGTCGAGCGGGCGCGGGGTGGAGGTGAAGTTGCGCAGCGGGGTGCGGAACTTGCCGTCCCAGTTCACGACGTCGTTGTCCCACAGCTGGCGCAGCAGGTTGTAGTTCTCCACCGTCAGTTCGACGCTGTCCTGCTGGTTCTTGCCGAACCAGGGGTAGACCGGCGCGGTGTTGCCGCGGCCCAGGATCAGGTCCACGCGGCCGTCGGCCAGGTGCTGCAGCATCGCGAAGTCCTCGGCGATCTTCACCGGGTCATTGGTGGTGATCAGCGTGGTGGAGGTCGAGAGGATGATCCGCTCGGTCTGCGCGGCAATGTACCCGAGCATTGTGGTCGGCGAACTCGGCACGAACGGCCGGTTGTGGTGCTCGCCGGTGGCGAAGACGTCGAGCCCGACCTCCTCGGCATGCTTCGCGATCGTCACCATAGCCTTGATGCGCTCGTATTCGGTGGGCGCGGTCCCGTTGGTGGGGTCAACGGTGACGTCACCGACTGTGAATATGCCGATCTGCACGGGGTCTCCTCGTTCGGGTAGATGCATTTGCATCCATTATACGCCGCTTCGGACCGGCGCCGGGGCCGGCGGACCAGCGGGGACTAGGCCGGCACCGTTTCCCGGGCCTGCTCCGCGCGGTCGGATGCTTCGCGGCGGCGGGCGCGCAGTTCCCGCCGTCCCTCGATCAGCCGGTAGAGGACGGGCACCAGGATCAGGGTCAGGGCGGTGGAGGAGACCAGCCCGCCGATGACGACGACGGCGAGCGGCTGGGAGATGAAGCCACCCTCGCCGGTCAGCCCCAGGGCCAGCGGCGTCAGGGCGAAGACCGTGGCCAGCGCGGTCATCAGGATGGGGCGGAGCCGCTGCCGGGCGCCCTGCAGGATGGCCTCGGCCACATCCAGCCCGGGCTCGCCGTCCCGCGGCCTGCGGTACTGGTTGATCAGATCGATCAGCACGATGGCGTTCGTCACGACGATTCCCACGAGCATGAGCATGCCGATGAGCGAGGGCAGTCCGAGCGGGATGCGGGTGATCACCAGCAGCGCAATCGCCCCGGTCGCGGCGAACGGGATGGAGACGAGCAGGATCAGGGGCTGGAGCAGGCTCTTGAACGTGGCCACCATGATGACGTAGACGATGGCGACGGCCGCCCACAGGGCAAGAAAGAGCTGGCCGAAGGATTCGCTCTGCTGCGCTGCCGCCCCGCCGACCGTGGCGGTGGCTCCGGCCGGGAGGTCCACGCCGTCGAGGCGCGCGGACACCGCCGCGGTGAGGGCGCCCAGGTCGTCCCCGGCCGGGGTGACCGAGACGCGTGCCGTGCGTTCCCCGTTGGCGCTGGTGACCGTCAGCGGGACCTGGACCTCCTCGATGGTGGCGACCTCGGTCAGGGGCACCGGGCGTCCGGCCGCCGGGATGACCAGGTCCTGCAGCTGGGCAAGGCTGGTGATGGGCGTTCCCTCCCCGATGAGGACGGGATAGTCGGTGGCCTCCAGCCGGAGCACTCCGGCGGGGACCGGGCTGATGCTGCCGCCGAGCAGGCCGGCGATCTGCCCTTCGGTGAGCCCCGCGGCGACCGCTGCGGCCCGGTCCACGCTGATCTGGACCTGCGGCTGGGCTGCGGAGAGGTTGCTGGTGACCTCGCCGGCGCCGTCGATGCCCTGGAGGCTCTCAACCACCGCGTCGCTTGCGCGCTGAAGGTCTTCCGGGACCGGAGCAGTGATGTTGATGTCGATGGTGCTTGAGGTGCCGAAGCCACCCTGCTGGCTCGAGAGCGAGAACTCCCCGGCACCGGTGAGCTGCTCGAGGTCGTCCCGGATCCGGGCCTGCAGTGCGTCCTGGTCGGCGTCCTCGTCCGTGGTGACGGTGAAGCTTGCCACCGAGGCCCCTTCGGAGAACTGGGCGGCGAACGCGCCCTGGGCGTTGCCGACGGTCAGCTGGATGTCGCGGATGGCCGGGTCCCGGGCCAGCACCTCCTCGGTGCGTGCGGCCGCCGCGGCCGTGGTGGCGAGACTTGAGCCGGCCGGGAGGGTCTGGGAGATGCTGAAGCTGTTCTGGCCGCTGCTGCCGAGCAGGTTGGTCTGGAGCAGCGGGACCATGGCGGCGGTCGCCCCAAGCACCAGCACGCCGGCGGTGAGCGTCCAGACGGGGTGGCGCTGGGTTCCGCGGAGGATCGGGAGGTAGCCGCGCTGCAGCCAGGAGCGGCGTTCCGCCCGGTGGGCCTCTTCGACCGCCCGGGCGCGCGCCTGCCGGGCCGCCTCGGACGCGGCGCCGTCGTCGACGTCAGTGGTCCGGGTGCGGGGCAGGAACCAGTAGGCGAGGACGGGGATGATCGTCAGGGACACCGCGAGGGAGGCCAGCAGGGCAATCCCGGTGGTGACGGCGAAGGGACGGAACAGCTCACCGGCAAGCCCGCCGACGAACGCGATGGGCGCGAACACCGCCACGGTGGTCAGGGTCGAGGCGGTCACCGCCCCGGCGACCTCGCGCACCGCCGTCAGGATGGCCGTGCGTTTTTCCTCGCCGTAGCTCAGGTGCCGTTTGATGTTCTCGATCACGACGATCGAATCGTCGACCACCCGGCCGATGGCGATGGTCAGCGCCCCGAGGGTGAGGATGTTCAGGGAGTACCCGGCCGCGTAGAGACCGATAAAGGTCACCAGCAGTGAGAGCGGGATGGAGATCGCGGTGACCAGGGTGGAGCGCACCGAAAGCAGGAACACCAGGATCACGACGACGGCGAAGGCGAGGCCGAGCAGCCCCTCGGTGGTGAGGTCCTTGATGGAGCGTTCGATAAAGGGCGCCTGGTCGAAGACCACCGTGATGTTGGCGCCGTCGCCCAACTCCGTCTCAAGCTCGGGGATGAGTTCGCCGACCGCCCGGGAGATGCGCACGGTGTCGCCGTCGGGCACCTTGGTGATGGTGAGGCCGAGGGTTTCGACGCCGTTGGTCCGGGTGATCGAGGTGGCGGCGTCGTCGGCGAGTTCGACGTCGGCGATCTCGCCGATGGTGACCGGATCGGCAGGGGGCGCAGGTGCCGGCTCGGCGGGCATGGCGGTCGCCGGCTCCGTGCCGCCGGGGGAGCCCGGAACGCCACCGGGAACGCCGGGCGCTGGAAAGCCGGGGGCGGCCGGAGGCTGGGGGGCCTCCGGGGCCGGTTCGGCCGTCCCGACCGGCTCGGAGGGCAGCACGGGCAGGCCCCGGATGTCGTCGAGGGACGCGACGGGACTGCCGGCCTGGATGGTGAGGGACCGCAGCTCCTCCTCGAGCGTGCCCACCGGGAAGAGGGCGCCGTTGGCTTCCAGGGTGTCGACGATGTCCCCGACCTGCACCCCGGCCTCGGCGAGGGCGCTATCGCGGGGAAGCACCGAGATGTGCTGCCGTGAGCCGCCGGTGATGTCCGCCGAGCGGACCCCCTCGAGCTTCTGCAGCCGGGGAACCGTCAGCCGGGTCAGCTCGTCATTGAGCTCGCTGAGCGTACGGTCCGAGGAGATGGCCAGGAAGGCGATCGGGAAGTCGCCGATGCTGCCGGCCAGGGCCTGCGGCTCGACGTCCTCGGGGAGGTTGGGCCGCACTGCGGAAATGGCACGGTCCACCTGGGCGCGGGCCCGGTCGAGGTTCGTCCCGTAGACGAACTCGAGGTTGACGGTGGAGACGCCGCTGCGGGAGGTGGCCGAAGAGGTTTCGAGCCCCTCGACACCGCTGAGCGCGGTCTCGAGCGGGCCACTGACCTGCTTGTCGATGTATTCCGGGGAGGCCCCGGGCACCGAGGAGATCACGGTGATCCGGGGGAACTCGAGCGAGGGGATGAGTTCCTGCTTGAGCGAGCCGACGGTGATCACGCCGAA
The DNA here is from genome assembly GCF_009828605.1 of Arthrobacter zhaoguopingii. Lineage (NCBI taxonomy): Bacteria > Bacillati > Actinomycetota > Actinomycetes > Micrococcales > Micrococcaceae > Arthrobacter > Arthrobacter zhaoguopingii. The sequence goes on along the minus strand of NZ_WIAE01000007.1, from coordinate 131,762 downwards.
CACCGAGGCGAAAACGGTGATCAACGCAATCAGGGCCCGGTTTCCCAGGGAGAGCTGCGCCAGACGGAACATGGGCCTGCCTTCGGTGCTGACGGTGCCTGGTGTCCCGGGGCAGCCGCGGCTTACTGGAGTTTCAAGACCCGATCCGTCATCGACTGGACTTCCGCGGCAAGCTCCTCGTTCTCATTGAGTTTCACGCCGTATCCGGGGATCATCTCCTTCAGCTTCGCCTCCCAGCCAGACATCTTCGCCGGGAAGCACCGCTTCAGGAGTTCGACCATGATCGGAGCCGCCGTGGACGCCCCCGGTGATGCGCCGAGGAGCGCCCCCACCGACCCATCGGCCGAGGTGATGACTTCCGTTCCGAACTGCAGAATTCCACCCGTCTTGGGGGCCTTCTTGATGACCTGTACACGTTGGCCGGCGGTGATGAGTTCCCAGGCGCCGCCGTTGGCCGACGGAACGAACTGGTTGAGGGCCTCGTTCTTGGCGTCGCGGTTCTTCAGGACTTCGGAGATCAGGTACTTGGTGAGCGGGACGTTGTCCTTGGCGACAGCGAGCATCGGCACCAGGTTGGAGGGGCGGACCGATCCGGGCAGGTCCAGGAAGGAGCCCCGCTTGAGGAACTTGGTGGAGAAGCCGGCATAGGGCCCGAACAGCAGGGACCGCTCGCCGTTGACGAACCGGGTGTCCAGGTGCGGCACCGACATGGGCGGGGCGCCGACCGAGGCCTGGCCGTACACCTTGGCGTTGTGCTGGTTCACCGTGTCCGGGTCGGTGCAGCGCAGGAACTGCCCGGACACCGGGAAGCCTGCGAAGCCCTTGCCCTCGGGGATGCCGCTGCGCTGCAGCAGGTGGAGGGCGCCGCCACCGGCGCCGATGAAGACGAACTTCGTGCTGACCGTGCGGGTGGCACCGGTGCCGCGGTTCTTCACCTTGATGTCCCAGCGCCCGCTGGAGGCGCGGGAGACGTCGACGACGTCGTGGTGGTAGTTCAGTTCGACGCCGTTGCCCTCGAGGTAGGTGGTGAGCCCGCGCGTCAGGGCGCCGAAGTCGACATCGGTCCCGCCGGCGACCCGGGAAGCGGCCACGGGCTGGCCCGGGTTGCGGTCCTTCATGATCAGGGGGGTCCACTCGGCGATCGTTGCCGGGTCTTCGGAGTGCTCCATGGTGCGGAAGAGCGGCTGTGCGCTGAGGGCCTCATGCCGCCGGCGGAGGTAGGCCGCGTTCGCGGTGCCCCAGACGAAGCTCATGTGGGGCACGGGGTTGATGAAGTTGCGGGGGTCCCCGAGGTGCCCGTTGGAGACCATGGAGGCCCAGAACTGGCGTGATACCTGGAACTGCTCGTTGATCTGCACGGCCTTGGCCGGGTCGACAGAGCCGTCCTTGCCCGCGGGGGAGTAGTTGAGCTCGCACAGCGCCGAGTGGCCGGTGCCCGCGTTGTTCCAGGGGTCCGAGCTTTCCAGGCCGGCCCTGTCGAGGCGCTCGAACACGGAGATGTCCCAGTCGGGCTGGAGCTGCTTCAGGAAGGCACCGAGCGTGGCGCTCATGATGCCGCCGCCGATCAGGACGACGTCGGTGGTGGATGCGGGTGATGCCGCCTGGCTTTGTGCAGTCAACGTTGTCTCCAGTCGCGAGGTCCTAGCCCTTGAAGCCTAACGGCTGGGAGCCCCCTTAATTAAATCAGCCGGCGCTTGCGTCGCCACCGGGAGCCGGTACCCCGGCGAGGTCGATCCGGTTGAATACTTCGTTCATGACGGGGCTCACCGGGTAGGAGGCCACCCGGGGGGCCATGGCCAGTGCCGAGATCGGGAAGGCCAGCGGAACGGCCGGCAGCCGCGTGGCGATCTGGCTGCTGACGTCGGCGTAGGCCTGCCGCCGGTCCTCGCCGTTGGGGAGGGTCCCGGCCCGGGTGATCTTACTGAACAGCTGATGGTCCTCGAAGCCGAACTCGCTTGAATATTTACCGAAGAGCGCACCGGCGAAGTTGTCGGGGTCCTGGTAGCTCCCGCTCCAGCCCAGCAGGTGGAAGGCGCGGTCGCCGTCCTCAAGGACGCGGTCGAGGTAGCCCTCGTTCCAGTCGACCGGCACGGGTTTGAGGTTGAACCCGGCGGCGGTGAGCTGCCTGCTGAGTTCGGCGTAGATCTTCTCCGGGGCCGGCAGGTACGGCCGGGAGATGTTGCGCGGGTAGTAGAAGGGCAGGGGGGTGCCCGTATACCCCGCTTCCTCAAGCAGCTCCCGGGCCCTGTCCGGGTCATGGTTGTAGGAGGGGACGGCCTCGCTGCTCACGCCGAGCTTCTGGGGAAGGAACTGGCGGGCCGCTTTGGTGCCGTTGAGGAAGCGGCCCTCGATCAGCGCCTCCTTGTCGATGGCGTGGGCAACGGCCTGGCGGAAGAGCACGTCGTCGACGCCAGGGAAGTTCTGGTTCAGCCCCAGATACAGCACGGAGTAGGGGTCGCGCTGCAGCAGCTGCTGGCCCGCCAGGGCCAGTTCGGCGGCGTTCTCCACGGTGACGAAGTCGTAGCCGTCGATGCGGCCCGCCTTCAGGGCGCGCAGGCGGGAATCTGGCTGGGCGATGGTGGTGAACACCACGTCCGCGACTTCGCCGGGGTCCCCCCAGTAGGAGTCGGACGCAGTCAGCCGCACCTCGTCCCCGGTCCAGCTCTCGAACCGGAACGGCCCGGTGCCCACGGGTGCCAGCGCATACCGGGACAGCCGGACTCCCTCCCGGGTCTCGGTCAGTTCATCCGCCGCCAGCTGCTCCAGTGCCCGCGGGGAGGACATGGCGAAGGAGGGCTGCGCGAGGGCGGGGATGAACTCGGTCATCCGGCTGTTCAGCTCGATGAGCACCTCATACTCGCTCAGGGGCCGGCAGCCCTTGTACAGGGAAGCCTCGGCGTTGTCAGAGAAGGCCAGGAAGACTGTTTCGAAGGGAAGGGCTGCCGCTGCCGCGGCGCGCGCCGCGGGGGGAGTGTTGAACCAGCGCGAGAAGTTGGCGCACACCGCCCTGGCGTTGAAGGACTCCCCATCGTGGAAGACGACGTCCTTCCTGAGCTCGAAGGCGTAGGCCCGGCCCTCGTTGCGCTCCTCCCACGACTCGGCCAGCAGCGGTGCCGGCTCGGAGGTCAGCGGGTCGACGCCGACAAGACCCTCGAACAGCTGCTGGGTGACCCGAAAAGTCTCGCTGTCGGTGGCCATCGCGGGGTCAAGTCCGGTCGGGTCGGCTGCCGCCGCGAACCGGAACGTGGTGTCGGGGGCTGCGGAGGTCGCCGGCGCCGGGGCCGACGGGGACGGCGGCGCGGGCGGCGCGGCGGTGCAGGCGGGAAGGCTGAGCGCTACGGCGGCCGCGGCAAGGACTCGGAGGACGCGACGGGACCGGACGCGCCCGGCGGTTTTCTTCACAGCCAGATTCTCCAAAGGGGCGCAGCGCCCGGGCTAGGTGGTTGAAGAGTTCAGTCTAGGCGATGCGGCCGGTCCGGCCGCGAAGGCGTCGGCGTCCCGCACGTGCCGGCCGCCGACCCTTCCGCACAGAGGACGGGCCCCCGCACGGCGAGTGCGGGGGCCCATCCAGGTTCCCTGGTCACGTTAGAGGAGTTACACCAGGGAGGTTCCTAGCCGGCCGGCGGCGTGAGGACGCCGTCGATCAGGTACACAGTGGCGTTGGCTGTCTGGACGCCGCCGCAGATGACGTTCATGCCGTTGACCATCAGCTCATCGCCCGAGCCGGTGATCTCGACGTCGCCGCCCTGCACGGTGGTCTGGGTGGTTCCTTCAAGGTCGGCCGGAAGCATCCTGCCGGGGACCACGTGGTAGGTCAGGATGCCCGTGAGCAGGTCCTTGTCGGTCTTGAGGGCCTCGACGGTCTCGGCGGGGAGCGCCTCGAAGGCCTCATCGACCGGGGCGAAGACGGTGAACTCGTCGCCGTTGAGGGTGTCGACGAGGTTGACGTCGGGGTTCAGCTCGCCGGAGACGGCGGCCGTGAGCTGGGTCAGGATGGGGTTGTTCGAGGCCGCTACTGCGACGGGGTCGAGGGCCATGCCTTCGACCGAGCCGGCGCCGTCGGGAACCTCGGCCGCGTAGTCGGCGCAGCCGGGCCCGACGAGGTTCGCCGCCGGGTCCATTGCCTCGCCGGAGGCCTCTTCGGTGGCTTCCGGTGCCATCGACTCGGCTGCCTCGGTCTCCATGCTCTCGGCACTGGGGGCCGACTCGGAGGCGGCTTCGCCGCCGCCACAGGCCGACAGACCGAGCACCGAGACGGCTGCGAGTCCGAGGACGGAAAGGTTCCTGCGCTTGGTGAGTTCCATGAGATTTCTCCTTGATCAACCTGGCCCGGTGGGGGAAGTTCGGGGCCGCTTGCTGGGGGGGGTGGAGCGCATCGTGTCGATGTCTCGGAGGTACTTCGACAGTGCGTCGAAGTCGGATGGGTCGGACCTGAAAATTCTCCCCGGGGCGGGCCGGGGCCGGCGGGGCCGGGGCCGGGCGGGGCCCATCGAAAGAACGGCACCCCGGTCCGAAGACCAAGGTGCCGTTGGGTGCCGGCCAGGGGCCGGCGTTGAAGTGCGCAAGGGGGGACTTGAACCCCCACGTCCGAAGACACTGGAACCTAAATCCAGCGCGTCTGCCAATTCCGCCACTCGCGCGCCGACGCTGCGCGAAAGCGCAGCGTCGGCCTTTAGTCTACGGGAATCAGGAAACCCCGAGGTCGCGGCGCAGCTTGGCGACGTGTCCGGTGGCCTTGACGTTGTACTGTGCCAGCGCCACGTGCCCGTCCCCGTCGAGGACGACGGTCGAGCGGATCAGGCCCTCGTAGGTCTTTCCGTAGTTCTTCTTCTCGCCCCACGCGCCCCACGCTTCGGCGACCGTGTGGTCCTCATCGGAGAGCAGCGGGAACGTCAGGTGCTCGTCCTCGCTGAAGGCACGGAGTTTGTCCGGGGCGTCGGGGGACACTCCCAGGACCCGGTACCCGGCCGCTGCGAGGGAGGAGAGGTTGTCACGGAAATCGCACGCCTGGGTGGTGCAGCCGGGGGTGGCGGCCGCCGGGTAGAAGTAGACGACGACCTTTTCGCCGCGGAACTCCGAGAGCGACACCGAGTTGCCAAACGCGTCAGTGAGCGTAAAGTCGGGGGCATGATCTCCGGCCGACAGTTGTTGTGTCATGCGGGTTCCTCAGTTCAATAGGGGCGGCGCGAAGGCATTAAAAATGACTGGGACGCCTAGTTATCATAAAGGGGACGGGTTGGCGCCATCCATGAGCGTTGATCAGCTTAGCGAAAGGGAGTGCACAATTTCATGCCGGATCTGGAGCAATGGCCCACGGGCCGACTGCTGACGACGGCTGCCCGCCTGGTCGAGCACGCCTGGAATGAGCGGCTGGTGGACATTGGCGTTACCCACGCCGGAGTGATCGCACTGGGAGTCCTCGCGTCGCAGGGCGCCATGACGCAGGCGAGCCTTGCACAGATCGTCCGGGTCCAGGCCCAGACCATGGGCAAAACCCTTGCCCGGCTCGAATCCCGCGGCCATGTGGCCCGCGTGCGGAACGACCTCGACCGCCGGTCCCACCTTGTCTCCATCACCGACGCTGGCCGTGAGGTGCTCATCCGGGCCGACGACGTCGAACGCACCCTCGTGGCAGGCGGCGGCCTTGTCTCCGATGAACTCCGCACGCACCTCCAGAGCGTGATTAAGGAACTCGGCGCCCCCCGATGGAACTGGGCGGCCGCCGCGGCAGCCCCGGAGGTCGCCTCCGCACTCCAGGACGACGCCGTTCCCGGGCCGGAGTCCTCCGGGCCGGCGGCCACCATCAGCACCTGACCCGGCCTCAGAACGCATACTCCATCGGAATTGAGAATAGAAGATTTTCGGGAGCAGAACTTTTAGCTAATCGTTGCAGGGTACAAGTGCCCGTGGTTCCTTGGGGGTGTCAGTTGGACACGCCGAACTGGAGAACCATATGCCGAATCCTGCCGACGCCGCGACGCCCCCGTTCGAGCCTCAAGGCAGGACCGACGGACCGTTGCGGACCGCCCTGCGGGACGACATCACACTGCGCCACCTGGACCTTGCCGAGTCGGTCGCGCGGTCCTTTTCCTCGTTCGGCCCGGACGCCGCGGACATCCGGCAGGTGGCCTACCTCGGCCTGATCAAAGCCGTGCAGCGGTTCAACCCAGCTCGGGGAGTGCCCTTTGCTTCGTTCGCCATTCCCACCATCACCGGTGAGATCAAGCGGTACCTGCGCGACTGCTGCTGGGTGATCCGCCCGCCACGCCACCTCCAGGATCTGAGGACCGAAGCCGTGCGGGCCGCCCCCGCGCTGGCGCAGCGGCTCGGGCGGGAACCGACTGCGAGGGAGCTGGCGGCCGAGCTGGGCGCCGAGGAGTCGGTGGTGGCCGAGGCGCTGACCTGCGCAACGAGCCTGCGGCCGGAATCCCTCGACGCACCCTTCGACGGCAAGAGCTGGGGGGACACCCTGCCCTCGCCGGATAACTGCATCGAGCGCAGCGACGACATCGTTTCGCTGCGGGCGGCGGTCAACGGCCTCACGCCTGCGGAGAAGGAACTGCTGTACCGGAGGTATTTCAAGGAGGAGACCCAGCAGCAGATCGGTGAGCACCTCGGGATGACCCAGATGCAGGTGTCCCGGAAGCTGGCCCGCATCCTGGTGCTGCTTCAGGAGCGGCTGACGGGCGCGGCGGGCCGCGGACCTGCGGACATCCGGATCGCCTGAACCCTGGCGGTCCGCCCAGGGGTGTCCGGTGGGCAAGGGCCATCGAGCCCGCGCTAGTACACGCCGAGCCGGGAGGCCGCGGCGAGCACCGCATCGGGGGTCACCGCGAGCAGCGCCGGGTCCGGGTCTGTGGCGAAGGTTTCGCCGACCCGCTTTGAGGCGTCGGTGAGCACGATGTGCGGCCCGGGCGGAGGGCCCCACTCCTCGACCGGCGCCGGCCCGAAGAGCACAACGGAGGGGCGGGCGTAGGCGGAGGCGAGATGGGCGGCACCGGTATCGGCCGACACGACGAGGCGAGCCCCGGCCACGAGCGCCGCGAACCGCTCGAGCGGCAGTTCCCCGGCAACGACGGCGCACTCGGGAAGCCCCGCGGCCTCGGCAACCGCCAGCGCCCGCGCCCGCTCACCGGCGCTGCCGGTCAACAGCACCTTGTGGCCGGCCCCGGTGAGGGCCTTGGAGACGGCGGCGAAGCGGTCCACCGGCCACAGCCGGCTCCCATACGCTGCCCCGACGTGCACGACGACGGCCCCGGGCACGGGGCTTTCCTCATCGGGGATGCGCAGGCGCAGGTCCAGCGGATCGGCCGGCACGCCGTGCCAGGACACGAGGTCGGCCCACCGGTGCCGCTCGTGGACGCCGTCCTGCCAGGCCGGGCCGTCCCACCCGGGTGAGCGGTGGCCCATGCGGCGGGCCGGAACGATCTCCTCGAGCCGCCCACGGCTCTCCGGTCCGTTGCCGTGGAGGTTGACGGCGATGTCGATACTCCCGGGGGCAAGGTCCAGGGGGTCGTCGAGTCCGTGCGTGGGAAGCAGCTCATCGACGGCGTCGGTCAGCGCCACGATGGGTGCCAGCCAGGCCTGGGCGGCGTACCGGATGCGGTGCCCGGGAAAGGCCCGGCGCAGTCCGCGCAGTGCGGGCACGGCTACCAGGAGATCGCCCAGCTTCAGGGCGCGCAGAGCCAGCAGTTCCGGCCGGCCGTCCGGGGGCGGGGGCGCGGAGACGTTCGATGCCATGGCCCCATCCTCGCAGAGGAAGCGGACGCCGGGCCGGGCACTTCCCGGCGGCCGGGCGGAAAGAAGTTGACCCTCAAGTGTTTAGCACTGCTTCTTCTCGGGAACAGAGCTTGTATGAGAAGCAGGGCTTTGGCTGCGGCCGCTCCGAAGGCGGTCCTGTTCGACCGCGACGGGACGCTTGTAGTCGACGTCCCGTACAACGGCGAGCCCGCGCTCGTCGAGGAGATGCCCGGTGCCCGGGAGGTCCTCGACCGGCTGCGGGGAGCCGGCGTCGCCGTGGGGGTCGTGACGAACCAGTCCGGGATCGCGAGGGGGATCCTGACCCGCGCGCAGGTGGATGCCGTCCACGCCAGGATCGAGGAGATCCTTGGCCCCTTCGCCGTCTGGGAGGTCTGCCCCCACGGCCCGGCCGACGGGTGTGCCTGCCGGAAGCCGGAGCCCGGCATGGTCCTGGCCGCCTGCCGCAGGCTCGGGTTCGAGCCCGGCCAGGTGGCGGTGATCGGGGACATCGGAGCCGACATGGGGGCCGCCCGGGCCGCCGGGGCGGCCGGTGTCCTGGTGCCCACCGCCGTCACCCGCCCGGAGGAGATCGCGGCCGCACCTGCCGTCGCCTCCTCCCTCGGGGCCGCCGTGGAGCTGCTCTGGCGGGATCCGCGGTGACCGGGCGCGTGCTGGTGGCCCGCCTCGACAGCGTGGGGGACGTCCTGCTCGCCGGACCGGCTGTCCGCGCCGTCGCCGCCGGGCGCGGGGGAGCACCCTCCGAGGTGGTCATGCTGTGCGGGCCGCAGGGCGCCCCGGCGGCCCGGCTGCTGCCCGGCGTCGTGGACGTGCTCACCTGGGCGGCGCCCTGGATCGTCGATCCGGCACCGCCGGTCACCTCCGGCCTGCTGCGGGAGGTCATCGACCACGCCGAGGCATCCGGCGCCGCGGAGGCGGTCATCCTCACCTCCTTCCACCAGTCGCCGCTGCCGCTGGCCCTCGCGCTGCGGCTCGCCGGCATCGGGCGCATCACGGGGGCGTCGGTCGACTACGCCGGGTCCCTGCTCGATGTCCGGCTCAAGCCGGGCGAGGACTTCCCCGAGGACCAGCCCGAGGCCGAACGCGCGCTGCGCATCGCCGCGGCCGCCGGCTACCAGCTCCCCCCGGACGATGACGGACGTCTCCACGTCACCGGTCTCCCCGACATATCGGCCCTGGTGGGGGAGGCACCCTATGTCGTCGTGCATCCCGGGTCCGCCGTACCGGCGCGTGCCTGGCCTCCGCTGCACCATGCGGCCGCCGTCGAACTGCTCACCGCCGCGGGCTTCCGGGTGGTCGTCACGGGCGGACCTGCGGAGACCGGGCTCACCGCGACGGTCGCCGGCCCCGAGGGCCTCGACCTCGGAGGCCGCACGGACCTTGCCTCCCTTGCCGCCGTCGTGCAGGGCGCTGCGGCCGTCATCACCGGCAACACCGGGCCGGCCCACCTCGCCGCCGCCGTGGGGACTCCGGTGGCCTGCCTGTTCTCCCCCGTGGTCCCCGCCGTGCGGTGGGCGCCCTACAAGGTGCCCGTTGAACTCCTCGGAGACCAGGGCGCGTCCTGCGCCGGAAGCCGCGCCCGGACCTGCCCGGTGCCGGGCCATCCGTGCCTCTCAAGCGTCCAGCCCGAGGAGGTCGTCGACGCCGTCCGCCGGCTGACCGCCGGGGTGGCATCGCTCGGTTCGCGGCGCCGCATCGGCCGCGCGGAGGCGCGCGGCCGGGAACGGGGAAGCCAATGAGAATCCTGCTCTGGCACGTCCATGGAGGGTGGACCGACGCCTTCGTGCGCGGCAGCCACACCTACCTGCTTCCCACCACCGCCGAGGGCGGGCCGTGGGGTCTGGGACGCGCGGGGAGGGACTGGCCTGATTCTGTGCGTGAGGTGGAGCCCGGGGAGCTCGCCGGGCAGGACATCGATGTCGTCGTCCTGCAGCGGGTCGAGGAAATCGCGGAGTGCGAGCGGCTCCTGAACCGCACGCCCGGACGGGACCTGCCGGCCGTCTTCCTCGAGCACAACACCCCCAAAGGCGACGTTCCGTCGGCGCTTCATCCCCTCGGGGGGCAGGACCTCATCCCCGTGGTCCATGTCACCCATTTCAACGAGCTGATGTGGGACAACGGGATGGCCCGGACCACCGTCGTCGAACACGGCATTGTCGATCCCGGCCCGCTCTACACCGGGGACCTGGAACAGCTCGCGGTGGTCATTAACGAACCCGTCCGCAGGGGACGCGTCACCGGCACCGACCTGCTGGCCCGCTTCGCCCCCACCGCACCCCTTGAGGTGTTCGGCATGGGCGGCGGCGGCCTTCCGGACCTGCTCGGGCTGCCCCCGGAACGGCTGCGGCTCGGAGGCGACCTGCCCACCGCGCAGCTCCACTCCCGGCTGGCCCGCTCCCGCGCCTACCTCCACCCCCTGCGGTGGACTTCGCTTGGCCTCGCCCTGCTCGAGGCGATGCACCTTGGCATGCCCGTGCTGGTCCTCGCGACCACCGAGGCAGTCCGGGCTGTCCCGCCCGAGGCCGGAGCCGTCTCGACGGACGTCGGTGAGCTCACGGCAATGGCGGCGCGGCTGCTGGCCGACCCGGACGAGGCCCGTTCCCGCGGCCGCGCCGCCCGCCGGGCGGCCCTCGACCGTTATTCCCTCGCCCGGTTCCTTGCGGACTGGGACGACGTGCTGGACGCCGCCGCCGGGCGCGGGCGGGTCCTGGCAGCAACCGAAAGGAGAGCGCAGTGAGGATATCCCTGGTTTCCGAACACGCGAGTCCGCTCGCGGCCCTGGGCGGAGTCGACGCCGGCGGGCAGAACGTGCATGTCGCGGAGCTGTCCCGTGCCCTCGCGCAGCGCGGCCACGACGTCACGGTCTACACCCGACGGGACGATCCCGGCCTGCCCCGGCGCGTGCGTTCCGCCGCGGGCCTCGACATCGTCCACGTGGATGCCGGTCCTCCCCGTGCAGTGCCGAAGGACCAGCTGCTGCCGTTCATGCCGGACTTCGCCCGGGGCATCCTGGCGGACTGGGGGGCCCGCCCGCCCGAGGTGGTGCACGGACATTTCTGGATGTCCGGGCTGGCCTGCCTCGACGCGGCCGCGCAGTGCCCTCCCACCCGCCGGCCGGTGGTTGTCCAGACCTTCCACGCCCTGGGCACGGTGAAGCGGCGACATCAGGGCGGTGAGGACACCAGTCCCGCGGAGCGCATCCGGCTTGAGACGGCCGTCGGCCGGGATGCGGACCGGATCATCGCCACCTGCAGCGACGAGGTTTTCGAGCTCAAGGCGCTCGGCATCCCCGGCACCCGGGTCTCCATTGCACCGTGCGGGGTCGACCTCGACCTGTTTTCCCCGTCGGGGCCCGCAGCTCCCCGCGGGCGCGCACACCGGATCGTTTCGGTCGGACGCCTCGTTCCACGCAAGGGCATGGACCTGGCGATCCGCGCCCTGCGGATCCTCGCCGACGGCGGCTACGACGTCGAGCTTGTGCTCGTCGGCGGCCCCGGAAACGCGGCCCGCCTCGAGGAGGATCCTGAGGCACGGCGGCTGAAGGCCCTTGCCGCCGACCTGGAGGTCGAGGACCGGGTGGTGTTCGCGGGCCAGGTGGGGCGGGAGGACATGCCCCCGGTCCTGCGCAGCGCCGATGCCGTCGTCTGCGCCCCCTGGTATGAGCCTTTCGGCATCGTCCCCCTCGAGGCCATGGCGTGCGGGGTTCCCGTTGTCGCCGCGGCCGTCGGGGGACTTGTCGACACGGTGGTCGACGGACGCACTGGCAGGCACGTTCCGCCGCAGGACCCCGGTGCCATCGCCGGTGCGGTCAAGGAGATCCTCGACAGCCCCGGCTGGGGCACCGAACTTGGCCGGAACGGAAACCGGCGGGTCCGGGCCCGGTATTCCTGGAACCGGATCGCCGCGGACACCGAAAAGGCCTACCTGCTGACACTGGGCAGCGCACGCCTGGCCGATGAGGCGCAGGGGCTTCCGCTGCCGCGCCCGCTGGAGAGCACGGGAGGGAGGGCGCTGTGACCGCCGAATACCTCAACGCCGGCCGGCCACTTGGAACCCTGCCGGCCCACCACCGGGACCTTCCGGCCGGACTCGACGGATTCTCCGACGAGCGGCATGCGCACTCCCTCAAGGCCGTCGTGGACCACCTCGCGGCGGTCCTTCCCGCCCTCGAATCCCTGCGCGCCGAGGCGGACCACCTCGCCCGCTGGGGAGTGGAGCTGGCCGGGCGCCTCCTGGCCGGGAGCCGGCTGCTCGCCGCAGGAAACGGCGGGTCGGCCGCTGAGGCGCAGCACCTCACCGCCGAACTGGTCGGAAGGTTCGACGGCGAGCGCGAACCGTTCTCCGCGATCTCCCTCCATGCCGAGAGCTCGGCGGTGACCGCGATCGCCAACGACTACGGGTACGACCAGCTGTTCGCCCGCCAGGTGCGCGCCCACGGCCGGCGGGGCGACGTGCTGATCCTGTTGAGCACGAGCGGGAAAAGCCCCAACCTGCTGCACGCGGTGGAGGCGGCCCGCGCGGCGGGCATCATCACCTGGGCCCTCACCGGTCCGGCGCCCAACCCGCTCAGCTGCTGCGTCGACGACTACGTTGCGGTGGAGGCGGCCTCGGCCAACGCCCAGGAGGGACACCTGATCGCCCTGCACGCGCTCTGCCGGGCGTTCGATTCGGAAGTGCGCCGGTACCGGGAGGAACGCTCATGAGGGTCCTGGTGATCGGCGATGTCCTCCTGGACGCCGACCTGTCCGGAGCGGCGGAACGCCTCTCCCCGGACGCCCCCGTGCCGGTCGTCGACGTCGACACGGTGCAGCGGCGGGCCGGCGGCGCCGGGCTGGTGGCGCGGATGCTCCAGCGGGACGGCCACGACACCGAACTGGTCACGGTGCTCTCCGACGACGACGCCGCGGTCCTCCTGCGCGCCGAGCTCAAGGGGATCACCGTGACCGCAGGCCCGTCCGGCGCCCCGACCCCGGTGAAGACCCGGGTCCGGGCCGCCGGGCACGCGATCGTGCGCTTCGATGAGGGGTGCGCGCCGGCACCGGTGCCGGCCTGCACCCCGGAGATGGTGGCCGCCCTTGAGCGCGCCGAGGCGATCGTGGCGGCCGACTACGGCCGGGGGCTGCTGCTCAACGACGACCTGCGCCGGGCGCTGGCGAGGCAGGTGGGACGGGTCCCGGTGGTCTGGGACCCGCACCCGTCGGGGGCCGACCCGCTGCCCGGAACCACCGCGGTGACGCCCAACTTCGCCGAGGCGCTCCGGTTCGCCGGGGTCGACGGCGAGCGCACCGCCGCGGCCGCCGAGGCCGCAGACCGCCTGCGCACGCGGTGGAAGGCCCGCGCCGTGGTGGTGACCCTGGGGGAACGGGGTGCACTGGTTTCGGCGGAGGATGCCCTGCCCCAGGCCGTGCCCGCCCCGAAGGTCACCGCCCCCGATCCCTGCGGCGCGGGAGACCGCTTCGCCGCCACCCTCGCTGTAGCCCTGGCCAGCGGGTATCCCCTCGACGCCGCCGCACAGGAGGCGGTGCAGGCCGCAGCCGCCTTCCTGGGCGCCGGCGGGGTGTCCTCCCTCCGCGCCGTCCGGGAACCGGCGGCACTCGCGGTCCCCGGCGCGGATGCCCTGGACACGGCCCGGCGGACGCGCGGGGCGGGCGGCACGGTGGTGGCCACCGGAGGCTGCTTCGACCTGCTCCACGCCGGCCATGCCCGCACCCTCGCCGCCGCCCGCGGGCTGGGAGACTGCCTCATTGTGTGCCTGAATTCGGATGCCTCGGTGCGCCGCCTCAAGGGCGAAACCCGGCCGATCATGCAGCTTCAGGACCGGGTGGAACTGCTCCTTGCCCTTGAATGCGTCGACGCGGTGCTGGTCTTCGAGGAATCGACCCCGGAAAACGCCCTGGAACGCCTGCGGCCGGACATCTGGGTCAAGGGCGGCGACTACGCCGCCGCCGACCTGCCGGAGGCGCGCCTCGTCGCCGGCTGGGGCGGCAGGACCGTCACCGTTCCCTACATTCCGGCCCGTTCCACCACGAAACTCGCGGCCGCCCTGGCCCGCGTGGGCTGAGCGGCCCCGCTCTCTTGACGGCCCGGTCGATCCGTCGGGCCGGGTACCTGAAGCAGCAAACGAAAGGAAGAAATGACACCTCCAGCAACTGGCCACCAGTCCCCGGCCGCGTCCAACCCCGGGCGGGTGCTCGTCACCGGGGGAGGCTCCGGCCTCGGCGCCGCCGTCGTGGAGGCCGTCCTGGCCGCCGGCGGCACCCCGGTCGTCCTTGACCTCGACGTCAGCCGGGTCTCCGGGGTCAAGGCCTTCGAGGTCGACGTAGCCGACCGGAGCGCGGTCGAGGCCGCCGTCCGGGAGGCGGGCGAGACGCTCGGCGGGCTCGACGCCGTGGTGACCGCCGCCGGCATCGACCGCTGCGGAAAGCTCGAAGACGTCCCGGCCGAGCAGTGGGAGAAGGTCCTGGGCGTCAACCTGCTCGGCACCGTCTCCACCGTCCGGGCCGCCCTGCCCTACCTCCTGCCCGTCCACGGACGGGTGGTAACGATCGCCTCCACCCTCGGCATCCGGGCGGTGGCCGACGCCACCGCCTACTGCGCCTCGAAGTTCGGCGTCGTCGGCTTCTCCCACGCCCTCGCAGCCGAAACCTCCGGCCGGATCGGGGTCACCACCATCATCCCGGGGGGCATGAAGACCCGGTTCTTCGACGACCGCGACGAACGATACAAGCCGCAGGACGACTCACGGCTCAACGACCCCGAGCGGGTGGCCGCCGCCATCCTGTTCGCCCTGTCGCAGCCGACGGGCTGCGAGGTGCGCCAGATGCTCATCTGCCACGAAGAGGAAGGTTCGTGGCCATGAGTTCGCGTACGTCCGAGTAGACGGCGTCGGGCTGGACGGACCCGACCAGCGAGTCGTCGTGCTCGCACCGTTCGGCCGTCCAGCCCACCTGGGTCACGTCCACCCCGCAGGTGGGGCAGGCGATGACCCAGGCGAGGTGGACCCGGTGCAGTGCGCGGCCGATGGCGCCGGCGCTAATGACGTTGCCGATCCAGTAGACCCCGACGGTCGGGGTGCCCACGGCCTGCGCCAGGTGGCGTGGTCCGCTGTCGTTGCCGACGACTACGGTGCTTGCGGCGAGCACGCCGGCCAGCTGGCCCAGGTCAAGGTCTCCGGCAAGTGAGGTGATAGAGGCGTCGGGCGCCTGCCGGCGTGCGCGCCGAAGGATCTCCTGCGCGGCCGGGATGTCTCCCTCGTCGCCCACGACGAGGACCCGGGCGCCGTCCGCGGCCGCCAGGGCGGCCACCGCCGCGAAGGATTCCGCCGGCCAGCGCCGGCGCGGATCCGTCGCGCCCGGATGGAGGGTCACCAGCGGGCCGTCGCCGGGCACGAGCCGGGCGGCGTCGTCGAGTTCGCCGGCCCGTACCGCGATCCGCGGTTCGAGGATCCGCGGTTCGGCCCCCGCGAGGCCGGCAACCTCAAGGGCACGGAAGACTTCGTGCTGGTAGTAGATGTAGGGAATCGTGCGTTCCAGTGCCGCAGCGTCGGGGGTCCGGGTGCCGATGGTGTGACGGGCGCCGAGGCGGAGCAGGAACGGATTGGAGTTGCGCCCGCCGCCGTGGATCTGGACGGCCAGGTCGAAGTTCAGCGCAGCCATCCGGTGGAAGAACTCCTCCACCGCCAGCGGGTCGGCCAACCCCTCGCGGATACCCGGCGCCACCGGAAGGATCTCGACGTCGGACACCGGGCCGGGGCGGTCCCGGAGCAGCGCGGCGGCGAGCGGGGTGCCCAGCAGGGTGATGCGTGCCTGGGGGTACCGGGCCTTGAGGGCGTCGATGGCGGGCACGGCGAACATCAGGTCCCCGAGGCCTCCGCCGCGCAGTACCGCAATGCGCTGGACATCCTCGAAGGCCGGACCCACCGGCCCGACTCCCCGGGCGGTTGCTGCAGTGCTTTCGGCCACCGCCGGCAGGGCGTGGTTCATGATCCCTCCTGATTCACCTCCGGGCCGCATCCCGGGTCCATTCCGGCGTTGACGCACCGTCTCCGCTGGCCGTGCTGAGGAAACCATAGGTTCCGGCAGGGACGCAGGACAATTTCTAAATCCCCACGCCGGGGCTGTGTAAATTCATGGACGCCGGGGTATTGGTCTAGCTACCCGCCGGAATATCTGAGCCGCCGCGGGCCGATCCGGAGAACCTGCCAAGGAGCGCGATGTCCACCAACTCCCACGTCGATTCGCCCGCGGCGGCCGACGCAATCACCGTGCTGGATCCCCGGGACGGGACGCTTGTCGGAACCCTCGAATCCTCGACCCCGGAGCAGGTGGAGATTGCCCTGTCCCTCGCCCGCACCGTCCACCCCGAGTGGGCCGCCACCGACCCGGCGGCCCGCGGCCGCCACCTGCGCTCGGCGGCCGATGCCCTGCGGGCCGCGGCGCGGGAGCTCGCGGAGCTGAACGCCCGCGAGACGGGACGCCCGGTGGAGGAGGCACTGGCCGGGGTACACGCGGGGGTGTCGGCCCTTGAGCAGTACGCGGAGCTGGGGCCGGTGCACCGTGGTCACGCCCTGCGCGGAGCGGTGCTCGCGGCGGACTACACAGTGGCCGGGCCCCGTGGAGTCGCCGTCCTGCTGACCCCCTGGAACGACCCGGTGGCCGTCGCTGTGGGGTTGATCGCGGCGGCGCTGGTGACGGGCAACACCGTGGTGCACAAGCCCAGTGAGCGCTGCCCCCACCTCGGCGTTCGGCTCGGGGAGGTCCTCTCGCAGGCCTTCCCCTACGGGGTGCTCATCACCCTCACCGGCGGAGCCGAGGTCGGCGCCATCCTGACCCGGCAGAGCGGGGTCGATGTCTTCGCCCATGTCGGCTCAAGCGCCACGGGAGAGCGCATCGCCCGGGCCGCTGCGCTTACCGGTTCGCATGTGCTGCGGGAGAACGGCGGCAATGATCCGCTCGTCATCGACGACGACGTGGACCCGGTGTGGGCCGCGGAACAGGCCGCGGTCGGCGCGTTCAGCAACAGCGGGCAGATCTGCACGGCCGTTGAGCGGATCTACGTGCACCGCGGGATTTTCGGGCGCTTCGCCGAGGCGCTCGTCGAGCAGGCCCGGCGCCGCAACGACGGCGGAGCGTTCGCGCCCCTTGTTGACACTCGGCTGCGCGAGGAGGTCCACGCCCAGGTTTCCGAGGCGATCACCTTCGGCGCGGTGCGGGCCATTGGGGGGAGGATCCCGGAGGGCCCGGGCGCCCACTACCCGGCCACGGTGCTCCTGGGCTGCACCGAGGTGATGCGGGTGATGACCGAGGAGACCTTCGGCCCGGTGGCCCCGGTGAGCGTCGTCGAGAGCTTCGAAGAGGGCCTGGCCCGCGCGGCGTCCGGCCGGTACGGCCTGGCCGCGACCGTGCTGACCGGCAGCATCGCCAACGCCCAGCGCGCCGTCGCCACCCTTCCCGTGGGCACCGTGAAGGTGAACGCCGTCTTCGGCGGTGCCCCCGGTGGCTCGGCCCAGCCGCGGGGGATCAGCGGCGAGGGGTTCGGCTACGGGCCCGAACTGCTCGACGAGTTCACCCTGGTCAAGGTGGTGCACATCAGTTCCCCTCCGGTGGGAAAACCCTGATGGGCGGCCTCGAGGAGGTCCGCGGCCTGGCCGGCTGGGTTCCGCTGAGCATCGCCGGGATATCGCCGGTCATCACGGTGGTGGGTGATGTGATGCTCGACGGCTGGTTCAGCGGCACCATCGAGCGGCTCTGCCGGGAGGCTCCGGCCCCGGTGGTGGAGCTCGACCGCCGGGACTACGCACCGGGCGGCGCGGCCAACACCGCGATGAACCTCGCCGCCCTCGGCGCCCGGGTGCGCCTGTGCGGGCTCACGGGCGCCGATGACGCCGGCGCCCGGTTGCGCGGACTGCTCGCCGCGGCGGGTGTGGACGTCACCCACCTCGTCGAGGATCCGGCCATCACCACCACCACCAAGTACCGCATCCTCGGCGGCGACCAGGTGCTGCTGCGCCTCGATGAGACCCCACGAAGGGTGCCGGCCGGTGCCGCTGCGCGGGTGGCCGCCGAGGCCGCGGCTGCGGTCGACGGCAGCGACGCCGTCATCGTGTGCGACTACGGCTCCGGCGTCCTCGACGGTCAGGTCCGCGACGCGCTCGCGGCCGCTCCAGGGGACCGGCTGACCCTCGTCGACGCCCACGACCCGGCCGCGTGGGCCGCACTGCGCCCCGACCTGGTCACGCCCAACGCCCGCGAGGCGGCAGGACTGCTCGGGGAGCGGCTCGACCCGCGGGGGGACCGGGCCCGCGCGGTGCGCGAGCGCACCGCCGACCTGCTCGAGGCCAGTGGAGCGGCCGCCGTCGTCGTCACCCTCGACCGGGACGGCACGGTCCTGCTGACCGCCGACGGGGAGTTCCACCGCACCTGGGCGAGGCCCGCCACCGAGAAGCAGGCCTCCGGCGCGGGGGACACCTTCGTGGCCTGCCTGGCCGCCGCCCGCGCCGCCGGGTTGCCGCTGACGACAAGCCTCGACCTCGCCCAGGCAGGCGCCGACATCGTGGTGCACCGCGCCGGCACCTCGGTCTGTTCGGCCGCCGACCTCGCCCAGCACCTGGGCAGCTTCGCGGGGACGGCGCTCGAACCGGACGAGCTGCTGCAGGCCATCCGGCGGGAGCGGGCGGAGGGACGGAGGATCGTGCTCACCAACGGCTGTTTCGACGTGCTCCACCGCGGCCACACCGCCTACCTCAACCAGGCCAAGCAGCTCGGTGACGTGCTTGTCGTCGCCGTCAACGACGACGACGGCGTGCGGCGGCTCAAGGGCCCCGACCGCCCCATCAACCCGGTCGCCGACCGGGCCGGTGTGCTGGCCGCCCTGAGCTGCGTCGACTACGTCACGGTGTTCAGCACCGACACCCCGGTGCCCCTGATCGAGGCCCTCCGCCCGGACATCTACGCCAAGGGCGGCGACTACTCCGAACAGATGCTCGCCGAGACACCGGCCGTGGAGGCCTGCGGCGGGTCGGTGCGGATCCTCGACTACGTTCCCGAACGGTCCACCTCGGCGGTGGTGCGGAAGATCCGGGGGCCGGGCCCGGTGGTGGAGGGCGCGTCGTGACCCGGCGCTGGTCGGAGGACCGGGGCGTGCCGGCCGGGGCCGCCGACCCGACGACGGTCACCTCCCGTGCCACAGACGCTGCCGGGGCGATCCTCGGCCAGTGAATCGGTCCATCAACAGAAGGGATGCACGCAATGGCCAATCCAAGCCCGATCGATATCCAGAAGGCGCTCGGGGGGATCGACTACCCCGTATCCAAGGACGACCTGGTGAAGCACGCGGAGGGCTCAGGCGCCGGTGACGAGGTGATGCAGACCCTGCGGGGGCTGCCCGACCGGGAGTATGACTCACCGACGGACGTCAACAAGGAGGCCTCCAGCTCCTGAGCGCCCGCCGGTGCCCGGGAGCCGCCGCGTCATGCTGGCCGGTTCCCGGGCACCTTCCTTGTTTGGCTTTCCGGTGGATGGGACACTGACTCTTGGCAGCCGACGGGAGGCCTGCCGGGAAGCAGAGAATTCATGAACGAGGTTGTACGGTTTGGGTCGGCGTCAGGCCGCTGGCTGTTGCTGGCCTCCATTCTGGGGTCGGCAATCGCGGGAATCGACGCCACGGTCGTCAATGTGGCGCTTCCCGCGATCGGCGAGGAATTCGATGCCCCCTTCGAGGTCCTGCAGTGGACGATCACGGCCTACACGCTGACCCTGGCCGCCTTCATCCTGCTGGGCGGATCGCTTGGCGACCGGTACGGCCGCAAGCGCGTGTTCGTCATCGGCGTCGTATGGTTCGCCGTGGCCTCGCTGCTGTGCGGGCTGGCCCCCAATGCCGGCACCCTGATCGCCGCGCGTGCCCTGCAGGGCATCGGAGGGGCCCTGCTGACGCCGGGCAGCCTGGCCATGATCCAGGCATCATTCGTGTGGGAGGACCGCGCGCGGGCCATCGGCGCGTGGTCGGGACTCGGAGGTGTGGCGACGGCTATCGGGCCCTTCCTGGGCGGCTGGCTCGTCGAGAGCGTCTCCTGGCGGTGGATCTTCCTCATCAACGTGCCGATCGCCGTCGTCGTCGTCATCATCTCGCACCGCCACGTCCCGGAAACCCGCAATCCCTCCGCCACCGGCACCCCCGACTACCTCGGCGGCCTGCTGGGGGCGGGGGCGCTGGGCGGCTGGACCTACGCGCTGATCGACATCCCCACCGCCGGGCCTCTGGCCGCGCCGGTGGTCACCGCGGCCGCCTTTGGCACGGTGTGCACCATCGCCTTTTTCATCACGGAAAGCAGGCTGGCGCGGCCCATGCTGCCGCTGGGCATTTTCGCGGTGCGCCAGTTCAGTGCCACCAACGCCGTCACCTTCCTGATCTATGGTGCCTTCGGGGGCATCTTCTTCCTGCTCGTCGTCCACCTGCAGGTCGTCGCCGGGTTCTCTCCGCTTGCCGCGGGAATCGCCCTGCTGCCGGTCACCGTGCTGATGCTCCTGCTGTCCTCCCGGGCCGGTGCGCTGAGCGTGCGTATCGGGCCGCGGGTGCCCATGGCGGTGGGCCCGGCCATCTGCGCAATAGCGGCGCTGATGATGCTGGGCATCGGCGAGGGGGCGTCCTACTGGATCGATGTCCTTCCCTCGGTTGTCGTCCTTGGGCTCGGGCTTTCCCTGCTGGTCGCGCCGCTGACCTCCACGGCGCTGTCCTCGGTCCCCGACGCGCAGGCCGGCCTCGCCTCCGGGGTCAACAACGCGGTCGCCCGCGCCGCGGGCCTTCTCGCCATCGCGGTGCTTCCGGCCCTCGCCGGACTGTCCGGGGACGCCTACACGGATCCGCCGGTCTTCGCCGAAGGGTTCCGGTTCGCGGCGATGGTGTGCGCCGGGGTCCTTGCCGCCGCAGCGGTCCTGGCCGCAGTGACGATCCGCAACCCCGCACTGCCCGAAGGGGCGGATCGCCCGGCGGCACCGACGACAAAGACGCCGAAGCCCGCAGACGCCGGCGCCACCGGCGTTGAGACCGCCGACACCGCCCGCGCTGCCGGTGCATGGACTACCGGGTCGGCTGTGACCGGGGCCGCGACCCTGCGCCACTGCGCGGTGGACGGCCCGCCGGTGGCTATGTCCGCGGCGGTCCAGGAGTCACGCCACTCCGCCGACGACTAGCGCTGCCGGGCTACCGGTCCGGCTGCTGCGGGCGCTGGCGCCTCATCCAGACGGTCACGACGTACAGGATGATGCAGGCGACGATGATGCGGCCGAGGTTGGGCCCGGAAAGGGCCGTGTCGATGACGATGACGGCCAAAATGATGCTGCCGATCACGATCCGTGCAGTGGAGCGTCCGCCGGAACGAGGCAGCTGCGGCCAGGGATGGAAGTCGAACCGCTGCGGGTCATCGGCGTTGCATTTCACGCGGAGCTCCTGAAGGCCGGAAGGAGTCGATTGCGGCCCCACGGGTTGGGCTGTGGCGACGTACTTACCTTACAACGAACGGAACCCGGCAGCTGGCGAGAGCTTGCCGGGTTCCTCGAAGCCCGCTGGGAGCTTCTGTCTTAAGCATAGACGCAGCCCGGGCCAGCCCGTGACCACCGGCGTGGGGTCCACGGGCCGGGCCCGGGTATGGATTGGGTATGGGCCGATCCAACCAGGGATTTCCATAACCCCTCACAGCCGGCCCGACGTCGCCCAGCAGGCCTGGCCTGAGGCAAAAGAAAAGCGGCCCCTACCCGACATAATGTCGGGCAGGAGCCGCTTTTTTCCCTGTGCACCCCCCGGGACTTGAACCCGGAACCCATTGATTAAGAGTCAATTGCTCTGCCAATTGAGCTAGAGGTGCGTGGCGTCGAGACGGTCTTTTTTGCGAGTCCGTGTCATCCGCAACAGCATGAAACTCTACCAGCACTCCTGCGGAATCGAAAAATCGAGGGACCGGCCGCTCAGCTTACGCTCAGGGCCGGCTGCCTCAGGGGCAGGTAAAAGGTCATGGACGTGCCCTCGCCGAGCCGGCTCCGGCACTCGATCCCGCCGTCGTGCTGGTCGATGATCTCCTTCACGATGGCCAGGCCCAGCCCCACGCCCGGGATCGCCGCACGCACCGCCTCCGGGCTGCGGAAGAACCGGGTGAACACGTTGCGGCAGTCGGCCTCGCTCATTCCCATCCCGGTGTCCGCCACGGTGCACAGCAGCCGGCCGTCCTCGGACCGGGCGTGAACCGTGACGGTGCCGCCGCGCGGCGAATACTTGATTGCGTTGGAGATGAGGTTATCGAGCACCTGCCCGATCTTCCCCGGGTCGCACACCACCCGCAGGCCGTCCGCCAGATCGGTGTCGAGCACGACCCCCGCCTCGATGGCGCGGGGCGTGGCCGAGGCGATGGCCTGGGAGACCACCTGGACGTAGTCGATGGGGGAGGGGTCCAGCGCCGTCGGGCCGTCGGCGGTCCCCAGCAGGTCGTTGACCAGTCCGAGCAGGCGCTGTGCATTGCGGGAGACGACGTCGAGGCCGGCCACCATCGGTGCAGGTGCGCCGTCGACGCCGGAGAGCATCTCCACGTAGCCCACGATCGAGGTCAGCGGGGTGCGCAGTTCGTGGGTGATGTTGGAGATGAAGGTTTGTTTCGCGTTCAGCGCCGACATCAGTTCGGTCACGTCGCTGAAGGTGACAACCGTGCCGTCATGGCGCCCGTCGTCGGACTTCATCCGGGCCGCCGACGCCGAAAGGGTCTTCTGCTCCGGGCCGGCGCCGATCCGCACCACTTCCTTCGAAAAGATTTCGCCGCCGACCGCCCGGTACAGCGGACGCCGTTCCGGCGGCAGGACGGTGGTTCCGTCTTCCTCAAACATGGGGGCGGCGGCCTCGCCGTGGACGGCGCCGCCCGGTGCCGCGGTGGAGGGCATGAGCCGCCGCTGCTTCTGGTTGGCGAGAATCTCCTTGCCTGAGGAGTCGACGGCGAGCACCCCGACATCGACGGCGTTCACCACGGTGTGGAGCAGCCGTTCGCGCAGGGCGCTGGCCTGAAGGAGCGAGCGGAGTTCGGCGTCCTTGCTCTGAAGGATCCTCCGCTGGCTCCTAAAGCCCCCGGTGATGGCGCTGATGGTGATTCCGATGGCCAGCATCATGATGGGCAGGAGCATGGGCCGGGCCAGTTCCTCGGCGGTGACGGGCCCCCGAAGGAACTGCGGCAGCCACACCACGGCCAGGGAGGCGAGCACCCCGGTGAGAATCGCGGCGCGGGGGTGGATCCCCGATGCGGTCAGCCAGATGACCGGGAAGACGGCGAGGAAGCCGAGGGCCGTGAATTCGGTGCCGGCTCCTTCGCGCATCAGGGCGATCGGAACGAATTCGAGGACCGGTATCGCGAGCGTCGCGGCCAGGGGGAGCCGGTGCCAGGGGACTGCGGCGCAGAGTACGAGCAGCAGCAGGTGCATCAGCATGCACAGCTGCAGCAGGGTCCCTGCAAGGAGAGCCGGCGCGAAGATGGCCACCACGGCCAGGAGGATCAGGGCCGTCGCGGTCAGGGGCACCTGGCTGAGCAGCATCCGACGGCGCGGAGAGAGCCGCTCGAAGTGCTCCGGGTTGAACGTAAGGTACGACAGGGCTCGATCCAAGCTGCGGCTCCGGAGGTGGCTGAACGGTGGTGATTGAACTGTGGTGGGCAGGCGGCAGCTCATTCGCAGGCGGCGCCGGTCCTTGTATGATCACACACGCCCCCGCAGCGGCGGCGCCGCCGCACCGGCGGTGCGCTCCGGCCCGCGGCGGCCGTTAGGCTGGCCCGATGGAGACCAGCGGCAGTCCCGGCCAGGCGATTCGAACCCTCACCGTCCCCTCGGAGGAGCTGCGGGAGGCCCTCGCCCCCGCCGCCGGCGCCATCCGGCTGGCGGTCTGGGACTTCGACAGCGCCCCGGCGGGAATTGACCCGGCGGAGGTTGACGCCGTTGTCCTTCCCTATACCGGCAGCCCAGACCTGCGCTCCGCCCTGCCCGCGGCGCCGGGCCTGAAGCTCGTTCAAACCCAGACCACCGGCTACGACGGGGTGACCGACCTCGTCGGGCCCGGCGTCGGCATCGCCACCGCCTCGGGAGTCCATGCCGCCGCGACCGCCGAGCTCGCCGTCGGCCTGGCCCTGGCCTCGCTGCGCGGCATCGACGACGCCGTCCGCAATCAGCGCGAGGGCCTGTGGCGGCCGCGGCGGTACCCGGGACTCGCCGACCGGCGCGTGCTCCTGGTCGGCGTGGGCGGCATCGGCCGGGAGATTCAACGCCGGCTCGACGCCTTCGACGTCCTTCTCACCCGGGTCGGCAGTTCCGCCCGCGACGACGAGTCCGGGCACGTCCACGCGGCCTCGGAGCTCGTGGCACTGGCGCCCACCCACGACGTGGTCATCGTCATCACGCCGCTGACGGAGGCGACCCAGGGGTTGATCGGGGCCGAGGTGCTCGCCGCCCTTCCGGACGGCGCCCTGGTGGTCAATGTCGCCCGCGGCCCCGTCGTTGACACCGAAGCGCTGACGCGGGAGGTGGTGGCGCGCAGGCTCCGCGCCGCCCTGGACGTCGTGGATCCCGAACCGCTGCCGGCGGAACACCCGCTGTGGCGGGCCCCCGGTGCGCTGATCACCCCGCACGTCGGAGGCAATTCCGGGGCGTTTTGGCCCCGCATCGTCCGGCTCCTGGAGCGCCAGCTCCACCTGCTGGGCAGCGGGGCCGCCCCCGAGAATCTGGTTCAGCGCGGTCCGTGGGCGTAGGGGCTAGGCGAGCCCGATGAAGGCCTCCATGAAGGCGTCGAAATCGATCCGGTCGACGTCCTGCTCGAGGACGATGCCGTTGCCCGGACCGACATCGAGTACGGGTTGGTCCTCCACGGCGAACCGGAAGACCTTCCCCGTGCTGGTGCCGACCTCGTAGGTGTTGTCGTCCCACATGGTCGCATGCGCCAGGTTCGTCATATTTATTTCCACCGGGGACCCTGCGCCACTGAGGTCCGCGACCCGGACAGGCGCAATCATCAGTTCGGCCGGCTTCCAGCGGTAGCCGAGCACGTAGGACGTCCTGTCCGGCGCGGGAGGCTCCCACTGCTCCGGTTCTTCGGGTTCCTCCGGTGCGGCAAAGACGAGGTTGTAGGCGCCGTAGTTCGGGATCTGCGAGTCGAAGATCCGGCGGAGGGCGTTCTTCAGCCCCTGGCCGCCGGAAAGATGCTCTGGAGACGATGCAGGCTCGGACGTCATGTTCCGCCAAGGAGTTAGGGTGCCGGCTGGTGGGTCGGCCGCGGCATCGAACCCCCACGGCCCGCGGGCGCTCGCCCACTGCGGCCGATTGTACCGGAGGGACCCTTCCAACTGGAGGTTGGGCAGGTTCGAACCGCCGGGCGGTAACAGCCCGGAAATAGAAAACAGAAAGCCGCGACGGTTACCCATAGACTTTCAGGCATGACCGTGACTACCCCTGACATCAAGCCAAGAAGCCGTGCGGTAACCGATGGAATCGAGCGGGCGCCGGCGCGCGGAATGCTGCGGGCCGTCGGCATGGGCGACGACGACTTCGTCAAGCCCCAGATCGGCGTTGCCAGTTCCTGGAACGAGATCACCCCCTGCAACCTCTCACTCAACCGGCTCGCCCAGGGAGCCAAGGAGGGCGTGCACGCAGGTGGCGGGTTCCCTATGCAGTTCGGCACCATCTCCGTCTCCGACGGCATCTCCATGGGCCACGAGGGCATGCACTTCTCCCTCGTCTCGCGTGAGGTCATCGCCGACTCGGTCGAGACGGTCATGGAAGCCGAGCGCATCGACGGCTCGGTCCTCCTCGCCGGCTGCGACAAGTCCCTGCCCGGGATGCTCATGGCTGCGGCCCGCCTCGACCTGGCCAGCGTGTTCCTGTACGCCGGGACGATCATGCCCGGCTGGGTCAAGCTCGAGGACGGCACCGAGAAGGAAGTCACCCTGATCGACGCGTTCGAAGCCGTCGGCGCCTGCGCCGCCGGGAAGATGTCGGTGGGGGACCTCACCCGCATCGAGAAGGCGATCTGCCCCGGTGAGGGTGCCTGCGGCGGCATGTACACCGCGAACACCATGGCCTGCATCGGCGAGGCTCTCGGCATGTCCCTGCCCGGCTCCGCCGCCCCGCCCTCGGCGGACCGCCGCCGCGACCACTTCGCCCGCCAGTCCGGCGAGGCCGTCGTGAACCTGCTGCGTCTCGGCATCACCGCCCGGGACATCATGACCCGCAAGGCCTTCGAGAACGCCATCGCCGTCACCATGGCCTTCGGCGGCTCAACCAACGCCGTCCTGCACCTCCTCGCCATTGCCCGCGAGGCCGAGGTCGACCTCACCCTCGACGACTTCAACCGCATCGGCGACCGGATTCCCCACCTGGGCGACCTCAAGCCCTTCGGCCGGTACGTCATGACCGACGTCGACCGGGTCGGTGGCGTTCCCGTGATCATGCGTGCACTGCTCGACGCCGGGCTCATCCACGGCGACGCACTGACCGTCACCGGCAAGACCGTTGCCGAGAACCTCGCGGAGATCAACCCGCCGGACCTCGACGGCAAGATCCTCCGGGCCATGGACAACCCCGTCCACAAGACCGGCGGCATCAGCATCCTCAAGGGATCCCTCGCCCCCGAAGGCGCCGTGGTGAAGACCGCAGGGTTCGACGCCTCCATCTTCGAGGGAACTGCCCGCGTATTCGAACGCGAGCAGGGGGCCCTCGCCGCCCTCGCCGAAGGCACCATCAAGGCCGGCGACGTCGTCGTCATCCGCTACGAGGGACCCAAGGGCGGCCCTGGCATGCGCGAGATGCTAGCCATCACCGGGGCGATCAAGGGCGCAGGGCTCGGCAAGGATGTCCTCCTGGTCACCGACGGGCGCTTCTCCGGCGGCACCACCGGCCTGTGCATCGGGCACGTGGCCCCCGAAGCCGTGGACGGTGGACCGATTGCATTCATCCGCGACGGCGACCGCATCCGCGTCGACATCCCCAACAAGAGCTTCGACCTGCTCGTTGACGAGGCCGAGCTGGAAGCCCGCAAGGTCGGCTGGGAGCCGCTGCCTGCCCGTTACACCAAGGGCGTCCTGGCCAAGTACGCGAAGCTCGTGCACTCGGCCTCCGAGGGGGCTTACTGCGGGTGAAACCTTCCCCTAAGCCCGCGCGCTAAGCGCGCGGGCTTAGGGGCCCCTCGGTTTCTACCCTTATTGTGGGTGGCCGGCCTCCTGCCTTCCTCACCAGCCACGCGCTGAAGCGCATGGCACCTTGGGGCCCTCGGTTCATCGCCTTATTGTGGGTAGTTGGCTCGGTGCCTCTGTCGCCGCCGCGCGCTAAGCGCGCGGGCTTAGGGGCCCCTCGGTTTCTACCCTTATTGTGGGTGGCCGGCCTCCTGCCTTCCTCACCAGCCACGCGCTGAAGCGCATGGCACCGTGGGGCCCTCGGTTCATCGCCTTATTGCGCGGGCTGGGTTTGTGCCTCTGTCGCCAGCTATGCACCCCGGGCGCACGGCTTTCCGAATCAGTTAGTGTCCACTAACTGGACGCTTTGTCCAGCATGTGAGACACGGGGGAGTGCTGTTGACACTGCACAACCCGTACGAGGACACTTCAAATATGCAGTCAGTGAACGTAATCGTCGTCCTTACCAAGCGCGTGGCCTAAAGCCCGACCGGTAGACCCTACGTCACGCGCAACCCCTCACCAGCCCACCAGGCGGAGGGGTTTTTTGTTTCCACAGGACAAATCGCGCACCAACTGTCCAGCACGTCAATGCAGTACACGTTCCGAAGGAAGTTTCAGATGTCCAAGGGATCGCCCATCAGCCCGGCGCTGATGGCAGCAAGGCCGGCCGCTCCTGCAGCCCCGGGCAGGGACACCGCCCAGCCGGTGCAGGTAAGCGCAGTCCGGGGGCCCAACAACGTTGTGCCCCCCACCGAAATGCTTGGCTCCTCGGCGATCGTCCGGTCCCTTGAAGAGCTCGGCGTCGACGACATCTTCGGACTTCCCGGCGGAGCCATTCTGCCGACCTACGACCCGCTGATGGCCTCCACGAAGCTCCGACATATCCTCGTCCGGCATGAGCAGGGCGCTGGGCACGCCGCCCAGGGCTATGCCATGGTCACCGGCCGCCCGGGAGTCTGCATCGCCACCTCGGGTCCCGGCGCAACGAACCTCGTCACCGCCATCGCGGACGCGCACATGGATTCGGTGCCCCTCGTCGCCATCACCGGTCAGGTCGCGAGCGCCGTCATCGGCTCGGACGCCTTCCAGGAGGCGGACATCGTCGGCATCACCATGCCGATCACCAAACACTCGTACCTGGTCACCAACGCCAACGACATTCCCCGCGTGCTCGCCGAGGCCTTCCACATCGCCTCGACCGGCCGCCCTGGACCAGTGCTCGTCGATATCGCCAAGGATGCCCAGCAGGGCAAGATGACCTTCTCCTGGCCGCCGAAGATCGACATCCCCGGCTACCGCACCGTGGTGCGCGGTCACTCCAAGCAGGTCCGCGAGGCCGCCCGCCTGATCGCCGGTTCCACCCGCCCGGTCTTCTACGTCGGTGGCGGAGTCATCAAGGCCCACGCCGCCGCGGAGCTGAAGGAGCTGGCCGAACTGGTCGGCGCGCCGGTCGTCACCACGCTCATGGCCCGCGGTGTGTTCCCGGATTCCCATCCCCAGCACGTCGGGATGCCAGGCATGCACGGCTCCGTCTCGGCCGTCACCGCACTGCAGCAGTCCGACCTGCTGATCACCCTGGGCGCGCGCTTCGATGACCGGGTCACCGGAGTGCTCTCCAGCTTCGCGCCGGGCGCCAAGGTCATCCACGCGGACATCGACCCCGCGGAAATCTCCAAGAACCGCACCGCCGACGTGCCCATCGTGGGATCGGTCAAGGAGATCATTCCCGAACTTGTCTCCGCCGTCCGCGAGCAGTTTGACGGCGGGGCAGCCCCGGACACCTCGGCCTGGTGGAACACCATCAACCGGCTCCGCGAGACGTACCCCATCGGCTTCACCCAGCCCGACGACGGACTCTCGGCGCCCCAGCAGGTGATCAAGCGAATCGGTGAGCTCACCGGCCCCGAGGGGGTCTATGTTGCGGGCGTTGGCCAGCACCAGATGTGGGCCGCCCAGTTCATCCAGTACGAACGCCCGCACGCCTGGCTGAACTCGGGCGGGCTCGGCACCATGGGCTACTCGGTTCCGGCCGCAATGGGGGCCAAGGTCGGCAACCCCGACCGGGTGGTCTGGGCCATCGACGGCGACGGCTGCTTCCAGATGACCAACCAGGAACTCGCGACCTGCGTCATCAACAACATCCCGATCAAGGTCGCCGTCATCAACAACTCATCGCTCGGCATGGTCCGGCAGTGGCAGACCCTGTTCTACGAGGGCCGGTACTCCAACACCGACCTGAACACCGGGCACGACACCGTCCGCGTCCCGGACTTCGTCAAGCTCGCCGACGCCTACGGGTGCGCCGGCCTCCGCTGCGAGCGTGACGAGGACATCGACGCCACCATCCAGCAGGCCCTCGCAATCAACGACCGGCCCGTCGTCGTCGACTTCGTCGTAAGCCGCGATTCGATGGTGTGGCCGATGGTGCCCTCCGGAGTGAGCAACGACCTCATCCAGATCGCCCGCAACATGACCCCCGTCTGGGAGCAGGAGGACTAGCCGTGACCCGTCACACGCTCTCAGTACTCGTCGAGGACGTCCCCGGCGTCCTGACCCGCGTCGCGAGCCTTTTCGCCCGCCGCGCCTTCAACATCAACTCCCTCGCGGTCGGCCCCACCGAGATTCCCGGTATGTCCAGGATGACCGTCGTGGTCGAGGCGGAAGGTGACCTGCTCGAGCAGGTCACCAAACAGTTGAACAAGCTCATCAATGTCATCAAGATTGTCGAGCTCACCTCCGAACAGTCGGTGCAGCGCGACCACATCCTGGTCAAGGTGCGCGCCGATGCCTCAACCAGGCTGCAGGTCACCCAGGCCGCCGACCTGTTCCGGGCCTCCGTCGTCGACGTCTCCACCGACTCGTTGATCATCGAGGCCACCGGCACCCCCGAAAAGCTCAGCGCCCTCCTGTCGGTGCTCGAGCCGTTCGGGGTGCGGGAGATCGTCCAGTCCGGCACCCTCGCGATCAGCCGCGGGGCGAAGTCGA
Organism: Arthrobacter zhaoguopingii; assembly: GCF_009828605.1. Classification (NCBI taxonomy): domain Bacteria; kingdom Bacillati; phylum Actinomycetota; class Actinomycetes; order Micrococcales; family Micrococcaceae; genus Arthrobacter; species Arthrobacter zhaoguopingii. Next base: position 101,839 of record NZ_WIAE01000007.1, on the reverse strand, counting down.
TGAGCGACCGGGCGCTCCGCAGCGCCTGAGTCCGCACCGCCCTTTTCACCCACCAAGTTTTCCAGGTAATCCACTAGAGGAGATATCCACGTGACCGAGTTGTTCTACGACGACGATGCCGACCTTTCCATCATCCAGGGCCGCACCGTGGCCGTCATTGGCTACGGCAGCCAGGGCCACGCCCACGCGCTCAGCCTGCGCGACTCCGGCGTCGACGTGCGCGTCGGGCTGAAGGAAGGATCGAAGTCACGTGCCAAGGCCGAGGCGGAGGGCCTCCGGGTCCTCTCCGTCGCCGAGGCCACCGCCGAGGCCGACCTCATCATGATCCTCACCCCGGACCAGGTACAGCGCCACGTGTACGCGGAGGACATCGCGCCGAACCTTCAGGCCGGCGACGCCCTGTTCTTCGGCCACGGCTTCAACATCCGCTACGGCTACATCCAGCCGCCGGCCGACGTGGACGTCGCCCTCGTCGCCCCGAAGGGCCCCGGGCACATCGTGCGCCGCGAGTTCGAGGCCGGGCGCGGGGTCCCCGACCTGATCGCCGTCGAGCAGGATCCCTCGGGCAAGGCCCGTGAGCTCGCGCTGTCCTACGCCAAGGCCATCGGCGGTACGCGGGCCGGCGTCATCGAGACCACCTTCACCGAGGAGACCGAGACCGACCTCTTCGGCGAGCAGGCGGTGCTCTGCGGCGGCGCGTCGCAGCTGATCATGTACGGCTTCGAGACCCTCACCGAGGCCGGGTACAAGCCCGAGGTCGCCTACTTCGAGGTGCTCCACGAACTAAAGCTCATCGTCGACCTGATGGTCGAGGGCGGCATCGCCAAGCAGCGCTGGAGCGTTTCCGACACCGCCGAGTACGGTGACTACGTCTCGGGCCCGCGCGTCATCGATCCGTCGGTGAAGGAAAACATGAAGGCGGTGCTTGCCGACATCCAGAGCGGTGCCTTCGCCAAGCGGTTCATCGATGACCAGGACGCCGGAGCCCCCGAGTTCGCCGCCCTGCGCAAGAAGGGCGAGGACCACCCGATCGAGAAGACCGGACGGGAACTGAGGAAGCTGTTCTCCTGGATCCAGACCAACGACGACTACACCGAAGGTTCGGTCGCCCGCTAGGCGCCGGGGCAGCCCCAGGCTGCCCGCCCCCGCTGGGGAACAATCAGGACACGAAGGCCGGGCTCACTGCTGAGTAACATAGCGGGCCCGGCCTTTCCTGCACCCTAAGCTGGCCGTACAATCCACCCGCCCCGCATTGCAGCAGTGAAGGAAAATCCCTGTGGAAAAACCCGTAGTTCTCCTTGCCGAAGAACTCTCGCCCGCCACCGTCGAGGCCCTCGGCCCGGACTTCGAGATCCGGAGCACTGACGGCGCCGACCGCACCCAGCTTCTCGCAGCCCTGGGCGACGTCGACGCCGTCCTGGTCCGCTCGGCCACCCAGATGGACGCCGAAGCCATCGCGGCCGCGCCGAAGCTCAAGGTGATCGCAAGGGCCGGGGTTGGCCTGGACAACGTGGACATCAAGGCGGCCACGCACGCCGGGGTCATGGTGGTGAATGCTCCGACTTCGAACATCATCTCGGCCGCGGAGCTGACCGTGGGGCACATCCTCAGCCTCGCCCGGAACATTCCGCAGGCCAGTGCGGCGCTGAAGGCGGGGGAGTGGAAGCGCTCCCGGTACTCCGGCATCGAGCTGTACGAGAAGAAGATCGGCATCATCGGCCTGGGCCGGATCGGGGCCCTCGTCGCCGCGCGCCTGCAGGGGTTCGGGACCGAGATCCTCGCCTACGACCCCTACGTGACCTCCGCGCGGGCCGCCCAGTTGAACGTTCAGCTCGTGACCCTCGATGAGCTCCTCACCGAGGCCGACTTCGTCACCATCCACATGCCCAAGACGCCCGAGACAGTCGGCATGCTCGGCGAGGAGGCGTTCGCGAAGATGAAGAACAGCGCGTACGTCGTCAATGTGGCACGGGGCGGTCTGATCGACGAACCGGCGCTCCATGCGGCGCTGGAGCGCGGCGAGATCGCCGGCGCCGCCGTCGACGTGTTCGTCACGGAGCCGAGCACCGACCTTCCCTTCTTCAAGCTCGACAGTGTGGTCGTCACGCCGCACCTTGGCGCCTCAACGGCCGAGGCCCAGGAAAAAGCAGGTGTCTCCGTTGCGAAGTCGGTCCGGCTCGCCCTCGCCGGGGAGCTTGTGCCCGATGCCGTCAACGTCGCCGGCGGCATCATCGACCCGGCCGTCCGCCCCGGCATCCCACTCATGGAGAAGCTCGGCCGGATCTTCACGGCACTGACCCATGACTCGCTCACCCAGATCGAGGTCGAGGTCGCCGGCGAAATCGCCTCATTGGATGTGAAGGCCCTTGAACTTGCCGCGCTTAAGGGTGTGTTCACCGACATCGTCTCGGATCAGGTGTCGTACGTGAACGCCCCGGTGCTCGCGGAGCAGCGGGGAATCGCCACCCGGCTGACGACGACGTCGGAATCGGAGGAATACCGCAATGTCCTGCGGATCCGCGGCGCGCTCTCGGACGGATCCCAGATCTCGGTCGCCGGAACCCTCACCGGCCCCAAGCAGATCGAGAAGCTCGTCGGCGTCAACGGGTACGACCTCGAGATTCCGATCAGCGAGCATCTCCTGGTGCTGCTGTACACCGACCGTCCGGGCGTGATCGGCGCCCTCGGCCGGCTGCTTGGTGAGGAGGACATCAACATCGCGGGCATGCAGGTGGCACGGAACAAGGAGGGCGGCCAGGCGCTGTCCCTGCTGACCCTGGACAGCGCGGTTCCCCAGAACGTGCTGGACGCCGTCAAGGCCGAGATCGGCGCAACGGTGGCGCGCGAGGTCGACCTGCAGTCCTAGCAGTACACCCAGCCCTGCACGCCCGACCTTCAGCCGTTTCGAAAGGAAGCCGATGACGGTCCACACCCTTCCCGCCGGACGCGGCACGGTCCTGCAGTCGTTCAACCGGTCGGGTCCTCCCGTGCTGGAGGTCGACCCGGGCGACACGGTCGTGGTGTCCTCCCTCGACGCTGCGGGCCACCTGGAGGCCCCGACGTCGCCGGGGGAGGCGAAACCGCTGATGTTCCCCGACCGCCTGGGCCACTGCCTGACCGGCCCCATCGCGGTCCGGGGAGCGGTGCCGGGTGACGTGCTTGCGGTGTCCTTCACCGCCCTGACACCGGGGGACTGGGGATGGACGATCGCCGGCCACCGTCGGGACGCCCTCGCCCGTGCGCTCGGGATGGACGAGGCCGAGCCCCAGTGGCTCCTGTGGGACCTTGATCCCGAACAGGGCACGGGAGTGAATCAGCTGGGGCATGCGGTTGGGCTGAGCCCGTTCCTCGGCGTCGTCGGCATGCCACCCAACGAGCCGGGGGACTTCCCGACAGTCCCGCCACGGGCCGCCGGCGGCGGCAATATCGACTGCCGCGAGCTCACCGCCGGGTCGGTCCTCTACCTGCCGGTGACCGTTCCCGGAGCGATGCTCTGCGTGGGAGACGGGCACGCCCGCCAGGGGGACGGGGAAGTGGGCGGTACGGCGATCGAGTGCCCCATGACCTCGGAACTGGTGCTGGACCTGGCGGAGGATCCGGCGCTGCAGTCGATCCATGCGGTCACGCCCACCGCCCGGATCACCTTCGGTTTCGACTCCGACCTGAACGCGGCCAGCGCCGAAGCACTGAGCGCGATGCTGACGTGGATGGAGTCCCTGTACGGGCTGGATCGGACGAAGGCCCTGGCGCTGGCGAGCACCGTGGTTGACCTGCGCGTCACGCAGATCGCCAACGAGGTGTGGGGCGTCCATGCCGTGCTCGGCCGGGACGCGGTGCGGTGAGCCGCCCCACCCGCGGCACACCCGGAACGGAATCGGGTTTCGACGGCGGACAGGGTAATTTCGTAGAGTGACTTCTCCCGGTTCAAACACTCCGTTCTACATCACCACGGCGATCTCCTACCCCAACGGCGTCCCGCACATCGGCCACGCCTACGAGACGATCGCTACCGACGCCATGGCCCGGTTCAAGCGGCTTGACGGCTATGACGTCCGCTTCCTCACCGGCACCGACGAGCACGGGCTGAAGATGCAGCAGACGGCGGACAAGGAAGGCATTCCGGTCCGGGAATTGGCAACGCGAAACGCGAAGGCCTTCCGGGCGATGAACGACTCCCTCGGGATCTCCTACACCCGTTTCATCCGCACCACCGACGAGGACCACTATGCGGCCGCCTCGGAGATCTGGCGCCGGATGGAAGCGAACGGGGACATCTACCTGGATAAGTATGCGGGCTGGTACTCCGTCCGGGACGAAGCCTTCTGGCCGGAGGACGAGACCGAACTGCGCGAGGACGGCATCCGCTACGCCACGGAGACCGACACCGAGGTCACGTGGACCGAGGAGGAAAGCTACTTCTTCCGGCTGGGCTCCTACCAGCAGCGGCTCCTCGACTTCTACGAGAAGAACCCCGAGTTCGGCGCGCCGCAGTCCCGCTTCAATGAGGTCATCAGCTTCGTTCGCGGCGGCCTGCAGGACCTCTCCATCAGCCGCACCACCTTCGAGTGGGGAGTGCCGGTGCCGGGAAATGAGAAGCACGTCATGTACGTCTGGGTGGACGCCCTCACCAACTACCTGACCGGTGCAGGGTTCCCGGATACGGAGTCGGAGTCGTTCCGGAAGTACTGGCCCGCCGACGTACATGTCATCGGCAAGGACATCTCGCGCTTCCATGCCGTGTACTGGCCGGCGTTCCTCATGTCCGCCGGCCTTGAACTGCCCAAGCGCGTCATGATTCACGGCCACCTCCACAACAAGGGGGTCAAGATGTCCAAGTCGCTGGGCAACACCGTGGCGCCTCAGGACTGGGTGGAGCAATACGGCCTGGACCAGGTCCGTTTCTTCCTCCTGCGCGAGGTTCCCTTCGGCGCGGACGGCTCCTACAGCCATGAGGCGGTGGTGGGCCGGATGAATTCGGACCTGGCGAACAACTTCGGCAACCTCGCGCAGCGCTCCCTGTCGATGGTTGCCAAAAACTGTGCCGGACTCGTGCCGTCGCCGGGTCCCTTCACCGAGGCCGACACCGCGCTGCTCGCCGACGCCGGGGCGCTCCTGGAAACGTGCCGGTCGGCCTTCGAGAAGCAGGAGTTTTCCCGCGCGCTGGAGGCGATGTGGACCGTACTGGGAGACACCAACGCCTACTTCGCCGAGCAGCAGCCGTGGGTGCTCCGCAAGACCGACCCAGAACGCATGAACACCGTTCTCTACGTGACCCTGGAAGTGCTGCGAATCGTCGCAGTGCTTTCCCAGCCGGTGATGCCGACGAGCGCCGCCCGGCTCCTCACGGTGCTGGGACAGGGCACCTCTGACGCCGACCCGCTGCGGGCCTTCGCGGCACTCGCGACGGCGCTGCTGCCGGGCACTGAACTTCCTGCCCCAGCGCCAATCTTCCCGAAGTACGAGGAGCCGAGCGAGGGGTAGCAGCCGGGCCGCAATGCCTTAGTTCGAGAAGAACCGCTCGACGGCCGTCTCCCGCATGATCCGGGCGACCGTTTGCTGCTGTTCCCGGGCGGCCTTCAGGAGCCGTTCAAGTTCAGTGGGATCGAGCGCCGGTTCGCGCCTGCCGGCGGGCGTGCCAGCCACAAAGAGCAGCGTGTCCCAGAGCGCTTCCTTCCCGCGCAGGAGGGACTGGAGAGCTTCGAACTCCAGCTGGGCTCCTTCGCCGGATCTCCGCCGCAGGAGGTTGATCGGGTTCACCGACGAAATCAGGGAGCCGGTGTGGGCTGCCGCCATCTTCAGTCTGCCGGGGCGGTGTCCCAGTGCGTGGATGAGCCGTACGAGCGTGTCCCGTTCTCCGGAGATGCCGCGCGCCATTTCGGCGAGCTCGGCACCGCTTGCCGTGCCGTCCCAGGAACGGCTGGCCGCTTCGAAGAGGCGGACTCCGTTCGTGGCACCCAGCAGATGGGTGTCGAGGTAAGCGAACAGAGTTCCCTTATCGAGGCGTGTCCGGTCAGGCGCCTGCTCGTAATCGTTCATATACCCATCCTCATCGATCTTTGGCAGGGTGCAAATCGAAGGCGCCGGCGATGCCGGCAGCTAGCTGTGGGATACGACCGTGGATGGAGCCTTCAGCGGCATTTCGATGCGCACGGTGGTCCCTTCTCCGACAGTGGAGTCGACGGTGATTGAACCATTGTGGGCGTTCACTGTTCGTTGCGCTATCGCCAGTCCAACCCCGGCGCCGGGGACGGCGCCGTCGGTGGCATTCGAGGCGCGGAAGAAGCTCTCGAAGAGGCGGGGGATGTCGGCTTCGGGGATACCGATACCGGTGTCCCGCACGACAACTTCGGCCGGGCCGGCGGTGGAACGGCAGAGGGTGTTGACCTCGACCACGCCGCCCGGGCCGGTGAACTTCACAGCATTGGAGATGACGAGCCCGACTGCTTCCTTAAGCTGGTCGTAGTGGCCGGCGACGAGGATGCTCGCTTCGCTGGGCGGGCAGAGAAGAGCCACGTTCTTCGCCGTCGCGGCGGCAGAGAGGTCCCCGGCGGCTGCGGCAACGACATGGCCGAGGTCCACGGAGAGGTGGCCGTGCGGCTCGTCGAGCGTGGGCGAGAGGGCCGTGATGTTCTCGATCAGGTCGCGGAGCCGGGTCGTGTTGCGCTCGACCGTCTCGAGCATGCGCCGCGCTCCTTCGGGCAGCGGACCGCCAGAGCCATCGAGGATCATCTCGAGGTAGCCTGCCATTGAGGCGAGCGGTGTGCGCAGTTCGTGGTTGACCGTTCCCACGAAGTCGCTCTTGGCCTTATTGAGGCGCCGGAGTTTCTCTACAGCCTGCTGTTGCCGCGCGATCAGCTGACCCTGGATCAGGCCGTGGGCGAAGTTGCCGAGCACGTGCTGGGTCAGCGAATTCTCCACCGGGGTCCACTCGAGGGGCCGGTGGTTATTGATCAGCCAGACAAGCCCGAACGGCGTGGTGCCCTCCCCAAGGGCGACGACGACGCCGCTCGTGATGCCGGAGAGGTCCTCGAGATCCTCGAAGACCGATGTGCCCGCCGATGCGGAGTCCTCCGCAGGAGGGAAGCGTTCGCCGGTGGAGCTCTCCCACAGCCGGAGCGCTAGGGCTTTGGCCCTTCCGGAGTGGGCCAGGGAAGGAACTTCCATTGGGTCAGCGTCGGCACTTGACCAGTGTGAACTCAGGTCCGCCACGCGGTCGTCGGGGAAAATCTGGAGGAAGACCGAGTCCGAGCCCAGTGCGCGGCCGAGCCCGGCGAGGAAGTTTCCGACCATGGTTTCGAGGCTGTTGGTGGCGCGGATGCCTGCGGAGATCTCGCGCATCCGTTCGCGCAGCAGCGACGCAGACTCGCGCTGTACGCGGTGCTGGCGGCGTCGGGCGATGGCGGACGCCGCGCGCTGAATGATCTCGCGCTCCTGATATGGCCTAAAAACGAAATCGGTGATCGGATTCTCGAGCAGCCCGCCAGGCTCCAACGGCGCACTGTCGGGCAGGAGGAGGATGACCGGAAGTCCGGCGAAGCGGGAATCGGATTCGAGGACGCCAAGGAGTGCACGGCTGCTTTCGTCGGCCAATTGAAGGTCGAGGAAAACAATGTCGGGCGTGCTTTGACGGAGGGTCCCCAGGAGGGCCGAACCTGAACTTACTGAGACCGCGGCGTAGCCGGCCTGCTGCAAAATGGCACAGAGATCTTGGCCGTCCTCATCGCTTGGCGATGCGACGACCGCTGTGCCGCCGAACCCGGCCCAGCTAACGTCTTGCTTGCTCACGGCGTCCCTTCCCCATGTCGCTTGCGCTCACACTATCCGAAGCCCTGTCAAGTGTCAGGCTCAAGCCCGCCGGGTAGATGGATCGATACCCCATTGAAGCTGAAGATACGCGCTTTTGAACCGCCACGTACTTCTCAGCGAGGCAAGCGTAGCAATTCGAGTAATTACTCGGAGTCATCCAAAACAGTCGAGTATTGACCACTCGCGACTATCCCGTAGGCCATTTCTAGCCTGAGTAAGTAATCAAGAACTGATGATTCTGCTGGGGAAACATCAAGGTTTTGAGTCGGTCTCACACGGCATTCGAGCGGTCTTTTGCAACGCCATTCGTCACCGCATTTCATCCCCCCAGGAGTGGTCAGTTAAGCCCCCATCTGGTTGGAGAGCTGCCATGAAATCAATCCTTACAACTGTCGGGCTCGTAGGCTTCGCCTTCGCTGCCACCACCGCTCCCGCCTACGCTGCACCGCCTCCGCAGAATAATGCCTGCCACTCGGCAGGCGTCACTGGCATCGGCGCACAGGCCTCGGCAGGCAACGGGGCAAACTGTTCCGGTGGCGGCCAGGGGGGAGCACCGGTACAGCCGGCAACGCCCGCCCAGCCCACAACGCCGGTCGCTCCTGTGGTGCCGGCGGAGCCCGCCGCTCCGGTGGTTCCGGCAGAGCCCGCCGCTCCGTTGGCGCCTGTTGCTCCTGCCGTCCCAGCGGTGCCGGCTACTCCAGTCGATGCCGTCATTCCTGCCGTTCCGGCAGCCCCGGCTGAAGCTGCTCCGGCGGTGCCGACCGTTCCTGCATCTCCAGCCCAGGTAGGCAATGCAACCGGCGGCAAGCCAAATGCTGGTAATCCTGGCGGAGGCAACGGCAACAACAACGGCGGCAACGGCAACGGCGGCGGTGGTGACAGCAACCCCGGCAACGGCGGCGGCGGTGATACCAACCCCGGCAACGGCGGCGGCGACAACCCCGGCAACGGGAACGGCCCCGACGACAACAACGGCGGCGGTGACAACAACGGCGGCGGCGACAACCCCGGCAACGGGAACGGCCCCGACGACAACAACGGCGGCGGTGACAACAACGGCGGCGGTGACAACAACGGCGGCGGCGACAACCCCGGCAACGGGAACGGTCCTGGCGACAACCCCGGCAACGGCAACGGGAACGGCCCTGGCGACAACCCCGGCAACGGCAACGGGAACGGCCCTGGCGACAACCCCGGCAACGGCAACGGGAACGGCCCTGGCGACAACCCCGGCAACGGCAACGGGAACGGCCCTGGCGACAACAACGGTGGCGGCAACGGTGACGGATGCGGGGACAACAACGGCGGGGAGAACAACACCGGCGAGGGCAACAACGGCGGGGAGAACAACACCGGCGAGGGCAAAGACGACTGCGGTGAAAACCCCGGCAACGGGAACGGCCCCGGTAACGGCAACGGGAACGGCTGCGGCGACAACAACGGCGGGGAGAACAACACCGGCGAGGGCAACAACGGCGGGGAGAACAACACCGGCGAGGGCAAAGACGACTGCGGTGAGAACCCCGGCGGTGAGAACCCCGGCGGTGAGAACCCCGGCGGTGAGAACCCCGGCGGTGAGAACCCCGGCGGTGAGAACCCCGGCGGTGAGAACCCCGGCGGTGAGAACCCCGGCGGTGAGAACCCCGGCGAGGGGAACCCGCAACTCCCCGGAACTCCGGAGACTCCCTCGGCACCAGAATCTCCTCAGGTACCGCAGGCTCCCCATGCCCCAGTCGTGCCAGGGAAAACTGTCACAACGGTCCCAGTGAAGACTTCGGGCACCGTCACGGTGCGGACAGTGGTCGTGCCGGCTTCAACGGGGACGGTTCGTACGAACCAGGGCCTCAATGTTCAGTCGGCTGCGACCGCGGCATCGGATGACCCAGGTCAGGTATGGCTGGGAGGGCTTGTCGTGGCAAGCCTGACCGCTGCGGGCCTGGTGGCTGGCCGGGCCGTTGAGCGGAAGCGGAACGCTAGCATCTAGCAGGAACGAATCAGGCAGTACTAAGGGGACGGGCACCCGAAAGGGTGCCCGTCCTTGTTTGTGCAGTGCGAGCGGCATCGTGATCGGACCCGGTGACCCCATGCACCGATGTCTCACAAAATGAGACTGATTATCCGCAGGGGAGCCCACTTCGTAATCTGGGTCGATGGACGCCTCAACTGCTCGAATCGACCTCGCGATCATCCCCGGAGACGGCATTGGCCCGGAAGTCACGGCGGAAGCGGTGAAGGTGCTCTCAGCGGTACTGCCCGATGAGGTGGAACTTGCACTTACCGAATACTCCCTCGGCGCCCAGCACTGGCTCGTCACCGGGGAGACGCTTCCGGAGGAAACCCTCATCCGGCTGCGTGCCCACGATGCAATCCTCTTTGGAGCGGTGGGGGCGGCGCCAGGGGATAAGCGGATACCCTCAGGGCTGATTGAGCGTGAACTGCTGCTCAAACTGCGGTTCGAACTTGACCACTACGTCAATCTGCGCCCCTCCAAGCTGTACCCGGGGGTGGATTCGCCACTGGCCGCCCCCGGCGCCGTCGATTTCGTCGTGGTACGGGAGGGCACCGAGGGCCCCTACGCGGGCAATGGAGGCACCCTGCGTGGTGGTACGGAGCATGAGATTGCCACCGAGGTCTCGCTCAATACAGCGCACGGAGTGGAACGCGTAGTGCGGGACGCCTTCCGTCGCGCGAGCGAGCGCCCTCGCCGGAAGCTGACCCTGGTCCACAAACACAACGTGCTGGTCTTCGCGGGCCATCTTTGGAAGCGGACTGTGGAGGCGGTCGCGGCGGAGTTCCCCGAAGTCACCCACGACTACCTGCACGTCGATGCGGCGACAATCTTCCTCGTAACCGATCCCTCACGGTTCGACGTCATTGTCACAGACAATCTCTTCGGCGACATCCTCACCGATCTCGCCGCGGCAATCAGTGGAGGGATTGGCCTGGCGGCCTCCGGAAACCTCAACATGGACCGCACGGCCCCCTCAATGTTCGAGCCGGTCCACGGCTCGGCCCCTGACATCGCAGGTCAGCAGAAGGCTGATCCTACGGCCGCCATCCTATCGGCGGCGCTGCTGCTGCGGCACCTGGGCCAGGATGCCGCAGCCGAACGCATCGAGCACGCGGTTGAGGCCGACATTGCCGGACGCTCCGGAGAACCGCGCACGACGTCGGCGGTGGGCGATGCGATTGCGGCCGCATTGTCCTAAGGTGGTTAGGAACCATTAACCCAGCGTCGGCGAAGCAGCCGGCCCTGATCACTGACCGAATAGCCTCCCGGAGCGCCGCTCCGCACGGAGCAGGTCACGCGCGGAGGAATCATGACAGCCACCGATCTGGAGTTCGCCCAGCATCTCTCTCCAACTCCGAAGACCGTGGAGCAGCGCGAGGCCATCCTCGCCAATCCGGGGTTCGGCAACCACTTCACCGACCACACAGCGATCGTAGACTTTTCGGTCGACGCCGATGGAGAGGGTGGCTGGAGCAATGCCCGGGTCGAGCCGTACGGCCCCATAGCACTCGACCCCGCCGCCGCCGTACTGCACTACGGCCAGGAGATTTTCGAGGGCATGAAGGCTTACCGCCATGCCGATGGTTCAATCTGGACCTTCCGTGCGGACGCCAACGCCGCACGCCTCAACAGGTCGGCGGCCCGACTGGCCCTTCCCCAGCTTCCGGAACCGATCTTCCTCGAATCCCTGCGCCAGCTGGTTTCAGCGGACCGTGACTGGATCCCTACCGGTGATGGAGAAAGCCTGTACCTGCGACCCTTCATGATTGCCACTGAGGCGTTCCTGGGTGTCCGGCCCGCACGGGAGGTTTCCTTCCGGGTCATCGCCTCGCCTGCAGGAAACTACTTCGGCGGAGAGCTGAAGCCGGTTTCGATCTGGGTCTCCCGGAACTTCGCCCGCGCCGGACGGGGCGGGACCGGCGCGGCGAAATGCGGCGGCAACTATGCGGCCTCTCTCGCAGCCCAGCTTGAGGCGGAAGCCAACGATTGCAAGCAGGTGCTCTTCCTCGATCAGTTCAATGACAACGCCGTTGAAGAGCTCGGCGGCATGAACGTGTTCTTCGTGTTCAAGGACGGCTCGCTGGTCACTCCGGCGCTGTCCGGCACCATCCTCGAAGGTGTGACGCGCTCCTCGGTGATCCAGCTGGGCCGGGACCGCGGCATGAATGTCGTCGAGCGCAAGATCACTCTCGACGAGTGGCGTGACGGCATTGCCTCCGGTGACATCACCGAAGTCTTCGCCTGCGGCACGGCAGCGGTGATCACCCCGATCGGGCAGCTGAAGGACGGCGAGGAAATCATCGGTGCACCCGATGCCCTTCCCGGCGAGGTGACCATGTCCATCCGCAGCCAACTGCTGGGAATCCAGACCGGCGCTGCCGAGGATATCCATGGCTGGCTGACCCGGCTGGTCTAGATTCCATTCCTTGGGCGGCGCAGCATCACCGTTGTGCCGCCCAAGGGCTTCACGCGCGGGGCTGGAGAGTTGCCGCGAGGCCTAGGCCGGCAGGCTGAGGAACCTGTGCGTAGCGAGCAGGGCCTTGATCTCCTCGATGGGCAGAGGTCTGCTGAAGTAGTATCCCTGGCCGCTGGCGCAGCCCATGGCCCGCAGCTGGTCGGCCTGTTCCTTTGTCTCGATGCCCTCGCACACAGCCTCAAGTCCGGCCGCCCGGATCAGCTGAAGCACGGCGGAGACAAACCCGAACTGGCCGGGTTTGGTGTCAAGGTCGACAAGAAGCGAGCGGTCAACCTTCACCATACTGACGGGCAACTCGCGCAGGTAGCTGATTGAGGAATAGCCGGTCCCGAAGTCGTCGATCTCGATTCCCACGCCAAGCTGCTGCAGACTGAGAAGCGAGTACATCTCCACTTCGCCCCGCGTCACGATCGCCGATTCGGTGATCTCGATGACCAGGCAGGAGGCAGGGACGCCCGTTTCCCGCAGCAGGCCCCGGACGAAGTCGACCAGGTCCAGCTGCTTCAGCTCAACAGCCGAGAGGTTCACCTGAAGCTGGAAGTCGTCGTCGAGCTGGAGATCACGGCGCCATTCGGCGAGGTGGCGTAGGGACGTCGACATCACCCACCGGTCGAGGTCGTGGATGACTCCGATTTCCTCGGCGAGGGGGATGAAGACGTCCGGCGGGATGAGCCCGCGCACCGGGTGCTGCCAACGCACGAGCACCTCAAGCCCAATGATGCGGCTTGTCGCAAGTTCAACCAGCGGCTGGAAGTGAAGAACCAGTTCGTCACGGCGGACGGCGGCTCGGAGCTCCGCCGCCATCTGACTACGGAGCTGCCGGGAGTACTGCATCACCGGTTCGAACACCTTGATGATGTTGCGGCCTTCTCGCTTTGCGGCGTACATGGCTGTGTCGGCATCGAGCAGCAGGTCATCCGCGCTCTGCTGGGGATCACCAAGCCGCACCCCGATGCTCGCCCTCGAATGAACCTGGAGGTCCTCCAGTTCGATGATCTCCCCAAGGACTTCGAGGGCGCGGCGTGCGACGCGCATGCAGATCTCCATGCTGGCCGCTGGAAGGAGGATGGCAAACTCGTCGCCGCCGAGGCGCGCGACGACATCGCTCGCACGCACCACACCATTGAGCCGGACGCCGACCTCCTGGAGCACGCGGTCGCCCGCGTCATGCCCGAAGCGGTCGTTGACGTTCTTGAATGAATCGAGGTCAAGCAGGATCAGCGCCGGCGGGGGAGCCCCATCCGCGGCCTCGGCCAGTGCGGTCTCAAGGGCTTCCATTAAGGCCACCCGGTTCGCGAGGCCGGTGAGGGCGTCGGACATTGCCATCTTCTTCATATCCCGGTGGGCCTGGCGAAGCATCGCCGTCCGGCTTTCAACCCGCTTCTCGAACTGGTCGTAGACCTGTTCGAGTTCCTCGGCGAGCAGGTTGAAGCCGGTGATCACCGCGTCGACTTCATCCCTTGCCTCAGAGGGCTCAATGCGGCTGCTCAACTCGCCGCGCGAAAGGCGCACGATACTGTCGACCAGCTGGCCCAGCCGCGGATCCTTATTTTCGGCGTTCATCTTTTTCAGGGTACCGGCAGGAAGCCCGCCAGCCATGCAAGCGCCTCGCTGCGCGATGCGAAGAAGGCCACAGGGCATCGTGGCTCCTGGCTTCCCATCACGAAGTTGCCCAGCACGCGGTCCACCGGGCTGGCACCCAGGAGGGCAACCGCCGCCGACATCTGGGCCGCGCCCAGGACGGCGCGCGCATCGCGGTCGATCGACTTCACGCCCCGGATATCGATCAGCAGGGGTCGGGGCACGCCCGCTGCGAGCGCACGGGCCTCCTCCGCCCTGGATTCGGCCAGCCGCCGGGACACATGCTCTCCGGCGGGAAGCGTGATCACTGTGATCCCATCCCGCGAAAGCGTCTGTTCACCACGCCGGTGTTCATCGGCGGCAGGCTCGGGGCCTGCCTCAAGCATTTCTGCGTCGTCGTGGAGCAATATTTCGTCGGTCATCGGTCCCCCAACCATCCCGTGTCGAAATTCAGCGGACCATTTGCGGCTCGGAGCGGCGTTCCGCGCCCCATCTACGTTTGCGGGCAGGACTTTGTTCCGGCTCGAAAGAGCAGGTTCCGGTGATCGAGTTAGACATATGCTCCCCAGCATCCATACGGCAACAGCAGCACCCTTTGGGGCGCACGTTGCATTGCACCACTTCTCCATTGAAGGACGGAAACTTTGTTATATCAGAGATCACCGACAGGAATCTCTCCGAACGGCGTCGGACCTTGATTTCGCCACGATGGCAGCGCACGCCGTGGGATGCGCGCAACACCGGCACCATGGCCCGCCCTCAGGCGGAGCTCCTCACGACAAAATCCGGGCCGGAGCCGGGGGAGCGGGAGCTGGTGGTCCGCAGTCGATTGGGTCACCGGCGGAGTGGCGCTTAAATGTAGAGGCCCCAGCCGGGGTGGGAGTAATGGGGGGAAACGCCCAGCCCGGCCAGGGCTTAAAGAAGACTCTACACAACTAGCTACCCTGAACCGCAAGTCCGCTTCGCTGAGAGGGGAATTCGTAGCGCTGGACGGCGGTCGGCGGGTGTGCCGTGGCTCGAGCCGGCCGCTTCGATCAGCCGCCCTGGACCTGGTGGATGAGCTGCCGTGCGGCGGCGGCCCGGTCATTGGCGCCGGACTGGACGAAGAGCTGCTCACTCGCTTCGAGGTTCAGCAGGGCTTCGAGTTCGATATGCCGGGCGTTATATGCCTGGCCCAGCAGGAAGCGGGCTTCGGCGGCGGTGTGGGTAGCGAGCAGGGACTCCTGGGAGGTCACTGCCCGCAGTCGTTCGATCGCCGCATCGAACTGGCCGGTCAGTACGAGCCAGTGCGCGCGGGTCAGTGCCAGTTCGAGCCGGTCCCGTTCACTGCCCCCGACAATTGAGCTGGCCATTTCTGCGCGGTCGATGCATTCAAGGGTCTCGGGCTCGACGACGCCCGCTGCAAGGCGCAGCGCAGCGGAAGCACGGTTGAAGCGTGCCCACAGGTCAAGGTCGTTGGTCGGTGAGAGGTTCTCAGCAGCGAGGCGGTGATATTTGGTTCCATCTTCGACGCGCTGGAGGAGGAATGCCACGTTGCCAATGGCCCAGTAGCTCATGCCCGCGGTCTGCTTGCTCGCATTTTCTTCGAGTAAATTAGCCAGGACGAGGCATTCGGTCCAGGCGTCGTTCAGCTGGTCGCTGTCCGCAAGCGCCGCGATCAACGCATTCTGCGCCTCAATGTGCAGTTCCTGTTGCCCCGGCGCGAGCGACGCCTGTGCGGCGGCTCCCCGCGCTTCGGCGACCGCCTCCCTTAGGGCTCCACAACCCTGGAGTGCGAATGAGACGAGGGTCGCCACCCTCACGGCGAGCGCCGTTGACTGGGCAGTGACGGGGTGGTTTTGAAGAGTGCGTCCGACAATCACCGACTCGTTCATCAAGCCTTGCTTGCGCAGGCATTCCGCCTGAAGAAACGTCATGTTCCACCAGGCGTTGTCATCGTCGAGGTCGGCTGCAAGTCCGGCTGCCTGTTCGGCGATCCGCCTCGCAAGCTCGTAGTCCCGTTGGTTCCACGCGCTTCGAGCCTGAAGTTCGAGGAGGACCTGTTCCCCTGGCGTTTCCTGCAGGGCCTTCACCACCTTCGGCTCGCGGAGGGTGCCTGACGGCACCGTCCAACTACGTGGGCGCCGCGCGGTCGGGCGTCCAGTGAAGGCCAGCATGGACCCCCGAAATTAAATAGTCAAAAAATGTTACGTTTGTGACTGGTGTGGCGGAGCGACATTTCGTAGACTGAATCTGCTATAGCAATGCAGAAGACCGCTTTTGTCTTGTGCTTCCATCTCACCTTGAGGACAAATTATGAAGAAGCTCACCTCCGCGCTCCTGCTGTCGGTACTTTTCGTCACCGCCGGAAGCTCTGCAGCCGTGGCCGCTGGCTCGACCTCGACGAAGTCGGGTTCGACGACCGTCAGCACCGATCGCGTGAACAACTGGCCGTACTGATTCTTTCTCTGGTCGGTTCCAAAGGGAACCGATTGGAAGTAAAGAAAAAACCTGGCCGGACCTGTCCGGCAGTGTGATAAGGGCCGTGAACCCGCTTCCTGGGGGGCGAGTTCACGGCCTTTCCGCTGCCCGGGGTCGGCTGGAATGAGCCTGTAGCCTAGGACAATGCGTATAGCCCGGTTTGTTGTAGATAACGATCCAATGTTCGGCGTCGTCGAAGGCCCCGACGGCAGCGAAGAGCTCGCGGTCATCAACGGTGACCCCTTCTACTCCGGCATCCAGCTCACTGGCGCGCGGCACCTGCTGGCCGATGTGCGCCTGCTGGCCCCGGTGATTCCCCGCAGCAAGGTGGTGGGAATCGGCAGGAATTACGCGGACCACGCCGCCGAACTCGGCAATGAGGTCCCGCCGGCTCCGCTGATGTTCCTCAAGCCGAACACCTCCGTCATCGGGCCCGGCGACCCCATCCTCCTTCCGTCCTTCTCGGACGAGATCTCCTACGAAGCGGAATTGGCCATCGTCATCGGGCGGATCTGCAAGGACGTGCCCCTCGAGCGGGTCGACGACGTTGTCTTCGGCTACACCTGTGCCAATGACCTCACCGCGCGCGATGCCCAGCGCACCGACGACCAGTGGGCGAGGGCCAAGGGCTTTGACACCTCCTGCCCGATCGGGCCGTGGATCGAGACCGAGCTTGACCCCGAAAACCTCGCGGTCAAGGGAAGCCTCGACGGCGAGCTGCGCCAGGACGGCTCGACCAGCCAGATGATTTGGGGAGCCAAGGAACTCGTTTCCTACGTGTCCCAGGCCTTCACCCTGCTTCCCGGCGACATCATCCTCACCGGTACGCCGGCAGGGGTGGGGCTTATCAGCGAGGGACAGCGCTACGAGGTCGAGATCGAGGGGATCGGGCGGCTTTCAAACCCCGCCCGCCGCTGACTGCTGCGGCTGCCGCGCCCGGTGGCCGGGGGCGAAGGGTCCGGCTACTAGAATTGGCCCATCATGACTACTGCAGCCGAGATTCCCACTGTCAATGACTCAACCCCGGTCCGCGTGCGGTTCTGCCCGTCACCCACGGGCACACCGCACGTCGGGTTGATCCGTACCGCCCTCTTCAACTGGGCGTACGCCCGGCACACCGGCGGCAAGCTGATCTTCCGGATCGAAGACACCGACGCCGCCCGCGACAGTGAGGAAAGCTACAACCAGCTGCTCGACGCCATGCGCTGGCTCGGCATTGACTGGGACGAGGGCGTCGAGGTGGGCGGCCCCCATGAACCGTACCGGCAGTCGCAGCGGGGGGACCTCTACCAGGATGTGATCTCGAAACTCGTGAAGGCCGGGCACCTCTACGAATCCTTCTCCACACCCGAGGAGGTCGAGGACCGCCACCGGTCTGCCGGGCGCGACGTCAAGCTCGGCTACGACAACTTCGACCGCACCCTCACCGAGGTCCAGCGCGAGGCGTTCCGCAGTGAGGGCCGGGGCGCGGTGCTCCGGCTGCGGATGCCCGATGAGGACATCACGTTCACCGACCTGGTGCGAGGTGAGATTACCTTCAGGGCCGGCAGCGTTCCCGACTTCGCTGTCGTCCGGGCTAATGGAGCGCCGCTCTACACGCTCGTCAATCCCGTCGACGACGCCCTGATGGGTATCACCCATGTGCTGCGCGGCGAGGACCTGCTCTCCTCCACCCCGCGGCAGATCGCCCTCTACCGCGCCCTGATCGATATCGGCGTCGCGCGCTATATGCCGCTGTTCGGGCATCTGCCCTATGTCATGGGCCAGGGCAACAAGAAGCTGTCCAAGCGCGACCCGGAGTCGAACCTGTTCCTCCACCGCGACCGCGGGTTCATCCGCGAGGGGCTGCTCAACTACTTGTCGCTGCTGGGCTGGAGCCTCTCCGCTGATGAGGACATCTTCAGCGTCGAGCAGCTGGTCGAGAAGTTCGACGTCCGCGACGTCCTGGCCAACCCCGCGCGCTTCGACCTCAAGAAGGCCGAGGCGATCAACGGCACCCATGTCCGGCTGCTCGATCCGGCGGACTTCCGCTCACGCCTCGTCCCCTATCTCCAGGCGTCCGGACTGATTGGACATCCGGTGACCGAGCGCGAGGAAAGAATCATCGCCGAGGCCGCGCCGCTTATTCAGGAACGGATCACCCTGCTCGGTGAAGCCCCCGAGATGCTCGGTTTCCTCTTCAAGGACGACGACGCCATCGACGTCGCCGACGACGCGCGGAAGGGCCTGCCGGACAACCTCGCCGCGGTCCTTGCCAAGACGCGCGAGGCTCTGGAAGCCGTGACCGACTGGGACGCAGAGTCGATTCAGGGTGCCCTGCGGGCTGCCCTGGTGGACGACCTCGGCCTCAAGCCCCGGCTTGCGTTCGGCCCCGTGCGCACCGCCGTGTCGGGCCGGCGCATCTCCCCGCCCCTGTTCGAGTCAATGGTCATTCTCGGCCGCGACTCCTCCCTGGCACGGATCCGCGCCTTCGCCGGGGCAAACGGCTAATGAGCGCGGGTCCGGGGGAGGGGGCGCCGGTCATCGAGGGAGTGCTCTTCGACATCGATGACACGCTCGTCGACCTTGAGACTGCCATGGGCAGGACCCTCCACCACATCGCGGGGGATGCCTTCGGGCATCTGAGCGATGACGATTGGATGGAATACAAGCGGCTCTTCACCACGGACCCCCTGGGCCACTACGAAGCCTTCCTCGCCGGCCAGCTGACGTTCGCCGAGCAGCGGCTTCGGCGCGCCCGCCACGCCCAGGCTGCCTTTATCGCGGATCCCCTTGAGGGAGAGGCCGCCCACCGGTGGACCAGCGCGTACGAGGCGACGCTGCCGCTGCATTTCCGGCCGTACGACGACGTGATGCCCCTCCTCGACGAGCTCGAGGCAAGGGGCGTCCCGTACGGCGCGGTGAGCAACAATGTGCACGACTACCAGCGGGCCAAGCTCGACCGGTCCGGGCTGCGCCGGATTCGGGTGCTGGTGGGGATCGATGCCGTAGGCGTCGCGAAACCGGACCCCGCTATTTTCCATGAAGGGGCCCGGCGCCTTGGCACGGACCCCGCCCGCACCCTCTATGTCGGCGACAACCCTGCCATCGATGCCCGGGCTGCGGATTCCGCGGGCCTCGTCGGCGTCTGGCTGGACCGGCGTGCCGCCGGCTCACCCTCTCCGTCGAGGGCCTCCGAGGACCCGGAGGGCGGAACGGAGGAGGCCCGAACGGCGGGGGAGGGGCTGCGCCGGATCACCTCCCTCGACGCCGTTTTGCAGTTCCTGCCATCTTTCCGGTAGAGTTATTTCTCGGCGCGGAGCGGTAACGCGGCCCGGATGCCTGCACCACTGGGCTTCGGAGAGTGCCATTGGGGTATGGTGTAATTGGCAACACACTGGTTTCTGGTACCAACATTCTAGGTTCGAGTCCTGGTACCCCAGCGCAGTAAAATGCAAGCCGTAAGGTAAAGTAGTACAGCAGTAAAAGTAGTTTCGCAGTAAGCAGTATCAAAGTACTGGCCCCATCGTATAGCGGCCTAGTACGCCGCCCTCTCACGGCGGTAACGCGGGTTCGAATCCCGCTGGGGTCACGAGCGTCCTTATTGAAGGACATCGGAAAAGACGCCCCGGACATTCATCGAATGTCCGGGGCGTTTTTGTGTTTTGGGGTGATTCAGTTTGCTCCAGCAGGAAAGTAAGCAAGCTGGCAGAATGGAAAGATGAATGCATCCCTCACCGCCGCCGACGCCCGCGGGGTAGCGGGATTCCTCCGAGAGGTGCATGGTGCACTGCTGGGCGCCGGTTTCCCGCTCTCCCTCGCAGGGGCCCCCGCAGCGCGCGCCGCGGCGGCCGCGGCCGCCGCGCAACTCGACGACTACATTCTTCCGCGGCTCGACCGGCTCGACGCTCCGCTTCTCGCCGTCATCGGAGGATCGACCGGGGCCGGCAAGTCCACCCTCGTCAACGCCCTCATCGGGCGCCCGGTGACCCGAACCGGAGCGGTGCGGCCAACGACGCGGCAGCCCATCCTGCTCCACCACCCCGCCGAAGCCGAATGGTTTACCTCCCAGCGGGTTCTGCCGTCGCTCAGCCGGGTCCAGGCCGGTGCGGGCGAACTCGCCCCCCAGGATGCTGTCGGAGCCGCAGCAGGAACCCTCCTCCTGCAGGGTGAGGCAACAGTTCCGCGCGGGCTGGCGATCCTCGACGCCCCCGACATCGACTCAATCGCTGACGAGAACCGCCGCCTCGCCGGGCAGCTGCTCGCCGCAGCCGACCTCTGGATCTTCGTCACCACAGCCAACCGCTATGCCGACGCCGTCCCGTGGAAGTTGCTCGCAGAGGCGGCCCGGCGCGACATCCTCCTGGCCGTGGTGCTTGACCGGGTGCCGCCCGGGGTGGAGGAGGAGGTCCGTGAAGACCTCATGACCCTCCTCACAGCCGAGTCCCTCGGGCACGCCCCGATCTTCGTCGTGCAGGAGTCGGGCCTTGACGAAAACGGAATGCTCCCCGCCGGGTCGGTCGATCCCATCCGCCGCTGGCTCGGGGCGCTGGCCGCCGACGCGGAGGGACGCACCGACATCGCGCGCCGCACCCTGGCCGGAGCGGTGCGCGCTCTCGCTGGACGCGTCGAGGAGGTTGCTGAGGCCGCCGAGGTCCAGCAGGCGACCGCTGCCCGCCTTTCAGGGGCGGCTGAGGCCGCCTACCAGGAGGCCCTGGCTGCAATCCTCCGCTCCACCGAGGACGGAACAATGCTCCGTGGGGAGGTCCTCGCCCGCTGGCAGGACTTCGTCGGCACCGGAGAGTTCATGCGGGGCATCGAGACCCGGGTGGGATGGCTGCGTGACCGGATCACCGCGTTCTTCACCGGCCAGCCCGCCCCGGCAACCACGGTTGCGGCGGCGATCGAGACCGGGCTGCACTCGGTCATTGTCGAGGAGTCGGCGAAGGCGTTCGAGCAGACCGAGCAGTGGTGGCGCAGCGACGACGCCGGCCGGGCATTGCTTGCCGGCCGGGGCACCTATGTCAGCGACGAGTTTTCCGCCGAGGCCGCGCGGCAGGTGAGGGAGTGGCAGCAGGATCTGCTCGAGCTTGTCAGCACCGAAGGCTCCGACAAGCGCTTCGCCGCACGGATGCTTTCCTTCGGCGTCAACGGAGTGGCGGTGGCCCTGATGGTGGTCGTGTTTGCGTCGACCGGTGGCCTGTCCGGTGCCGAGATCGGCATCGCCGGCGGCTCGGCCGTCGTCGGCCAGAAACTCCTTGAGGCCGTCTTCGGCGAGGACGCCGTCCGCCGGCTGGCCAAGACGGCGCGCGACAACCTTGAGCGCCGGTGCCGCGCCCTGCTCGACGATGAAAAGGAAAAGTTCATCGTCCTCCTCACCCCGGTGGCAGCGCAGACACCGCCTGAAGCGCTCTTCGCCTATGCGCGCCGGCTCGCCGGAACCGATCTCGCCGAAGGCACCACGGCCGGTGGCAGCCGGTGAGCCGGCACCGCGGTGCGGGGTCCAGAAGCGGTCTGCATAATCAACTCGAGGCACTCGACTCTGTGCGAGGGCTCGCCGAAGGGCGGCTTCCCGACGAACACGTGCAGGGCCTGTTCGGTGTGCTCGACCGGGCCAGCAGCCGCCGTTCGCTGTCCGCCGACCATACGGTCATTGGAATCTTCGGTCCCACAGGGAGCGGCAAATCCTCACTGATCAACGCGTTGAGCGGCACCGAGGTGGCGCGGGTCGCGGCCCGCCGCCCGACGACCTCGAAGCCCCTGGCCGTGGTGTGGGGGGCCGAGGGAAGCGGCCCGCTCCTCGACTGGCTGGAGGTCGATGAACGCCATGAGATGCCCGCAGACGCCGCGCTCCTTGGCTCGGACACCGGCGGGCTGATCCTGCTTGACCTTCCCGACTTCGACTCGACCGCCGTAGCCCACCGGACCGTCGTCGAACGCATGTCGGGCCAGGTGGACGTCCTGCTGTGGGTCGTCGACCCGCAGAAATACGCGGACGCGGCGCTTCATCATGACTTCCTCGCCCCGCTGGCCTCCCACGGCGCCGTGACCCTCGTCGCGCTGAACCAGGCGGACCGGCTGTCCGGCCGCCAGCAGGAGCAGGTGACCGCCTCCCTGTCCGGGATCCTGGCAGAGGAAGGCCTTCGCGGTGTGCGGGTCTTTCCCGTCTCCGCCCGCACGCGGGACGGCCTCGAGGACCTTGCTGGCGCCATCCGGCAGATCGCCGGGCGGAAACAGGCTGCGAACGCCCGCCTGGCGGCCGATGTCGCGGCGGCCTCCACACAGCTTGCTCCGTTTGCCGGACCGGAGGACCTTCCGATACCCGGCAAGGCCGCCCAGGCCGACCTCTCGGCCCGCCTTGCCGCGGCCGCCGGGGTCGACGCCGTCGTTGACGCGGTTGTGCGTTCCTACCGCCGTGATGCCCACGCAGCTACGGGCTGGCCCGTGACCCGCTGGCTGGGTTCCTTTCGTTCCGATCCGCTCCGGCGGCTCAACCTGCGCCGGAGCGACGTCGACGCAGCCCTGCGGCGGACCTCGATGCCCTCCGGAGCGCCGGCCCAGCGGGCCCGGGTCGACCAGGCGTTGCGGACCTTCGCCGACACCGCAGCGGGATCGGCGGTTGAGCCCTGGCGCTCCGCCATCCGCTCGGCGGCGCGCGGGACCGTGCCCACGCTCCTCGACGGACTCGACCAGGCCCTCGCCGGCACCAACCTCGACACCGGCCGAAGGTCCTGGTGGTGGCCGCTGGTGGGCCTGCTTCAGTGGCTGGCGCTGGCCGCCCTCGTCGTCGGCATCGGCTGGCTCGGGGTCATGGCGGCGATGGGATTCCTTCAATTCGACGTCCCCGACGCTCCGTCCATGGAGGGGTTCCCGGTGCCGACCCTGCTGATCGCCGGCGGTGTTGCCGCGGGGATCCTCCTGGCGGTACTTGCCGCGGTCATTGCCCGGTTCGCGGCTAAGGCCCGCGGCCGCAAGGCGCGGCGCCGGCTCCGCGCCGCTTGTGCGAAGGTGGCCGAGACGGTGGTCGCCCAGCCGGTGACCGCCGAAATCCGCAGGTACAACGACTTCCGCGCTGCGCTCGCGGCGGCGGCGCGCACGAAATGACCGGGCCGCGGCTCACCTGACAAGCCGGGTGCGGAGACGACAACGGCCAGCGGAGGCTGCGGTCGGAGCGGTTCGGCGGGGCTGCCTGCGCGCGGTGGGTGCGGGTGCTGGACGCCGGCATCGCGACAGGAGTCAGCCCGCCATCGCGGCGTGGACCTTCACCAGCGTCCGCAGGTTGCGGGTGGTCGTCGTCGCCTTGAAGCGGCCCTTAGCCGTGATCTTTCCCAGCCCGGAGTCGAGGGTTCCTCCCCGCGCCGCCTGCCAGGCGACGGCGTCGGGTCCGAGCAGCGTGAGTGCCTCGCCGGCGGCCCGGGCGGCGGCGGCGAGGTCCTCCACCGCCGCGGGATCCGAGCTCAGGGTGACGTAGGCGTGCACCGCAGGGTCGTCCGCGGGAAAGGGGCAGGCCTCAATAATCTCGGCGAGCCGTGCCGCCGGCAGAACCACCACCCACGCGTCGTAGCCGAAGGCCGAGCGCAGGCGTTGTTCGATTGCGTCCTTGAGTTCCTGCGCCCCGAGCGCCGAAGTACAGACGAGGTTTCCCGAGGCCAGCAGGGTGCGCGGATGGGAAAGCGGAAGCCCCTCGAGCGCCTTGAGCAGGTCCGCCATGCGAATCGTGGTGCCCTGGACGTTGACTCCCCGAAGGAAAACGGCCCAGGGCACGGCCGCCGCTGAGCCGGCCGTCACTCGTTGGCTGCTTTGCTGACGGCGAGGGTAAGCTGCTGGGCCGCTTCGGTGACGACCTCGGCGTGGATCCGCCCGGGCTGGCGGGTCAGCCTCTCCATCGGTCCAGAGATTGAGACAGCCGCCACCACGCGGCCCGACGGACCACGCACGGGAGCGGATACCGAGGCGACGCCCGGCTCGCGTTCGCCGAGGCTCTGCGCCCAGCCGCGGCGGCGGACGCCGGCGAGGACTGTCGGGGTGAACCGCGCATTCTGGAGCCCCTTAAGGAGCCGGTCGTGGTCCTCCCAGGCGAGCAGGCACTGGGCCGCCGAGCCGGCCCGCATTGAGAGCTGGGTTCCGACCGGGATGGTGTCGCGGAGTCCGGCCGGACGCTCGGCGGAGGCGACGCAGACGCGCCATTCGCCCTGCCGCCGGAACAACTGGGCACTCTCGCCGGTGGCATCGCGCAGCTGCTGCAGGACCGGGCCGGCCGCGGCGATGAGGCGGTCCTCGCCGGCCGCGCTGGCCAACTCCACCAGGCGGCTGCCGAGGACGAACCGCCCCTGAATGTCGCGGCTGACCAGCCGGTGATGCACGAGGGCAAGGGCCAGCCGGTGCACCGTGGGTCGGGCAAGCCCCGTCGAAGCCACTAGCTGTGCAAGCGTCGTCGGCCCCGCCTCGAGGGCATCCAGCACGGTTGCCGCTTTATCAATGACTCCCACACCACTAGAATTGTCCATAGACTGATATTGCCGTCTCAATATCTGAGACGCAAGTCGTTCCGCTGGCGTGTTGGGTGGCGTCACTGGAACAGTTGGGGATCGAAGGCTCCGCAGGGCGGGCGAACAGCAGGTTTGCGCCAATGCGGACGAGCGGTGGAGGAAACACCATGGGCAAGACACTGGCAGAGAAGGTCTGGGACTCGCACATCGTCCGCAAGGGCGAGGTCGTTGGCGCCGAAGCCGAGCCCGACCTTCTCTACATCGACCTCCACCTCATCCACGAGGTGACCTCACCACAGGCCTTCGAAGGCCTGCGGCTGGCTGGACGCCGGCTCCGCCGGCCAGACCTCACCATTGCCACCGAGGATCACAACACCCCGACCCTCGATATCGACAAGCCGATCGCCGACCCCACCAGCCGGACACAGATCGAAACCCTGAGGGCGAACTGCCGCGAATTCGGGGTTCGCCTCCACTCCCTGGGCGACGCCGAGCAGGGCATCGTGCACGTCGTCGGCCCGCAGCTGGGCCTCACCCAGCCGGGACTGACGGTCGTCTGTGGAGACTCCCACACCTCCACCCACGGCGCCTTCGGTGCCCTGGCCATGGGCATCGGCACCTCCGAGGTGGAGCACGTCATGGCCACGCAGACCCTGTCGCTGAAGCCCTTCAAGACCATGGCCATCACGGTCGAGGGCACGCTCAAGCCCGGAGTCACGGCGAAGGACATCATCCTGGCCGTGATCGCGAAGATCGGCACCGGAGGCGGGCAGGGCTACGTCCTTGAATACCGCGGTTCGGCCATCCGTGCGCTGTCGATGGAAGCGCGCATGACCATCTGCAATATGTCGATCGAGGCAGGGGCCCGTGCCGGTATGGTGGCCCCGGATGAGACGACCTTCGAGTACCTGTTGGGCCGGCCGCACGCTCCCGAGGGCGCCGACTGGGAGGCCGCCGTCGAGAACTGGCGCGGACTGGTCACCGACGACGACGCGGTGTTCGACGCCGAGGTGTACCTCAACGCAGACGACCTCGAACCGTTCGTCACCTGGGGCACGAACCCGGGGCAGGGAGTCTCGCTGTCCCAGGCCGTGCCCTCGCCTGCGGACTTCGCCGACGAGAACGACCGGGCCGCCTGCGAACGCGCCCTCGAGTACATGGCGCTCGAGGCCGGCACCCCCATGAAGGAGATCCGGGTCGACACGGTGTTCCTCGGCTCGTGCACCAACAGCCGGATCGAGGACCTCCGCATCGCCGCCGACATCATCCGCGGGCGGGCAAAGGACCCGGACGTCCGCATGATGGTCGTTCCCGGTTCCGCCCGGGTGCGCCTCGAGGCCGAGGCGGAGGGCCTCGATCAGGTCTTCAAGGACTTCGGCGCCGAATGGCGCTTCGCAGGCTGCTCGATGTGCCTGGGCATGAACCCGGACCAGCTGGCGCCGGGGGAGCGGTGCGCCTCCACCTCGAACCGCAACTTCGAGGGGCGGCAGGGCAAGGGCGGACGCACGCATCTCGTCTCGCCCGTCGTCGCCGCCGCCACGGCGGTGCGGGGGACCCTGAGTTCGCCGTCCGACCTCGGCCCGGTCCCGCCGTCGAGCAGCGGAAGAGGCGCCCCGGGCGCCTTCGCGACCACCCCGTCCGCTACCCCAGCCGCCTAGGAGCGCCGCCATGGAAAAGATCACCACGCACACCGGCATCGGTGTTCCGCTGCGCCAGAGCAATGTCGATACCGACCAGATCATCCCCGCCGTCTATCTCAAACGGATCACCCGGACCGGCTTCGAGGACGCGCTTTTCGCGGCCTGGCGCAAGGATGAGAATTTCATCCTCAACCGGGAGCCCTACACCCGCGGCTCGGTACTCGTCGCGGGCCCCGACTTCGGCACCGGATCATCCCGGGAACACGCCGTGTGGGCGCTCAAGGACTTCGGCTTCCGGGCCGTGCTCTCCTCCCGCTTCGCCGACATCTTCCGGGGCAACTCGGGCAAGCAGGGACTCGTGGCCGCCCAGGTCGCCCAGGACGACATCGAGCTGATCTGGAAGGTGCTCGAGAACGAGCCCGGGGCCACAGTGACCGTTGACCTCCAGGCCCGCACGGCCGTCTGCGGTCCGGTGAGTGCGCCTTTCCAGATCGATGACTACACGCGCTGGCGGCTGCTCGAGGGGCTCGACGACATCGGGCTGACCCTCCGCCATGAGCCCGACATCACCGCGTTCGAGGCCACCCGGCCGAGTTTCCGGCCCACCACCCTCCCGGTGCGCACCTAGCCCCGGTCCGGCGCACCGCCCCCCGCTCAGGGAGTGCCAAAGCTTTCCGGACCCCGTTCCGAACTGCCCGCCAAAACCGGTGTGATCCTGCTTGCGTTAAGGAATCTTGCCCGCCGTTCCGCGGTTCTAACCGTTGGGCAAGGCAGGAATGAACTAGCCTTGCATTTCAGTTCGGTTCGACAAGCTCCTATGCTGTACTCGGGCAATCACGTTCTGCGGGGGCATATTTGTATGAGGAAATTAGGTATTCATGGGTAACGTTCTGACCATCCGCGGTGGGGTTCCACTGAACGGAAAGGTCTCAGTCCGCGGGGCGAAGAACCTCGTGCCGAAGGCCATGGTGGCGTCCCTGCTGGGAAACACCCCGTCCGTCCTGCGCAACGTCCCTGAGATCAAAGACGTTGAGGTTGTCACCAGCCTGCTGCGCCTCCATGGCGTGGAGGTCACCAAGGACCCCGTCACCGGCGACCTCACCATGGATCCCAGCGCCGCGAAGATGGCGCAGTCGAAGGACATCGATGCGCACGCCGGCGACTCGCGCATCCCCATCCTCTTTTGCGGCCCCCTGATGCACAGCATCGGGGAGGCGTTCATCCCCGACCTCGGCGGATGCAAGATCGGCGACCGCCCCATCGACTACCACCTCCAGGTGCTGCGCAACTTCGGCGCCGTCGTCGACAAGCGCCCCGGCGGCATCTCCATCTCCGCCCCGAAGGGCCTCCACGGCGCCAAGCTGTCGCTTCCCTACCCCAGCGTCGGAGCCACCGAGCAGGTGCTGCTGACCGCGATCCGCGCCGAAGGCATCACCGAGCTCTCCGGCGCCGCAGTCGAGCCCGAAATCATGGATCTCATCGCAGTGCTGCAGAAGATGGGCGCCATCATCACGGTCCAGACCGACCGGGTCATCCGCATCGAGGGCGTCCGGGAACTGACCGGCTACAACCACAAGGCCATCTCCGACCGCAACGAGACCGCCTCCTGGGCCTCGGCGGCACTGGTCACCAAGGGCGACATCTACGTCGAGGGCGCGCGCCAGCTCGACCTCACCGCCTTCCTCAACACGTACCGGAAGGTCGGCGGCGCCTTCGACGTCGACGACGACGGGATCCGCTTCTACCACCCCGGCGGCCCGCTCAAGCCGTTGGTCCTCGAGACGGACGTGCACCCCGGGTTCATGACGGACTGGCAGCAGCCCCTCGTCGTCGCGCTCACCCAGGCCTCGGGCGTCTCAATCGTCCATGAGACCGTCTACGAGAACCGGTTCGGCTTCACTGAGGCCCTGATCCGCATGGGCGCAAACATCCAGGTCCACCGGGAATGCCTCGGCAGTGTGCCGTGCCGCTTCGGCCAGCGGAACTTCCTCCACTCCGCCGTCATCTCGGGCCCGACGCAGCTGCGCGGGGCAGACATCGACATCCCCGACCTGCGGGGCGGCTTCAGCCACCTCATCGCAGCCCTGGCGGCCGAAGGAACCTCCCGGGTGACGGGCATCGAGCTCATCAACCGCGGATACGAGCGCTTCCAGGACAAGCTCGAGGGCCTTGGCGCCGATTTCGACATCACGGAGGAAGCCCCGCTCTTCGCCGCGGGACTCCTCTAGGCCCGGGGCGCACCAGCCATGGGTGAAACAGGCACATCACGGGCCACTTTTACGGTGCTCGCCGCAATCCTGCGTCCGGTCATGAACCTGCTGATGAACAAGCAGTGGATTGACACGCAGAAACTGCCCCGGGACTCGGGCTTCATCCTGTGCCCGAACCACGTCACCGAGATCGACCCGATCGTCATCGGGCACTACCTTTACAACAACAAGGTGATGCCCCACTTCCTGGCGAAGGCGTCGCTGTTCTCGGTGCCCGTCCTGGGGCACGCGCTGCGCGCCACCCGGCAGATCCCGGTGGAGCGCACCACCGCGGGAGCGAACCGGTCCCTCGAGGCGGCCCAGCAGGCCATCGCCGACGGCGGCGGGATCATCGTCTACCCCGAAGGCACCCTCACCCGCGATCCGGGGATGTGGCCGATGAAGGGCCGGACCGGTGCCGCCCGCCTGGCCCTGCAGACCGGCGCGCCCGTGGTACCCATGGCGCACTGGGGAGCGCACGAGGTCTTTCCCCGGTACGCCCGGCGCCTCTACCTCTTCCCACGGAAGACCTCACGGGTCATCGTCGGGGATCCCGTGGACCTCAGCGACTTCCGGGACCGCCCGATCACCCGGGACACGCTGAACGAGGCAACCGACCGCATCCTTGACGCCGTCACCGCGCTCCTGGCCGAACTGCGCGGAGAGCAGCCGCCGGCGGAGCGCTGGGACCCGGCCGCAAAGCGCCAGAAACGGACAGGCCGTGACTTCGACGCGGCGGAGGAGGACAACGAGTGAGTGCTGGAACGTCCCGGATGGGACGCCCGGTGCCCACCCGTGTCGCCGTCCTCGGAGCGGGAAGCTGGGGGACCACCTTCGCGAAGGTCCTCGCCGACTCCTCGAAGGATGCGACGGTCCGGCTCTGGGCCCGCCGTGACGAGGTCACCCTCGAGATCAACGGCTCCCGCCGCAACAGCAGGTATCTTGGTGACGTCGTCCTGCCCGGCAACATCACCGCGTCGAGCGATGTCGGCGCCGTCCTCGCGGATGCCCAGCTCGTCGTCCTGGCTGTCCCGGCGCAGACCCTGCGCCCCCAGCTGGCCGGCTGGAAGGCCCTGATCCCCGACGGCGCCGTCGTCGTCTCGCTGATGAAGGGCCTCGAGGTCGGCACCGACGCGCGCATGAGCGAAGTGATCGCCGCCGAGCTCAGCCTTCCCGCCGACCGCGTCGCCGTGGTGTCGGGGCCGAACCTGGCGATGGAAATCGCCCGTCAGGAGCCCACGGCCTCGGTGGTCGCTTGCTCGGACCACGACGTCGCCGCCTGGATCGCTACCGCCTGCACCGCCTCCTACTTCCGGCCCTACACCACCACGGACGTGGTCGGGGTGGAGATCGGGGGCATCGTCAAGAACGTCATCGCCTTGGCTGTCGGCATCTGCGAGGGACGGAGGATGGGGGACAACACCAAGGCCTCGGTCATCACCCGCGGCCTTGCCGAGACGACTCGACTGGCCGTGGCGCTGGGCGCGCGGGCCGAGACCCTCGCCGGACTCGCCGGGATGGGCGATCTCATCGCCACCTGCTCCTCCGCGCTGTCCCGCAACCACACCGCCGGGCACCTGCTTGGCCAGGGCCTCACCCTTGAGCAGGTCACAGTGCGCATGAACCAGACCGCCGAGGGAATCAAGTCGGCCCAGGCCGTGCTCGACCTCGCCACCCAGCTCGGCGTCGACATGCCGATCACCGATAATGTTGTGGCAGTGCTCCAGGGAAGTATTTCAGTTAACGATCTGGGACCACGCCTGCTGGCCCGTGACCTCAAACCGGAAGGCGAACATACTCCGTGACAAGTGAATCCACTCCGGGGCGCAGGCCCCGCGTCCTTGTCCTGTTCGGGGGGCGCTCCAGTGAGCACTCGGTCAGCTGCGTCACCGCCGCCGGCGTGCTCAACGCGATCGACCGGTCGAAGTACGACGTCGTTCCGGTGGGCATCGCCAAGAACGGGCAGTGGGCGCTGGTGTCCGAGGATCCCTCCCAGTGGTCGCTGAGCTCCGGCACCCTCCCCGAGGTGACGGCCTCATCCGAGTCCGTCGCTATCTCCTCGGCGGCCTTCCCCGGCGCTGCCCGGGGCCAGGAACTGATGGTGACGGCACCGGATTCGATGCCGCGCAGCCTCGGCGGCGTCGACGTCGTTTTGCCCCTGCTGCACGGGCCGTTCGGTGAGGACGGAACGATCCAGGGAATGCTCGAGATGGCGGACATCCGCTACGTCGGCGCCGGAGTCCTGGCCTCCGCCGTCGGCATGGACAAGCAATACATGAAAGTCGTGTTCGCGTCGGCCGGACTGAAGGTGGGCCCTTACGCGGTGTTCACCAACCGACAGTGGGAGAAGGACAGCGAGGAGTGCCTGCGGCGCGCCGCGGACCTCGACTTCCCCGTGTTCGTGAAGCCGGCGCGCGCAGGATCATCGATGGGGATCAGCCGGGTCGACACCGCGGCGGGCCTGCGGCAAGCCATCGAAGCCGCGCGGGTCTTCGACCCCAAGGTCATCGTCGAGGCGGGCATCGACGGACGCGAGATCGAGGTCGCCGTCCTGCAGGGCCGGGGCACCCAGGATCCGCGGACCTCGCTGCCCGGGGAGATCGCGGTGCACCAAGGCGGCCACGACTGGTATGACTTCGAGGCCAAGTACGTCGACGGGAACGCCGCGCAGCTGAGCTGCCCCGCGGACCTTCCGCCGCACGTCACCGATCAGGTCCGCGACCTGGCTGCGCAGGCCTTCGACGCGGTGGGGGCCGAGGGGCTGTCCCGGGTCGACTTTTTCTACACCCCGGCAGGCGAGCTGATCATCAATGAGATCAACACCATGCCCGGATTCACCCCGATCAGCATGTACCCGCAGATGTGGGCCAAGTCGGGTCTCACCTACACCGACCTCATCGACGAGCTGATCGAACTGGCGCTCGAGCGCAGGACCGGCCTGCGCTGACAGCCCGCACGGCGACCACCGGCGGCCGCCCGCGCAGTGCCATGGTCGTCCCGACTACGGGAAGCGCCCCTCCCCGTATCGGGGAGGGGCGCTTCTGGTTGGGCGTATCTGGGCTAGATCAGGCCCACCGAGAGCTCGTTCTTGGTACCGAACCGGTGGGCGGTGATGCTGACCGCCTGCTCGTGCAGGAAGGGCAGCATTTCGACCCGGCCGGCCTCGGTGACGGGCTGGGAGTACACGGCCAGGTCGGGGCGTCCGCCGGTTGCCCTGGCCAGGGACGCTGGGTCGCCGCCGATGAGGCGGATGCGTCCGGCTTCGTGGCGGGCAACGGACACCAGCCACTCCTCGTCGGTTTCGATGGTGACCGAAGCCGCGAAGGTGCGGACCGCCGTCGAGAGCGCGCTGGTCAGCTCCACGGCCGAGGACACGCGAACGGTTGAACCGGCGGCCGCCGCGGCAGCGAGGACGCGGATCAGCTTGACGACCGGCTCACCATCGGCGAGGCGCACAGTCACGGGGACCGGGAGGTAACGGAACACGTTCCGCTCCGCCGTGAGCGCCGAAACGTCCTTGGCCGCACCGAACTCGTCCGCCCAGGCCGCTGCGTCGGAGGCCGCCGCGCGCTGGAGCATCGCGAAGTCGCCTTCGCGCAGCTCAGAGCCGGCGTCGGGCGCCACGGCGGCCAGGAGCGGCTGCGCAGCCGGAACCGGCTCGGCGGAGGCGGTTGACTCGCGCGTGCTCCAGTTGCCCAGCCCGACGAGGTAGTTCGGTCCGCCGGCCTTGGTGCCCGCACCAACGGCGGACTTCTTCCACCCGCCGAACGGCTGACGCTGGACGATCGCTCCGGTGGTGCTGCGGTTCACGTACAGGTTGCCGGCCTGGATGGAGTCGATCCACGTGCCGATCTCCTCCGGGTTGAGCGAGTGCAGCCCGGCGGTCAGGCCGTAGTCGACCTGGTTGGCGATCTCGATTGCCTCGTCGATCGTCTCTGCGGTCATGACGCCGAGGATCGGACCGAAGTACTCGGTGAGGTGGTATTCGGAGCCGCGCTTAACGCCGGCGCGCACGCCGGGGCTCCACAGCCGGCCCGTGTCGTCGAGCTTGCGGGGCTGGATCAGCCAGTTCTCGTCCTCGCCGAGCTTCGTCAGGCCATCGAGCAGCTTGCCGGAGACGGGCTCGATGACCGGACCCATCTGCGTGGCCGGATCCGAGGGGTAGCCGACCTTCAGAGACGTGACTGCATCGACGAGCTGGTTGCGGAAGCGCTGGGAGTGCCGCACGCTGCCCACGAGGATCACCAGGGACGCAGCCGAGCACTTCTGGCCCGCATGGCCGAAGGCCGAGTACGCCACGTCCTTGGCCGCGAGATCGAAGTCCGCGCTCGGGGTGACGATGATCGAGTTCTTGCCCGAAGTCTCCGCCAGCAGGGGAAGGTCCTGGCGGAAGGAACGGAACAGCTGGGCCGTCTCGTACCCACCGGTCAGGATGACCCGGTCGACGCGCGCGTCGGAAATCAGCTTGGTGCCCAGGGAACGCTCATCGAGGTGGACGAGCTGGAGGACGCCGCGCGGAACGCCGGCCTCCCACAGTGCCTCCACCATTACCGAACCGCTGCGCGGCGCCTGCCCAGCGGGCTTGATGATCACCGAGGAGCCGGCCGCCAGGGCCGCCAGGGTCGACCCTGCGGGGATGGCCACCGGGAAGTTCCACGGGGGAGTGACGACGGTGAGCTTTGCCGGCGTGTAGACCGCGCCGTCGACGTCGTCGAGCCCGCGGGCGAGCTCGGCGTAGTAGTGCGCGAAGTCGATCGCCTCGGAGATCTCGGGGTCGGACTGGTCGAGGGTCTTCCCTGTTTCGGCCGCCATGACCTCCATCAGGTCGGCACGGCGGGCCGCCAGGGCGTCACCGGCGCGGTGCAGGATCTCCGCACGCTCAGCGCCGCTCAGGGCACCCCAGGCGTCGGCCTCGGCGATGGCCTCGGCGATGACGCGCTCAAGGGACTCGGAGTCAAACAGGGTGGTCGCGGCGACCGTCGCTTCGCCCAGGCCGGAACTCTCGACCCGCTTCAGCACCGCGCGGCCCCAGCGGCGGTTGGCCGGCAGGGACGGATCGGTGTCAGGGGTATTGGTGAAGCCGGCCGCGGGCGCGGGAGGCTCGGGCTGGTTGCGGTCCTGCGTGCGGTTCGGGCCGGGCACCGTGTCGTCCAGGGCCTCGAGCGAGCGGAGGAACCGGTCCTCCTCACGGGCGAACAGCGCCTCATTCGAGGAGAGCTCGAACACCGCCGACATGAAGTTGTCCTGGCTGGCGCCCTCTTCGAGGCGGCGGATCAGGTAGGCGATGGCGACGTCGAACTCCCGGGGGTGCACCACCGGGGTGTAGAGCAGCAGCGAGCCCACGTCCTTCTTGACCGCCTCCGCCTGGCCCTGGGCCATGCCGAGGAGCATCTCGAACTCGATGCCGTCGCGGACGCCGCGCTCACCGGCGAGGAGCCAGGCGAACGCGAGGTCGAAGAGGTTGTGGCCGGCGACGCCGATGCGCACGTTGCCGATGCGGTCGGGGTGAAGGGCGTAGTTGAGCACCCGCTTGTAGTGGGTATCGGATTCCTGCTTGGAGCCCCAGGTGGCCAGGGGCCAGTCGTGGAGGGAGGCCTCGACCTGTTCCATGGGCAGGTTGGCGCCCTTGACGACGCGGACCTTGATCGCGGCGCCGCCTTCGGCGCGGCGCTCGGCTGCCCATTCCTGCAGGCGGATCATCGCCGCGAGGGAGTCCGGCAGGTAGGCCTGGAGCACGATGCCGGCCTCGAGGTTCTTGAACTCGGGGCGGTCAAGGATCGCGGTGAAGACCGCAATCGTCAGGTCGAGGTCCTTGTACTCCTCCATGTCCAGGTTGATGAACTTGGCCGGGGTGGAGGACACAGCGAGTTCGTACAGCGGCGTCAGCTTCTCGGTCACGTGCTGCACGGCTTCCTCGAACGCCCAGGGGGAGTGGGGGGAGACGGTCGAGGAGACCTTGATGGAGACGTAGTCGACATCCGGACGGGCGAGGAGCTTCATGGTGCCCTCGAGGCGGCGCTCTGCTTCGTGCTCGCCCAGAACGGCCTCACCGAGGAGGTTGACGTTCAGCCGGGTGTCGTCCTTGCGGATCTTGCTGATCGACTTGCCGAGCTTCTTGTCGGAGGCGTCGATGATCAGGTGGCCGACCATCTCACGCAGCACCCGCCGCGCCACCGGAATGACGACCTGCGGCAGGACCGGGGCCACGGTGGCGCCCAGGCGCACAGCGGAACGCATGTACCAGGGGAGGAAGCCGGGCACCTTGGGGGCGATGGCGGCGAGGTTGCGCGCCGCGACCGACAGATCCTCGGGGCGGATCACGCCGTCGACGAATCCCACGGTGAACTCAAGGCCGCGCGGATCCTTGAGGACGCCCGCCAGCTGCTCGGCGGAGGCGTCGACCGGAATCTTGGCAGCCTCCGTGAGCCAGCGGCGCACCAGCGCCGTAGCCTCTGCCGCGAGGTGCTCAGGAATTGGACCGGAGCCTGCGGCGTCCGGACCGGTGGCGCCAGCGGCGCCTGTTCCGCCGTCGGAGATGATGTCTCCGCGGTCGGACAGTGAGCTAGTCATGATTTCTGTATCCATTCAACTGTTACTGGCGCCGCCCTGGTGGGCGGAGCGGGGGCCGGTTACGCCGGGTCAGGCGTTCCGGACACTTTGGTGTGGCGCGGGCTGCTGGGGTTCATCAGGGAGTGCTTGCGGCCGTAAAACCAGTAGATGATCAGGCCAATGACGAGCCAGATGCCGAACCGCACCCAGGTTTCGAATTCGAGCTGGAGCATCAGGAAACCGGAGGCCAGCACGCCGAAGGCCGGAACGACCGGCATCCAGGGCAGGCGGAACGTCCGCGGAGCGTCAGGAGCCTTGCGGCGCAGGACGATGACCGCAATACAGACGACGACGAACGCGGCGAGGATGCCGATGTTCGTGAGGTCGGCGACGGCGCGGATCGGGAACACCCCGGCGAGCAGGGCGGCCGCGATGCCGGCGATCCAGGTGACGCGCTGCGGGGTGCCGTGGCGGTCGGTCCCGGAGAACCAGGCGGGAAGCAGGCCGTCGCGGCTCATGGAGAACCAAACCCGGGTGACGCCGAGGAGGAAGGTCAGCATGACCGTGAGGATCGAGATGACGGCGAACGCCGAGATGATGGTCGCGATCACGGGCAGGCCGACCGACTGGAAGGCGGAGGCGAAGCCGGCGGTGGGACTGATTTCGGTGTAGTTCTGCATCCCGGTCAGCACGAGGGTGGCCAGGACGTAGAGGAACATGGCGATGGCCAGGGAGAGCAGGATCGCCTTGGGCATGTGCTTCTTGCCGTCCGTCGCCTCCTCGGCGGCGGTGCTCATGGCGTCATAGCCGAACACCGCGAAGAACACTGTGGCCGCGCCGGCGAAAATGGCACCGAAGCCGGAGGGCAGGAACGGCGTGTAGTTGTCGACATTGACGTAGAAGAACCCAAGGCCGACGATGCCGAGGATCAGCAGGATTTTCAGCCCGACGGCGATCAGTTCGAAGCGGCCGAAGGTCTTCGTGCCGCGGCTGAGGATGAAGGTGATGAGCAGGCACACCACGATCGCGGGCACGTTGACGAGCCCGCCCTCGATGGTGTCCGGTGTGCCCTGCATCCAGACCGGGACCTGGATACTGATGCCGGACATGAATTCGGTGAAGTAACCGGAGATGCCGATGGCGACGACGGCGACGATTGCAATGTACTCAAGCAGCAGGTCCCAGCCGATGAACCAGCCGATAATCTCCCCGAGGGCTACGTACCCGTAGGTGTAGGCGGAACCGGCGCGCGGAATCATCCCCGCGAACTCCGCGTAGGACAGGGCCGCCGCCGCGCTGGCCAGGCCTGCGACGAGGAAGGAGATCAGGACGGCGGGCCCAACGGGCTGGCCGTCCTCACCGCCGTTCGCCACGAGTCCGGCCAGGGTGAAGATGCCGACGCCGATGATTCCGCCGACGCCGATGGCCGTCAGCTGCCACAGTCCCAGGCTCTTGAAGAGCTTGGTTCCACCCTTTTCATCCTCGACGTCGTCGATCGGCTTCCGCCGAAGAATGGAGGTTGAAGAGCCACCCGTTGGCGGAAGGCCTCGGTCTGATGTGTTCGTCATAATGGTCCGTCTGGGAGAGGGGCAGGGCCGGCCACGCTGGTGTCGCACGAGAAACACAGTGGTGTCCGCCACTTTGGGAACTGATCCATTATGGTGCCGATTTTCATTTAGGAAAAGCTAGGTTTCGCGAATGATATTGTTCAGATTCCCTAATGTATTGGTGGCACAATGCTCGACGTCCGACGGCTGCGCCTGCTCCGCGAGTTGAAGATCCGCGGGACCCTGAGCGAAGTGGCCGCAGCCCTCCGTTACAGTCCGTCCTCGGTCTCGCAGCAGTTGGCCCTTCTGGAAAAGGAGGTCGGGGTTGAACTGCTCCGGAAATCCGGGCGGGGGGTGACGCTGACACCCCAGGCGGAGGTCCTTGTGGCGCACACAGCGGAATTGCTTGAGATCCTGGAGCGCGCCGAGGCAGACCTGGCGGCGTCCCTCACCACGGTCACCGGCACGGTGCGCATTGCCGTGTTCCAATCCGCCGCGCTGGCGCTGATGCCCGATGCGCTGACCATCATGACGAAGGAGTATCCGGAGGTCCGGATCGAGATGGTGCAGCGCGAACCGGAGACGGCGCTCTACGAAACCTTCGCCCGTGACTTCGATCTCGTGATTGCCGAGCAGTACCCGGGCCATGCCGCGCCCCGGCATCCGGAGCTCGATCAGGTCGCCCTCACGACGGATGCGATCCGGCTTGCCGTGCCGCCCGGTCCGCTCAACCAAGCGCGGATCAGCACGGTCGCGGAGGCCGCCGATGCGGCGTGGGTGATGGAGCCCAGGGGCGCGGCCTCCCGCCATTGGGCCGAGCAGGCATGCCGCCGCGCGGGCTTCGAGCCCGACGTCCGGTACGAGACGGCGGACCTGCAGGCGCAGATCCGCCTCATCGAGTCAGGCAATGCGGTGGCGCTCATGCCGGATCTCGTCTGGACCGGGAGGCAGACCACCGTGAAGCTCTACGACCTTCCCGACAATCCAAGGAGGTCGGTCTTCACCTCGGCACGTCGGGCCAGCACC
Organism: Arthrobacter zhaoguopingii; assembly: GCF_009828605.1. Lineage (NCBI taxonomy): Bacteria > Bacillati > Actinomycetota > Actinomycetes > Micrococcales > Micrococcaceae > Arthrobacter > Arthrobacter zhaoguopingii. The sequence goes on along the minus strand of NZ_WIAE01000007.1, from coordinate 64,026 downwards.
AACCGCCCGGCCCTGTTGGCCTGCAGGGAGGTCCTGGCCCGTTCGGCTGCCATGGTGGCGGCCGGATCTGAGCGTCACGCCGGACCGGGAACGGAGACAGCAGCGGAAGATACAGCCAGCAGGCAATAAAAGCCCACCCTCCGGACGTTCTTCCTACGTGGAGCCGACGGAACAACCCGTCGGCCCCATTTAGTGCGCCCCCTGCTCCCGACTAAGGTTGATTCATGGCTTTTTCGTTCGATCCGCTTCTCGTTCCCTCAACGGTCGAGCGGGTCACCGAGACGGTGCTTCCCACTCGGCACGGTCTTTTTCGTATGGTCGGATACCGAGACGCCGAAAACACCGAACACGTCGCACTGGTGCGCGGGATCGATGATGTGACGACGGCAGCCGGGGAGCCCCTGCCTGCCGGATCCGCGCCTTTGGTGCGGGTCCACTCTGAATGCCTGACAGGGGACGCGTTCGGTTCCTTCCGCTGCGACTGCGGCGAGCAGCTTGACGCGGCACTCGCTGCGATCAGCGATGAAGGCAGGGGGGTGCTCGTTTACGTCCGGGGCCATGAAGGCCGGGGGATCGGACTGCTCGCAAAGCTCAAGGCCTACGCCCTTCAGGACCAGGGCGTTGACACCGTTGACGCCAATACCTCGCTCGGCCTGCCTGTCGATTCGCGCAGCTACCACCAGGCGGCCGAAATTCTCCAGGACCTCGGCGTGGACCAGATCCGGTTGCTTTCGGGGAACCCCGCGAAGCAGGAGGCGCTGGAAGACCTGGGAATCTCTGTCGCCGAGCGCCTGAACCTCGCAGTGCCCGACCGTGCTGAGAACGCGGCGTATCTCGCCACGAAGCGGTTGCGCATGCGCCACGATCCCGCTCCGGCCGGTGACACGTGGGGCGAACTCACCGCCGGCAGGGTGCCGGCTGCCCCGCTCGTGGGGGAGCCTGAGGACCTGGTCCACCGCTATGGGTATCTCGCGGCAGCTGAGGGCCCGGTCGTCCTGGCCCAGCTCAGGCAGAGCCTCGACGGCTTCATTGCCTCGCGCAGCGGCGAGGGCGCCGTCGCCGATGCCCGCGAAGACCGCATCCACCTGCACCGTCTACGGGCCTTGGTCGACGCCGTCGTCATCGGTGCCGGCGCCGTGGTCGCCGACGACTCCCTGCTGACCGTAAGGGACGTTCCGGGAACAAACCCGACCCGGGTGGTGCTCGACCCCACGGCGCGCGTCCGGCCGGAATCCCGGATCCTCACCGACGGCGCCGCTCCCACCCTCTGGCTCGTTGGAACCGACGCCCAGGTGCCGGACGAAGTGGCCGCTCATGTCCGGATCCTTCGCCTGCAGCCCAGGCAGTTTGAGCCGGTGGAACTCCTTGGGCTGCTGCGCGGACAGGGGCTGGACAGGGTGCTCGTCGAAGGCGGAGGCCGCACCGTGTCCGCCTTCCTTGCGGCGGGTGAGTTGGATCGTCTCTACCTGACGACGGCGCCCCTGCTTGTCGGTGACGGCGTGCCCGGTGTGCGGTTCGAGGGGTCGGATGCGCTCGCCGAGGCACGCACAGCACCGGTGCGGAGATTCGTCTTCGGCCAGGACATCTGCACGGAGTTCAACTTCGCCGCAGCACGGGACCAGGCCGGGGCTGCGGTCCGCTCGTAGTCGAACGGCTGGCGCTGCTGTCCGCTCGGAGATGTACGCCCGGCGCCATCGTGCCCGGTGGGCCCGGGTAAGCCCAGTAAACCCGCGGGCGCGTTCAGCGCGTGCTTCGGGTCCGAGCAACCCTATGGTGAACGGGCCCGGGCGATAGCACGGGGTGACCTTCGTGGCGGAAGGGCCCTGTCCGGCTGTCTGTGCGTCGGAGAGCTGTGAGTCTGAGACCTAGGAGTCGGAGAGTCGCTTGCTCTTCTGCTGCAGGCGGTCGATATGCTCGGACGCCTCCGCCTTGGAGATATCGGCCGGAATCTCTTCGCCTGCCTCCCGGGCGAGCGTATCAAGGTAGCTTCGCTGCGCATCGGTCATCGGTTCGTCGCCGGTGACCCAGTCGGAGGGGTCGCGTTCGAAGTTGCCGGCCGGCTCAGGGGTGGAGCTTCCTAGGGTGTCTGACATGTCAGTTCCTTTCAGGCTGGTCCCGCGTGGTGGCTGCTCGGTTGTTACTCAGTCTACTGAGCTTCCGCTCCTTGTCGCGGTCGGGTGTGTGCTTGTGCGTGACGGCGTCCCAGGCACGCCTTGGAGTGCGCGGCGAGTCTCATGCGTCCGCCGGCGTAGGGTGCGCCGCCCCGCAACCTGCTCAGGACGGCCAGCCAGATGCAGAGCCCCCGTTCCAGGGCCCACAGCGGCGCCCATAGGGCGGAGGTCGGAGGGAAGACCGGCCGTCCCCCCTGCCGTCGGCGTCCCACCTCTGCCAGTGCGATCAGGGCGCCCATGCCCGCCAGGAGGCGGTGAGGGCGTCGCGCGGCGCAGGCGGCCAGCGGCAGGATGGCTAGCTCGGCTGCGAGGCGGCCGGGTTGGGCGAAGCTGTCATACGCCTGGCGGATCCGCTGGGCTCGAAAATGGCGTGCCGTTGGCGGGATGCGTGCGACGAACACGTCGTCGGCCCTTGCCTCCCGGCCGCCTGCGGCATGGACGGTTCGGATCAGCTCAAGGTTTTCGAACAGTGCTTCGCTGCTGTATCCGTTGGTCGCCTCGAGGATGCTCCGGCGGACCGCAAGCGTTCCGGGGTAATCCGAGCCGAAGGCCCGGTTGATGAGGGAGCGTGCAGTGTCCCAGCGGGCATGCCAGGGCAGCTCGCGGAAGTAGTTCTGAGGACGAACGAGGTCGGCGTCGTCGAGCCGGCATACCACCTCGCGAAGCTGCTCGGCGCTGTAGCGCACGTCGTCGTCGGCCAGTATCAGCGGATCATGGCGGGCCGCCCTCACGCCGGTGAGCACGCCGATCACCTTGCCGTTGCCCGTGCTGGAGGCGTCGGGGCGGAGAATGCGGACCCGTGGGGGGAGCGCCCGCTCATGTCGCTCGAACCAGTTTTGCGGAGAGCCGTCAACGACAGTGACCTCGACCCAGTCCGGAAGTGCCGCCAGGTAGTCGGCCAATTCGGCGATCGGCCCCTCTCCTGTCCACTTCAGGGGAAGGATGTACTCCACCGTTGACACCATGGCGGCCGCCTTCTGTCGACTGGGTCATGCTTAAATACTAAGTGTGCTTCCAAATTACCGGTGGTGATGCCTAGGGTTGTTCTGCAAACGATTTTGGAAACGCCACTCATCAGCGAGGAGCACCAATGAGCCAGCCAGCCCAGCAGCAGACGCCTCCTGGCACCACCGCCGCGATGGATCCCAAGCCTGATCATGGCGAGGAGAGTTACCGGGGGTCGGGCAGGCTCGAAGGGAAGGCTGCCGTCATCACCGGTGGGGACAGCGGCATTGGGAAGGCCGTCGCCATCGCCTATGCCCGCGAAGGTGCGGACGTGCTCATCAGCTACCTCGAAGAGGAGGAGGAAGACGCAAGGGACACCGCCCGGTGGGTGGAGGAGGCCGGCCGGAAAGCAGTGCTGTTCCCGGGCGACCTGGCCGACCCCGCCTACTGCAGGGCCGTCATCACCAGGGCGGTGAAAGAGTTCGGCCGGGTCGACGTCCTGGTCAACAACGCCGCGTTCCAGATGAGCCGTGAGTCCATCGAAGAGACCCCTGATGAGGAATGGGACCGGACCATTGCCATCAACCTCAGCGCGTTTTTCCACCTCACTAAGGCGGCATTGCCGCACATGAGGCCCGGAGCATCCATCATCGGATCAAGTTCGATAAATTCCGACAACCCGGTGCCGACCCTTGTTCCCTACTCCGTGACCAAGGCCGGGATCGCCAACATGACGGCGTCGCTGGCGCAGTTGCTGGCCGAGCGGGGGATCCGGGCGAACAGTGTGGCGCCCGGACCGATCTGGACACCTTTGATTCCCGCCACGATGCCGGAGGAAGAGGTGAAAAGCTTCGGCCAGCAGGTGCCGATGCAGCGGGCCGGGCAGCCTGCGGAACTGGCTCCGGTCTATGTGATGCTGGCCTCCGACGAGTCGTCCTACGTGTCCGGAGCACGTATCGCGGTGACCGGCGGTCAGCCGATCCTGTAGGTGGCTTTGCCGGCGGAGGCGGACCGGCAATCCGCCTCCGATCACCGGTGCGTTCCCGAAACCCCTAATCGGGCTACCTAATCTTCTTGCATACCGTCATTCGCCCTGCCTCGGTGGTGCGGCGCCCACTAATCTGAAAGTGCTTACCCGGTGCGGCCGGATCACAGCCGCCAAAGGTACATCCGAGTCAGGGCTGGAGGTTGCGGTGCGCCCACTGCGATCATTGCGGGGCAGGCGGATGCAGCGTGTGGGCGTCGTCGTCGTTGGCTCCCTGCTCCTGTCAGGCTGTCAGGGTTCGGAAGCCGGCGATTCGCCTCCTGCCAGTGGCGGAGCGGCTGGTCCGTCGGCGTCCTCGACAGCAGGGACTGCCGGTCCGGCTGCGGACCTCCAGCCGCCTGAGAAGCCCGCGGGGATCGACGCCGAGTCGCAGATCGGGCTGGAAACCTTCACCCGGTACTGGTTTGAGTTGTTGAGTTATGGATATGAATCCAACGACTGGGTGCCCCTGCAGACGGTCACCGACAGGGGGTGCGATACCTGCACCAATGTGATCGGGGAGGTGCGGAAGCACTACGAGAGTGGTGGAAGGATCACGGGTGGCAGGATCACTGTCAATTCGATCTCCACGACGGGTGAACCGGGTGCTCAGGGGCCCATCTCGTCATACGTTGAACTCGAACAGACCGAACTGAAGTACCTCGATAAGTCCGGTCGGGAGGCAGCTGTCTCCGATGCGCTTCCGCCGACGCGCAGCATCACCATTGCAGTGCACAAGAACAACCGTTGGGTGATGCTCGATTTCGGCTCACCCAACGCGAGTTAGTCGAAAGACCTGTGGATATCGGGACCACCCTGCAATTCGCGGATTAGGCTGATCATGCGTTATCCGCCATTGCCCGCACCACCTTGGGGGCTCACATGAACCGGACGTCAACCGCCGACCGCTTCCGGTTCCGCATGCTCGTGGTGCTCGTCGCCGGGACAGTGATGCTCAGTGGATGCCAGGGCGACCCGGACGAGGAGCAGACAACTTCTCCTCCAACCTCCGTTGCTCCAACCTCGGCTGCTGTTTCGGAAGCGCCAACGGCATCGGCTGCTCCCTCAGGTGGTCAAGCCACCGCCGCACCGGAACCCACTCCTGCATCGTCGAATGGTCCGGCTGCCAACATTCCAGTGCCAACGAAGCCGGCGCTCGCGGACGAGAACAGCAAGGAGGGACTCGAGGCCTTCACGAGGTACTGGTTTGAGCTGTTCAACTACGGATACGCCACCAACGACTGGAAGGCCTTTGACAAGGTGACCGACCCTGCGTGCGATACATGCACCAACGTGCGGAATGAGGTAGCCGCGCGGTATGAGGGAGGCGGTTGGATCATCGGTGGCAGGGTGATTGTAAACAGTTTCTCCACTGAGTTTCAGCCAAATGTCTACGGATCGATCAACTCGTTTGTAGAAATCGAACAAGATGCTCTGAACTACGCGGATTCTCAGGGAAAGACGGACGGGACCACGCAACCGCTCCCACCCACAGTCAATTCACTTGTCGCACTTCATGACGATCAGGGTTGGGTCGTCCTTGACTTCGGAAGTCCTGAAGGGTCTTGAACGGTGGGCGCGCGTCGGCAACTCGTAATAATCATTGGAGCCCTCCACCTCGCTACCGGTTCTCTTGCAGAGGTTCCTCTGCAAGAGCGAGCAGAGAAAGGATCACGAGCCGGATTTGCCGACGGCACGGTTGAGGTAGACAACTTCTTCAGGTCGATCGACTCTTCAGATCGAAGTTCTCGTCATGCTCAAGGAACTCCTGAGAACGTCCCCGCAGCACTTCCGGTCGACGATGGCATCGACTACTACTATGAGCGCGTCTGCACCAGTCGAACCGACGAAGCTCTCGATCCCGCCCGATGCGTCCTGCTGAACGATCAATGCGATGCCAAACCCGACGGTGTTTTCGTCGAATGGATTCAAGTCGATCGCCGCACCGATCCACCCAGCGAGACAAGGACCGGCCGCAACACGTGCATTTATCCCGGTGAAGTGCCCGAACCACCGACGGCCGGGGAGCCCGCCGCCGAACCGATCGTCATCACGATTGCCGAGTTCCAAAGTCAGCCGATTGCTCCGTCCGTCGTCTTTTCCCAGCCGCTTAACTTCGGGCTAAAGAACGCTCACTCGAATGTGTATGCCGAGGCGCAGGAACAGGAATTCACGTTCGACTTCCGCAACGCCCAGATCCGCCTTCGCGCCTGGCCCGTCTCGTACCGATGGGATTACGGGGACGGAACCAGTACGACCACAACCGTCCCTGGCGAGCCAGCCGAAGGCGACGCCTTCAACACGGAGACCCCGACCAGCCATCAATACCTCGACACGGGCGACTACAACGTCACACTGACGACGTTCTTTTCCGGTGACTACTCGGTCGACGGTGGTCCGTTCCAGCCCATAGCAGGCCAGGCGGAAGTTCCGTCGGCTCCCCACCTCATGAGCATCTGGCGCACTGAAGCACATTCAGTAGCGGATGACTGCCTAGAAAATCCCTCAGGCATCGGCTGTACGACACCGCTGGACCGTTAGGACTAGGGTCGGCCGACAAGAGTGAGAACCCATGCAATTGTCCACAAAAGGAAGTCGGTCAATAGAAGATTCGAAACCACGGAGCCACTTCACCCCTCCTAACCGCCCGCAACCGATGAGTCCCCAGCCGGCCTCAACCGCACAATCCAACCGAGCCACCCCCGTCCACCGGGTCCTCATTAGCCGGGGACGGGTTCGGGCAGGGTCCGGTATCTTCGCCCCGCCAGGGAGGTCACGGTGATGACTCCGGGCTCGGGTTGTTCGTAGTGCCACAGCCCTTCGCTTTTGAGCATGTGGTGTCTGCGGCACAGGTGGGCCAGGTTGTTGTGGGCGGTGGTGCCGGCCCGGGACCACGGGATGGTGTGATCGAGTTCGGTTGAGGCGGCCGAGCGGTTGCAGCCCGGGTGCCGGCAGGTGCGGTCCCGGACACGCAGCCACTTTTTCAGGTCCGCCGGCACCGTGTAGGTGTCCCGGCCGACGCTGAGGACCGCCCCGGTTTCGGGGTGGGTCAGCAGCCGGGTGAAGGAGGGGGCGTGGGCGGCCAGCCGGCGGGCAAGGTCCGGGGCGATGGGCCCGTAGCCTTCGAGTTCGCCGGGGGCGTCATCGACATCGAGCAAGGTCAGCACCGGGACGGTGACGTGCACCTGGGCCTGGATCCCGTTCCACCCGTGGGGCTCAACCGGCCGGCCCGGAACCCTACCCGCACCGCCCGCATCTGCACCGCCCGCGCCCGCCCGGGCCGCATCTGCACGGCCCGCGCCCGCGGGAAGGGACGCGGTGTTTGCGGGGCCGGGGCAGGTGTGGGTGAGCAGGTCGGTGAGCACGTCGGTGCGCAGCTGGGCCAGGGTCCGGGTTTCCTCGGGGCACTGCAGCGCCCGGGAGAGCCGGGTCAGGCGCCCGTCGATGGCCACTGCCTTTTCCGCCGGTAGGTACACGTTCAGCCAGGCCATCCCGTCGTCGTCGGGGTGGAACTCCACCCGGCGGTGCGTCTGCGCCGACTGGGTCCGCTTGCTGATGGCCTCCGGATGAATTTCCGCACGCAGCCGGCGGGCCCGATACGCCAGCCGCGCGGCCGTCGTGTCCTGCGCGACCGGAACGAGCTTCTGCTCGAAGTAGGGCAGGGCGAAGTCCGGGATCCCGGCGCACTCATCGACCAAGGTGAGCGCGTGCCGCCAGGAGATGGCCCCGGTTTCCAGGGCCTCGAGGGTTGCAGGGAGATGTCCGGTGAGCACGAAGGCGTGCTGGATCAGGGACCCGGCGGTGCGCTCGGGGATCCGCAGGGCGCAGGCGACCTCCGAGGCGGCCAGGGTATCGGCCAGGGAGCCGACCTGCATGCCGCGTTCCTGGAGGTGTTCTTCGGTGAGGATCCGGACCCGTTCGGTGAACCTCACGGTCTGGGCATCGGCCCAGTTCTTCAGCCGCGCCATGGCCTGCAGCCCGCCGATCGCCTCATCGAGCCCGGCGGTGTCCGGGGCGCCGCCGGTGAGGAACCCGGCACCGAGGATCTCCGCGGCCGCCTCAAGCCACCCGGGGTCCTGCGCTGTGGGATCCACCCCCGACCCGGGGGAGCCTGCCCTTTCCATAACCCAAGAATGTCACCCCCCACCGACATTCTTCGGCCAAGAACGAGGAGGAGGACGAGCCGGAAACTAGCCGGAAAATAGAGGGAGCGGTGCGCCCTTCACACCGGGTTCCACCGCGAAAAGCGCACCCGCTGCCGGCTCGGCGCCAGGCTCGAGGTTCTGGCGCGACGTCGTGATGTAGAGGGTGCCGAGGTCGTCCCCGCCGAACGCGCACGACGTCACCTGGGAGGCGCCAACCTCGACCGTCCCGCGAAGGACGCCGTCGGAGTCGTAATGCGCCACGGCCGAGCCGCCGTAGAGGGCAACCCACAGCCCGCCGTCCTCGTCGATGGCCATGCCGTCGGGGGAGCCCAACTCCGGGTCTACTTCGGCGAAGGTGCGCCGGCCGTTGATCCGGCCCGAATCAAGGTCGTAATCCAGCGCGTCGATGCGTTGGGTTGGGGTGTCCGAATAGAACGCGGTGTCGCCCGCCGGATTCCAATGCAGTCCATTTGAGGTGGTGACCCCGCGCAGCACCGTCGAGATGGAGTGGTCCGAGTCAAGACTGAACAAGGTGCCGGCCCCAAAGTCGCCCTCCCACGCCATTGAGCCGCAGAGGAAGCGCCCGCGGGGGTCGCAACCGCCTTCGTTCATCCGGATTGCCGGGTCATCAAAGGCCACCGGGCCCGGGGTGACCTTTGTGAAGGCCCCATCAGCGAAGACAAACCCCTTTTCCACACCAATGACGTATCCGCCGGACGTCCGCCCACGGATTACCGCAGCCACCTTCGCGTCAACCGAGTGGCGTGCCAGGGAGCCGTCGGCGTTTCGGACGAGCACGTCACCCTCCAACATGTCGACAAACAACAGCGACCGGCTTCGGGCGTCCCAATAGGCCCCCTCACCGTGGTACGTGCAGGGATCAGTGAGCTGTTCGGCTTTCATCGCCACCCGTCATCCTCAGCCGTCAGCCGGCAGGTCGAGTTGGTCGGAGATACTGATGCATTTCCGCGTCTGGTCAATCTTGGACACCGGGTCACCGAGTTGTACCAGGACCGTGCTTGAAGCGACCTCCTCGGGGTCGAAAAGCACCTCGACGGCCGGTTCGCGCCCGTAGGTGGTGGCGGTCCAGGCCGTCTCGCCCTCACTGAGCACCCAGTCGATGTCGTTGACTGAGACGCAGGCATCGGTGGTGGGTCCGGGCACTTCGACGCCGCAGCGCAGCACCACCTTTGATGGGTTGCCCCAGGCGGAGGTTGCCTGGCTGTTCGTTTCCCGCTGCGAGTGCTCGGCCACGTCCGGCGGCAGGGCGACCATCACCTCGGCACACGCAGGGTTCTGGGCGTCCGCGGCGGGATCGACATCGACAACGGGTGCGCAGGCGGCCGTTCCCACGAGCACCGCCGCAAGCGGCACCGCACTGCGCAGGAACCGGGTAAGAGAAGGCATGCTTCAACCCTAATAGCTCCTTCACCGACACGCGGCACGGCGGCCCCGGCCCGCGCCTGCCGGGCAGTAGGCTTCGTTCAGGGACGGACGGCGCCACCGGTTCCGGCACGGCAACGGCGGGCCCGTCCAAGCGATCAGGGAAGTCAGATGGTCTCACAATCAGTTTTGCGTCGTTCGGCGACAGCAGCCCTCACACTCGGACTGCTGGCAATGGCGGGGGTCAACCCCGTCCTGGCAACCTCCCAGCAGCAGCCCCCGCCCAACGGCCAGTTTCACGAACCCGCTCCGCCGGTTCCCGCACCGGACCCGTCACCAAAGATCGACCCGGCCACCGGGTTCGCCATCGACAGCTATACGGGCTACCTGATCCATCCTCCGACCGGATACCTGATTGAGCCGACCACCGGATACCTGCTGCTTCCGGGATCACTGATCTACACGAACCTGCTGTATAACAAGACCACCGGCGAGGTGACCGAGGTCGATCATCAAGCCCCCGCCTCGCCGGAACCAACGCCGACGCCGAAGCCGTCAGCGACGCCGACGCCGACCGCGTCCGAAACACCCGCCCCGGCCACGCCTTCTGCTCCCGCCCCAACGGTTGAGGCGCCTGTGCCGTCGACCTCCCCGACACCGACCGAAACACCGACGAGCAGGCCGACCCCGTCGGCATCACCCGAAGCCGTGGAGGCGGAACTCGCCTCTTCGCGGGCGCCCCTGGTGTGGGCGGTCGGAGCGCTGGTGCTGCTCGCGGCGATCGCAACGATCGTCGTCGGAGTGCGACGGCGCCGGGCCGGGTCCTGAGGCCGGAGTTCGGGCGGGCGACCCCTCGACGCTGCCCCTTAAGTCACCCTGTTCGCATCCCTGCCGGTAGCATGAGGGCTGGCCTTGAGGGTGAGGGGATGTGCGGTGTCCGGGTACGATTTTGAGCACGAATCTGTCGTTTCGAGAGCGCGGCCAAAGAAGAAGCACCCGGTCCGCCTCACCCTGCTGCTTCTGGCGGGGCTGGTTGTAGTCGCTGCGGTTGTCGCCGGCGGCTACCTCTTCAACCTCGCGAACACGTTCAACTCGAAGAGCGACACCATTGACTCTGTGTTCCCCACAGGTGAGCGGCCCTCGCTTGAGCCGACGGCGGAGGGCTCCCTCAATATCCTTCTCCTCGGGAGCGATTCGCGTGCCGCAGGTGTGGCTCCGGACCAAACAGGCTCCGATGGACGCTCCGACACGATGATGCTGATGCACATTCCCGCCGATCGGAATGACATCTTCGTCATGTCGATCCTTCGCGATACCTGGACGGAGATTCCGGGGCACGGCGAAAATAAGATCAATTCGGCGATTGCACTTGGGGGAATGCCCCTGGTGGTTGAGACTGTGGAGACTCTTCTCGATGCTCCCATCGACCACGTCGCAATCATAGACTTCGAGGGATTCAAGGGCTTGACCGATGCGCTGGGCGGCGTTGAGGTCAACAACCCCGCAGCCTTCCAATCCAGCGGTGCCGACGGCGAGTTCTTCGCACAGGGGCCGGTCACGCTCCAGGGTGAGTCTGCCCTGAAATTCGTCCGCGAACGGTATGCCTTCTCCGATGGGGACTACCAACGCGTCAGGAATCAGCAGGCGTTTGTGAAGGCAGTGCTCGGTGAAGTCCTCAGCGCCGACACATTGACCGATCCCGGAAAAGTCGCGAACGTCGTATCCAAAATCTCCCCGTACGTCAGCGTTGACGAAGACCTCGATGCGGCGGCCATTGGTGGCCTAGCCGTGTCGCTCCGCAACGTCCGGTCAGGAGACGTGAAGTTCTCGACCCTCCCGACCCTGGGCACTGGGACCTCGGCCGACGGGCAGTCGATCGTGGTTAAGGATGAAGCCGGGATCGCCCAGGTGGCTGAAACGCTAAGCAACGATTCGCTGGGGTCGCTCCCGCTCTTCTCCGGATCGCCGTAGCGGAGCTCTCTGAACCGGCTTCCGGTATCAAGAACCTCCTCCGGCGCACCCGTCAGCTAGTACCCATTCACGGAATCGTCACCATCACCCCTTACGGTGGAACAGTGCCACTTACAGTCGGAGAGTTGAGCGAGTCCGCCCTGCTTGAACGCATCTTCCCGCGCCTCGCGCAGGCGGAAACAGCAGTGGTGGGCCCCGGCGACGACGCAGCCGTACTCGCCGCTCCCGACGGGCGCACCGTGATTTCCATCGACACCCTGGTCCAGGACAAGGATTTCCGCCTGCTGCGCGAGAACGGCTTCGCGACGACCGGGTATGACGTCGGCTGGAAGTGTGCCGCCCAGAATCTCAGCGACATCAACGCGATGGGCGCCCGGGCCACGTCCCTGATCGTCAGCCTCACCCTGCCCGCCGACATTGCAGTGGAGTGGGTCGAGGCCCTCGCCGACGGCCTGACCGACGCGATCGAGCAGCTGGGGGCCACCGGCTGCGGCGTCATCGGTGGCGATCTGGGCGGCGGCACCGAAATCGTGGTGACAGCCGCGGTGACTGGCACGCTTGAGGGGCGCGCCCCGGTCCTGCGCTCAGGCGCCCAACCCGGCGACGTCGTCGCGCTCGCGGGGACCGCAGGCCGGGCCGCCGCCGGCCTCGCCCTGCTCGAGTCGGGAACCGCCCTTAAAGACCTCGGCGAGGAGGAGCTGGGCCTCATCGCCACCCAGTGCCGCCCCGAGCCGCCCCTTGAGGCCGGGCCGGAAGCCGCGCGGGCCGGTGCCCGTGCCATGCTCGATATTTCCGACGGTCTCATCCGCGACGCCGGCCGGATCGCCAGGGCCAGTTCGGTCGCCATCGACTTCGACCCGGAGGTGCTGCGCGGGCTCGCTGAACCCCTCCGGACGGCGGGGCGCCTGCTCGGAAAAAATCCCCTGGAGTGGGTACTCGGCGGAGGCGAGGATCACGGGCTACTGGCGGTGTTCGGCCCGGAAATTACGCTTCCTTCCCGTTTTACTGCGGTAGGCTCGATATCGGCAGGGACGCCCCGTGTGACGGTTGGGTTGCAGGCTCCGGCTTCGATCGGATGGGATCACTTTGCACACTAAGATCACCGCGAACGCGACAGCGATGAAGCGATGGTTGAGCAACGCCGAAGAGTCCCTCGGCAATCACAGCGACCGCCTCAACGCCATCAACATTTTCCCGGTCGCAGACGGCGACACCGGCACCAACCTGTACCTCACCGTATGCGCTGCCGCCCGGGCGGTGCACGACGCCGAAACCACCGACCTCGGTGAGTTGCTGGCCATCGCAGGCCGGGCCGCCATGGAGGACGCCCGCGGCAACTCCGGCACCCTCATCGCCGTCTTCCTCAGTGCCGTCGCTGAGCCGCTGAAGGGAACCACCCGGCTCACCTCCCGCCTCCTCGCCGCCGCAATGCACCGGGCGCAGATCCGCAGCTGGTCCGCCCTGAGCGACCCCGTGCCCGGCACGATGCTTTCCGTGCTTGAGGCCGCAGCCCACGGAGCGGCCAAGACGGCAGGCGAGCATGAGACCGACGAGAGCAACCATGCGCTCGCCCTGACCCTGCAGGCCGCCGTCGAGTGCGCACTCGCAGCTGTGGTCGATACCGAAAGCCAGCTTGGGGCCCTCACCGAGGCGCGCGTGGTCGACGCCGGAGGCGTGGGCTTCCTGCTCATCCTCGACGCCCTGCGCGCCGCTTCCCTGGGCGAGGAACTGCAGGACGAACTGCTCGACGGACTCCACGGCTACGACATCCAGGCACCCCACATCCACGGCGGAGCCGACACCGATGGGGTGGAGATCATGTTCACGATGAACCTCAGCCCGCTCGACGCCGCCACGCTCCGGCTGCACCTTGACGAGCTGGGCGACTCCGTCATCATGAGCGCCGTCACCGAGGTCGAGGAGGGCTACCGCTGGCGCGTCCACGTGCATGTCGTCGATCCCGAGCCCGCCCTCAAGCTGATCCACGAGGCCGGAAACCCCGACAACATCTCGCTCACCCAGCTCTCCTCGTCGGACGACGACGCCGCCGGAGAGCCGGTCCTTGAGGGCCATGGACAGTAGGTTGCAGGCGGAATTCGATGTTCCGCTGGATCGTCGCCTTGGGTCGCTGGCCAAGCTGCTGGCGAAACACCTCAATCTCTTCACTGTGGGACAGCTGCTCAACCACTTCCCGCGCAACTACCTCAAGCGCGGCGAACTCACCCCCATCGCCGACGTGCCCGTCGACGAGGAGGTCACCCTCATCGCGCGGGTCCAGTCGGCAAACTCGCGGAGGATGCACACCCGCAAGGGGATGCTGCTCGAGGTCGTCATCACGGACGACGCCGACGGTCGCCTCGGCGGCATGAATCTCACCTACTTCAATGGGTACAAGGCCGAGAAGGACCTGCGTCCGGGCGTCCGCGCCATGTTCTCGGGCAAGGTGACGGTGTACCGCAGCAAGCTTTCCCTCACCAATCCCAGCTACGTCCTGCTTGAGGACGACGACGACCCGGACTACATCAACCAACCGATTCCCGTCTACCCCGCCGCCGAGAAGGTCAGCAGCGAACGGATCGCGCTTGCGGTGGGCACCATCCTTGACACCTTCGACAGGGAACAGCTCAACGATCCGGTGCCCGAGGCCGTCGCCCGCAGGGAAAAGCTGATGACCCTGCCCCAGGCGTACGAGCTGATCCACCGGCCCACAGTCATCGAGGAGGCCTACCGCGCCCAGCACCGCTTCCGCTACCAGGAGGCGTTCGTGCTCCAGTCGGCCCTCGTGCGCCGCCGGGCCCTCACCGCCCGAGAGGAGGCCACCAGCAGGCCGCCGCAGGCAGGCGGCCTGCTGGATCAGTTCGATGCCCGGCTTCCGTTCACCCTCACCCGGGGACAGCAGGAGGTGGGGGAGACCCTCTCCGCGGAACTGGCCCGGGACCATCCGATGAACCGGCTCCTCCAGGGCGAGGTCGGATCCGGGAAGACCCTCGTGGCGCTGCGGGCCATGCTCCAGGTCATCGACGCCGGGGGCCAGGCGGCGCTCCTGGCGCCCACCGAGGTCCTTGCCGCGCAGCACTACCAGTCGATCACCCGGACGCTTGGGCCCCTGGCCGAGGGCGGGATGCTCGGCGGCGCCGCGGACGGCACCCGGGTGGTGCTCCTGACCGGGTCCCTGCCCACCGCTCAGCGGCGTCGTGCGATGCTCGAGGCCGCCTCGGGGGAGGCGGGCATCATCATCGGGACCCACGCGCTCCTGTCAGAGAACGTGCAGTTCTTTGACCTTGGCCTGATCGTCGTCGATGAGCAGCACCGCTTCGGCGTCGAGCAGCGCGATTCCCTACGCTCCAAGGCCTCCGCCTCACCCCACGTCCTCGTCATGACAGCCACCCCGATTCCCCGCACCGTTGCCATGACCGTCTTCGGGGACCTTGAGGTGTCGACCCTCTCCGAGCTGCCCGCAGGCAGGTCTCCCATCACCACCCACGAGGTGGGCCTGGCAGAGCACCCTGCGTGGATCGACCGGATCTGGTCGCGAGCCCGTGAGGAGATCGACGCCGGGAGGCAGGTCTACGTCGTGTGCTCGAAGATCGGGGACTCCGCGGGCCAGGAGGACGACCCCACGGCGCTGGAGCTGTATCAGCCGGCAGGAGCGGCGGCTCCGGCGTCGGACCTCACCAGCGTCACCGAACTCTTCGAGTCCCTTCAGGAGGCACCCCAGCTGCGCGGGGTCTCGATCGGGATGCTCCACGGGCGCATGGACCCGGCCGACAAGGCCGACGTCATGGCGCGCTTCAACGACGGCGCCCTGCAGCTGCTGGTCGCCACCACTGTTATCGAGGTGGGCGTCGACGTGCCGAACGCGACGCTCATGGTCATCATGGACGCCGACCGCTTCGGCATCTCCCAGCTTCACCAGCTGCGCGGACGGGTGGGCCGAGGCGGCCACGCGGGAACCTGCCTGCTGGTCACCAGGCTCGAGCCGGACCACCCAAGCAGGGAGCGCCTGGCCGCCGTCGCGTCGACGACGGACGGGTTCGAGCTCTCGCAGAAGGACCTCGAGCTCAGGCGCGAGGGCAATATCCTCGGCGCCTCCCAGTCCGGCGGCCACTCGGCGCTGCGGTTCCTCAAGGTGATCCAGCATGCTGCCCTGATCGAAAAGGCACGCGCGGACGCGCAGGACGTCGTGCTGGCCGATCCGGACCTGACCGAGTACCCCGGGCTCGCCCTCGCCATCGAGCTGTACCTCAACCCCGAAAAGGAAGCCTTCCTGGAACGCGGTTAGAGTGAAAGCATGACGCGCATCATCGCCGGAGCCGCCGGCGGCTCAACCCTCACCAGCGTGCCGGGGACCGGGACCCGACCCACCACGGACCGGGTCAAGGAAGCCCTGTTTTCGCGGCTTGAGGCGTATAACGCCATCCACGGCGCCCACGTGCTCGACCTCTTCGCGGGTTCGGGGTCCCTCGGTGTCGAGAGCGCCAGCAGGGGAGCGGCCACCGTGGACCTTGTGGAGTCAGCGGAGAAGCCCGCCGCGGTGGCGCAGAGGAATGCGGATCTGGTCAACCGTGTGCTGGGGTGGACGGCCGCCCGGGTGCACCGGACGAAGGTGGAAACCTACCTCGACCGGGCCGCGGAGGACCTCAGCTGGGACCTGGTGTTCCTCGATCCGCCGTATCCGCTCCAGGACGCTCCGCTGGGGGCCATCCTCACCTCGCTCGTGCCGCACCTCTCGCAGGGCGCCGTCGTCGTGCTGGAACGCTCCGCGCGCTCCCCGGAACCGCACTGGCCTGAGGGCCTTGAGCGGTTCGCGGAGAAAAAGTACGGGGAGACGCGCCTGTGGTTCGCGGAACCCGCCTAAGTTAGAAGCGCTCCCGGCAGCACCGTCCGGTGCTGCAGGAAGCGCTTCCGTATTTCGACGCCGGCGCGCCTACGGCGTCCGGCGGTCCTCCGTCATCCGGCGGGTGCGAAGGAGCGCGGTTCCTCCGGCTGCCAGGCCGAGCAGGCCGGCGCCCAGGCCGACCCAGCCTGCGGCCGAGCCCGCCGAGGACCCTGCCGGTTCGGCCGCTGCCGCAGGTTCGAGCTCATCGTCCCCCGAGGCGCCGCCGGCTCCGGCCGAGTGCGCAGCCCCGTGCCCGGAGCCTTCCTCGGCGGCCGTCGTGGTGAAGGCGGGGGCGGGGCTTTCGGGCTCCTCCTCGCCTTCTGCGGCCGGCTCGTCCCAGGCCCGGGTTGAGCCGTCTGTGTAGTGCTGCGTCGCGGGAAGGTTCACCACTGTCCCCGCCTCCGGAAGCTGCCCCACGGAGATGGAGAAGGTCTGGTATTCGTTCTGGGAGATCTCCGCCCCCTCCTCCGCAGTCCAGACGACGGAGAGCGGTGCCTCGGTGAGGGTGACGCCGTCCTCGGCCGTGACCGGCTCGGGAAGCTCACCCCGCATCACCTCGGCCGTCCAGCCCTCGAGCGGCTTGACCCGGACCGCCGTGAACGGGGTCTCGGCGGGAAGGGCTACCTCGACCTTGTTGGTCCCGGCGGTTTCGGACTCGTTGGGAACGCTGAAGGTCAGCTGGGAGTATCCGCCTTCAGTGGTGTTGGTTGGCGCCACCGTCACGTGGGCCAGTGCCGCCCCTGCACCTAGGGCCATCAGGCCGACGGTGGCCGTACCGGTGCAGAGGGCGCGCGTGAGGAAGGTAGAAGTTGTCATGATGTGCCTTTCGGGAGCCGGATCTCTGTCCGGCGGGGATGGAGGACGCTCGGGGCGCCGCAGCTCCAACCGCTCTTCAGGCAGGCAGGAGGGGCAGCGCGGACTCCGCCGGCGGCCCTCGCAGCGGCGGCACCGACGCGTCGCGCCGGCGCAGGCGCGGCGCCGGCTGCGCGGCGACACTCCCGCGGGCGTGCGGGGGAACGACCGAGGCCGCCTCGAGCGTGCCGGTCAGCGGGCGCAGCCATGCGGCCAGTAGTTCGAGCGCCGCCTCGCCCTTTGAGATGAGGAGGGCGAGGAGCGCCGCCGCGCAGGCGTGTGCCACCAGCATCGCCGTGCCACCGGGCTCAACCGACTCCGCAAGCTGCCCGGTCAGCGGCTGGCAACCCACCGCTGCCGGTGCGTGGTGCTGCACCGGTGATGCGCCCGCGCAGGCCTGGCCGCCCGTCAGTGCGGTGAGAGCGGTGTGGAGTGCCAGTTCCCCGGTGAGCAGGACTGTGGCCAGCGCGGGGAAGGACAGGGCGCGTCCGGAGACGGCCGTGACTGCCGCCAGGACAAGGGCGGCGAGCAGGAGCAGGATTGCAGGGCCGGGAAGGGTGCCTCCGCCGATCAGGTGGGAGCAGGTGCTCAACAACAGGATCAGGGCAGCGACCACGGAGGAGCGGACGAAGCGGGACCCGGCCGGTGCGCTCACTCTGCCTCCTGGTCTGCTCGCCGCTTCTTATCCGCAGCTAACCCGTGTGTTCGTTCCTGACTGGGCAGGGCCGGGGCGGAGACGAACGGACATCCCGCCCTTTCATCGTAAGGGCGTGCTCCCGGTTACTTCGCCGGGTCGACCTGTATTCGCCGTCACTCGGCCAAAGGATGGGACTCGAGGGGAAACCGTGAGTGACTCAGCCGGAATGGCGGCAGGAGACGGGCTGGTGGGGCCGGGGAGAACGGGGATGGGCCGGCCGGAATGGCGGTGGGAGACGGGCCGGTGGGGCCAGGGAGAACGGGGGTGGGCCGGCCGGGCGGGGGCCCTCCGGATTACGGCGCGCGTCGGACCTGCGGCAACTCCGGCGTGGGAGACGGTCCGGGATGCGGCGGAATGCGGTGTGGAGACGGGGGAGCGCCTGTGAGAGGCGGCGTCGACGGCGGTGGGGAATGGCCGGGACGTTGGCGGGGGGGCGGGGGAGGGACATTCGGGCCGCTGCTTGACCCTGATGCCGATCACCTTGTGTGCCGGGAACTGCTGCTACGCGCCGGCTGCCTGGTCCTTCGCGGCTGACGCCGTTCGAGCACCTGTTTCGTCCCGGCGGTCGAGCTCTTCGGTCAGCTCGGCCAGGCGTGCCTGCGATTCAGGGTCGGGGAGGCCGAACTCGATGTACTCGGAGTCAATGGCCCGGTGGACTCTGCTGTTGAGGACTGCTACTTCACTGCCGTCAAGGACGGTGAGGTCTTCCGGGAAGTTTTCCTCGGGAGCCATCCGGCTTGACTCATTCGCGCTTGCTTCATTCATATAGGTAATTTCCTTCACTCGGGCTTTCGGGTGCGAGCCCGGGGCACCGATTGACGATCCATCACGACCGCATTCTCCCTTGGGACACCGGCCGTGGATGGCAGCGGATCGCCCGCTTGCTCCATCAAACCATCTTGGGACATTTCTCGCCATCGACAGGTGGTGCCCGGGTGGAGCACGCATTGAACCGATGGCGGCCCGGCGTTGCTACCCCCTTTGAGCGGATCCGCCGTGCCGCGGCCGGGCGGGACCGCGCTTCAGCCACCAGTCCCCGAAGTGAAGGCGTCGAGGTCCGGACCGGCCAGCACGGCGGCCGGGTGGGGGCCTGCGGCGAGCAGGCGGTCGGTCCAGTCCGCGGGCCACGGCTCTCGAAGCGCGGCGATGACGAGATTGCCCGGATAGCGGCCGGTGAACATGGCCGTTTCGCCCAGCGCGGCGATGCCCTGCGCCTCCTGTGCCAGGGTGCGGACCTGCCTCCGGGCGAAGGCGAGCGGCGGATCATCCCCCACATTGACCAGGACGACGCCACCGGGTGCCGCAAGCTCAAGGAGCCGCCGGTAGAACGGCGCCTCGGTGAGGTGGGCAGGGGCGTCCGCTCCGGCGAAGACATCAAGAACGATGGCATCGAAACCCGCCGCGGGCAGCCCGTCGAGCGCCGCCGCCGCGTCGTCGAGAACAAAACGGCACTTCGTCCCCGCGGGCAGGGGAAGGTGCTCAAGGACGAAGTCGAGGAGTTCACGCTCAAGCTCCACCGCGGTCTGCTCGGAGCCGGGCCGGGTCGCCTGAACATACCGCACGAGGGTCAGTGCGCCGGCCCCGAGGTGGAGCACCCGGAGGGGTTCCCCGGGCGGGCGGACGACATCGATCACATTGGCGATCCGGCGGAGGTATTCATAGAACACCTGGCCGGGCTCGGCGAGGTTGACGTGGGACTGCTGTGCTCCGCCGATGCTGAGGATGTAGGCGCCGTCGAGGAAGGCATCCTCGTCGATCTCCGCGTGGGCACCCACCCCGCGCAGCCAGCGGGTGGGCACCGAACCGTCAGAGCTCACAGCTTCCCCGGCAGAGAGGCCAGGCGCCCGGCGGCATCCTCGAGGATCTCCGACTTCTTGCAGAAGGCAAAGCGGAGCAGGGACCGCGTGCGCTCGGCTCCCTCCGGGTGGCAGAAGACCGGCACGGGAATCGCAGCGACACCCACCAGCGCCGGCAGCCGGCGGGCCAGATCGATCGCGTCCACCACCCCGAGCGGGGCGCAGTCGGCGAGGACGAAGTAGGTGCCCTGAGAGGCATGGACCCGGAACCCGGCTGCCGCCAGCCCGGAGGACAGCAGGTCCTTCTTCCGCCGCAGGGTCTCGGCGATCCCCGTGAAGTAGGCGTCGGGCAGGCCCAGTCCTCGGGCGACGGCGCCCTGGAACGGCATCCCGGAGCTGTAGGTCAGGAAGGATTTGACGGTGCGCACGCGGGCCACGAGGTCCGCAGGGCCGGTCAGCCAGCCGACCTTCCAGCCGGTGACGGAAAACGTTTTGCCTGCCGAGGAAATGGTCAGGGTCCGCTCGGCGGCCCCGGGCAGGGACGTCACCGGGATATGCGCGCCGCCGAAGGTCAGGTGTTCATACACCTCGTCTGTCACCAGCAGGACGTCGTGGCGCACGGCCAGTTCGACGATCCGGGTGAGCGCCTCCCGGGTGAACACCGAACCGGTGGGGTTGTGGGGGTTGTTGAGCAGCAGCATTCGAGTCCGGCTGCTCATTGCCGCCTCGAGGGCCTCCAGATCGGGCTGGAAGTCCGGGGCCCGCAGCGGCGCGGTGGTGTGGCGTGCTCCGGAGAGGCCGATGACGGCTCCGTAGGAGTCATAGAACGGTTCAAAGGTCAGGACCTCATCGCCCGGCCCGGCGAAAGCGAGGACGGCGGCCGCGATCGCCTCGGTGGCGCCGGTGGTGACAAGGACGCCCGTCTCGGGATCGGGGGTCAGCCCATAGAACCGCTCCTGGTGGGACGCGACCGCTGCGCGCAGTTCGGGCACGCCGCGCCCCGGAGCGTACTGATTGGCCCCGGCGGCGATCGCCGCGCGGGCCACCTCAAGGATTTCGGGCGGGCCGTCCTCATCGGGGAAACCCTGACCGAGGTTGATCGCCCCGTGAGCGGCGGCCAGGGCTGTGATCTCCTCGAAGATCGTGACGCCCAGCGCGCCGTCCGGGCCCAGCAGGTTGGCGCCGAGGGCCGTCCGCTGCCAGGGTTCTGCCGCCTGTTGCGCGGAGCGGCCGGGGGAGGAAAAGGAGGACGTCATAGGGACAAGTATTACCGCTCCAGCGTGGCGGGAGCCTCTGGCCGGCGGACCGGGTGGGTAGTTTAGGAGTATGCGCCGAGTCGTCTGCCCCGGATCCTTCGACCCCATCCACAACGGTCATGTGGAGGTGATCACGCGTGCCGCCGGTCTTTTTGACGAGGTGGTGGTGGCCGTGTCCACGAACTACTCCAAGAAGTACCGCTTCACGCTCGAGGAGCGGCTGGAGATCACGAGCGAGGCGCTCGCCCACCTGCCGGGGGTCACCGTGGAGTTCATGGGTCACGGCCTGCTGGCGGAGTTCTGCCGCGACCGCGGTGCCGTTGCGATCGTCAAGGGCCTGCGCTCAAGCCACGATCTCGACTACGAGCTGCCCATGGCAACGATGAACCGGAAGCTGACCGGTGTGGAAACCGTCTACCTGCCCGGAGAAAGCAGCTTCCTCCACGTTTCATCAACGCTGCTGAAGGAAGTCGCCTCCCTGGGAGGGGACATTTCCGCGTATGTGCCCGGCACCGTTCTGGACCGCATGGCTCGACCCACCGCCTCCTAGCGGGCAGGCAGAACGGCGCACAGAGGAGCACCCGCTTCGGCACCGGCCGCAGGGTGCCTAGAGCGGGTACAGCGTCACCGCCGTCGCCTTGACGGTGAACCACACCTCGGAGCCGGGAACCAGGTCCAGTTCGGCCGCGGCGGAGGTGCTGATCTCCGCGCTGAGGTGCCCCGCCCGCACCGTGACGAACTCCCCGTGCGGCTCCAGGTCCGTCACCGACACCCGAAGGACGTTGCGGGGGCTTCCGGCGGGTGCCGCGGGAAACACCGAGACCGCCCGCGGGCTGAACACCGCGGCGGCGGGAACCCCGGCGGGCAGTGGCGTCTCGGAGACCGCCTCAAGGCGGCGTCCGGCGGCATCGACCAGCCCCGACGGCACGGAGGTGCCCGGAACGAAATTGAGGCCGGCCAGGCCGGCGGCGAAGGAACTCCGGGGCCGCTCCAATACCGACTGGGTGCTGCCGGTCTCGGCGATTCTGCCCTCCTCCAGCACCGTGACGTTGTCCGCGAGGATCAGCGCATCGAGAAGATCGTGGGTGACGATCACCGCGTTCCGCCCTGCCAGAACCCGCCGCAGCATCCGCCGCAGGCCGGGAGCGGCGGCGGCGTCGATGGAGGCGAGCGGCTCGTCAAGCAGCAGCAGGGACGGGCGGGCCGCCAGGGCCCGGGCCACGGCTACCCGCTGCGCCTGGCCTCCCGAGAGCTGTCCCGGGCGCTTGTCGGCTAGCTCGGAGGCCTCGACTTCGGCCAGCCACCCCCGTGCCGACGCGCGGGAAGCAACCCTCGATTCCCCGGCGCTCCGCGGCGCGAACGCGACATTGTCGAGCACGCTCAGGTGGGGGAAGAGGAGGGGGTCCTGCGGCAGCAGGCAGACCCCGCGGCGGTGGGGCGGGAGGAAGGAGCGCGGGCCGAACAGGCTCCGCCCGTCGAGCTCCGCACTCCCGGTGTCGGCCCGCAGGAGCCCGGCGGCGAGGGCGAGCAGCGTGGACTTTCCTGCCCCGTTCGGGCCCAGCACGGCGAGCGTTTCGCCGTCGCCCATCGACAGTGCGACGTCGAACCCGCGGGCATGAACCGCGGCCTGCAGGGCGAATCCCATCAGCGCACCGCCGGGGCCGAGGACCGGTGCGCCAGGCCGACGACGAGGACGGCGACGGCCACCAGCACGAGCGAGAGCGCGACGGCGGCGTCGGGGTCGGTCTCCCGCTGGAGGTAGATCTCCAGCGGCAGGGTCCGCGTGACGCCCTGCAGGGAGCCCGCGAAGGTCAGAGTCGCTCCGAATTCCCCAAGTGCCCGGGCAAAGGACAGGACGGCTCCTGAGAGGAGCCCGGGGAGGACGAGGGGAAGAGTGATTCGGCGCAGCACCGTGGTGGGGGAGGCGCCGAGGGTCGCGGCGACCGCCTCATACCGGCCGCCGGCGCTGCGCAGCGCCCCCTCGAGGCTGAGGACGAGGAAGGGCAGCGCGACGAAGGTCTGGGCGAGGACGACGGCGGTGGTCGAGAAGGCGATCTCCACCCCGAGGGCACTGAGCGTGCCGCCCAGCAGGCCCTGCCGTCCGAAGGTGTAAAGCAGGGCGATGCCGCCGACCACCGGAGGCAGGACCAGGGGCAGCAGCACGAGCGCGCGCAGCACCCGCTGGCCGGGAAAGGCGCTGCGGGCCAGGACCAGCGCCATCGGGGTGCCGGCCACGATGCAGAGCGCGGTGGCAGCGGCCGAGGTGGTCAGGCTGAGCTTCAGGGCGGCGACCGAGGACTCGGAGGTGACCAGTTCGGGGAAGCGGGACCAGTCCACCCGTGCGACGACGGCGGCCAGGGGCAGCAGGATGAACAGCGCGCCGAGCGCGGCCACGAGGAAAAGCCAGGGAGGCAGTCCGGAAAAGCCCGCGCGGGGTTTCAGGGTCCGCGCCCGTTCCGGGCCGGTCAGGGGCCGCGTGCCGGTCACGGCCGGTCCGCGGGCGGCTGGAAGCCCGCCTCCTGCAGGAGGGCCTGCCCGGCATAGCCGGTGGCCGAGTTGATGAACTCCTGGGCGGCCTCCGGCGCATCGGGGGCCACGGCCCCGATCAGGTAGCTGTTGGGCACTTCTGCGGCCTCCGGGATGGGCACCGCCTCGATCTCACCTCCCGCGGCGAGGGCGTCCGTGACGTAGACGAGTCCGGCGTCCGCCTCGCCGGAGATCACCTTGCCGAGCACTTCGGTGACCGAGGATTCCTCGCTCACGGGGGACAGGCGCACGCCGGTGACCTCCTGGATCCGCGCGGCCGCCGCACCGCACGGAACCTGGGGTGCGCAGGCGACCAGCCGGACGCCGGCGAGGTCGGCGAAACCCTTCACACCGGCGGGATTCCCCTGCGGGACGGCGATGGTCAGCCGGTTCCGTGCGAATTCTCCGGGCTCGCCGTCGATCAGCCCGGCCTGGGCGAGCCGCTCCATGGTCGATGCGTCGGCGGAGGCAAAGACATCGACCGGTGCGCCGGCCTCGATCTGGGTGGCAAGGTCGGAGGAGCCGGCAAAGTTCAGCACAACCTCCGATCCCGGATTCCGGGTCTCGTAGTCCTCGGCCAGCGATTCGAAGACCTCCCGCAGCGAGGCCGCCGCGAAGACCGTGAGGGTGTCCCCGCCCCCGCTCGCCGGGTCCGCGCCGCCCCCGCAGCCGGTCAGGGCCAGGGCACAGGCGAGAACGGCGGCGCCTCCGCGCCTGTGCCGCGGCCGCCTCCGGCCGGCGCGCGTGCCGGCGGCGGGGGAGGGCACGGCCGGGCTCAATGCTGCCGCCCCTGCGGGGTTTCGATGATCACCGTTGTCGCCTTCACCACCGCGACGGCGACGGCGCCGGGTTCGATGCCGAGGTCCCGGGCGGCTTCGGCGCTCATCAGAGACACCACCCGGTGGGGCCCGCACTGCAGCTCGACCTGGGCCATGACCGTATCGGCGGTAACCTTGGTGACCAGACCGACGAACCGGTTCCGGGCCGAGCTCGAGTTCCCGGCGGGATCCTCCGGGGTGACGGCACGCGACTGGGCAAGCCGGGCGAGGTCGACGCCGTCGACCTCAAGGACCCCGCCCGGTGAGCGGCGGCTCGACAGCGTTCCCTCGTCGATCCACCGCCGGACCGTGTCGTCACTAACGGCCAGGTACTGGGCGGCCTCCCGAATCCGTATATGCGGCATGGATACGAGGCTAGACCCTCAGATGCGGAAAAGGAAAGGGTCCTCACCTTGCTCCGCTCCGGGGCCGGCGTTCCGCGTCAGAGGGGGCCCGGCTCGGGAGGGGCTGTGAGGCGTTTTGGGCTGGAGGAAGATCTCAGGCTAAGATGATACGTCGGTCATATGTTCTACAGGAGTCACCATTAAAAGCGATCTCAGTTCGCCTTTGATCTTCAGTGTCAAAGACCTCGGGCGCAGCCCGGGAAGCATGCGGACAATCGAAGAACATGTACCCGCACCCAAGGATTTCGGGGTGGCGCTCATCGGCGTGCAGGAGGGTTCCGACATGGAACTCGATCTGCGCCTGGAAGCGGTTCATGAAGGAATCCTTGTGTCGGGAACCGCGGACGTCGAGGTATCGGGCGAATGCGGCCGGTGCCTGATTCCCCTTGAATACACCAGCGGTGTGGAGATTCAGGAACTCTTCTACTACGGTGACTCCGGGTCGCTGCCGGCTGAAGATGAAGAAGACCTGCACCGGGTTGAGAACGATTCAATCGATCTCGAGCCGGTGCTGAGGGACGCGGTGGTTACCTCACTGCCGTTCCAGCCGGTGTGCCGGGAGGACTGCAAGGGTCTGTGTTCCGAATGCGGAGCGCGCCTGAACGATGAGCCCGACCACCATCACGAAATTTTGGATCCTCGCTGGTCGGCCCTCGCCGGGCTGACCGGCACTGCCGCTGAGAATGATGCGGCACCACGTACAGAGTCAGACGAGAGAGAAGAGAGTTAGTCGTGGCTGTTCCCAAGCGGAAAATGTCCCGCGCGAATACACGCGCACGCCGGTCCCAGTGGAAGGCAACCGCCCCCAAACTGGTCAAGACCGTGGAGAACGGCCGCGTCACCTACAGCCTGGCCCACCAGGCCAAGGTTGTGACCGACTCCGCCGGCACCCCGCTGTTCCTTGAGTACAAGGGCCGCAAGGTAGCCGACGTCTAACCTGGCGTGTCTAAGGAAGATCTGACCAAGCGTCTCGGTGTCGATATCGATGCCGGGACGCTTCGTCTTGCCCTGACGCACCGGTCGTACGCGTACGAGCAGGGCGGTATCCCCACCAATGAGCGCCTTGAGTTCCTCGGCGACTCGGTGCTCGGCCTGTCGGTGACGGACGCGCTCTACCGCGACAACCCGGGCCTCTCCGAAGGCGATCTCGCCAAGCGCAGGTCCGCCGTCGTCAGCACCCGCGCCCTCGCCGGAGTGGCCCGCAGCCTCGACCTCGGCCAGCACATCCTGCTCGGGCAGGGGGAGAAGCTGACCAACGGGCGCGACAAGTCCTCCATCCTGGCCGACACCATGGAGGCCGTCATCGGCGCCGCCTACCTCAGCCACGGGATCGAGACGGCCCAGGCGATGGTGATGCGGCTCATCGGGCCGCTGCTCCGCGACTCGGAGGTCCTCGGCGAGGGCACCGACTGGAAGACGCGCATCCAGGAGACCGCCGCCGCCCGCCGCCTCGGCGCCATCGACTACCAGGTGACAGGCACCGGCCCCGACCATGCGCGCTCGTTCGAGGCGCTCCTCGTCATCGGCGGAACGCCCTACGGCACCGGCGCCGGACACTCGAAGAAGGAAGCGGAACAGGCCGCCGCGGCCGCGTCGTGGAAAATCCTGCGCGGCGCCATACCTGCCGACGGCAGCTAGGCCGCAGTGCCCGAACTTCCCGAAGTCGAGGTGGTGCGCCGCGGGCTGGCGCGCTGGGCCGGCGGCCGCACCATCGAAGCGGCCGATGTCCTCGACCCGCGCTCCGCACGCCGCCACCCCCCGGGCCCCGATGACCTTCAGCGGCGGCTTGCGGGTATGACCATCGCCGACGTCGTCCGGCGCGGAAAGTTCCTGTGGATGCCGCTGAATGCCCCGAGTGAGAATTCTCACCCCGCCGGGCCGCCCCGCACGGCGCTCATGGCCCATCTGGGCATGAGCGGACAGCTCCTGGTGAAGGATCCGGGACTTCCCGACGAAAAACACCTTCGGATCCGCCTTGTGCTGTCGCCGGCGCGCGACGAAACCGGGGTCGAACTGCCCTCCGAGCTGAGGTTCGTCGACCAGCGGATCTTTGGGGGGATGTTCCTTGCGGACCTCGAACCGACCCCGGACGGACTCCCGGGCGGCAGGGGAGAGGGTGATCTGCCGCTGATTCCGCGCCAGGCCGCCCACATCTCCCGTGACCCCCTCGACCCCGCCTTCTCCTTCGACGTCTTCCACGCCCGGCTGCGGGCCCGCCGCACAGGCATCAAGCGCGCTCTGCTTGATCAGTCACTCATTTCCGGCATCGGCAATATCTACGCCGACGAGGCACTGTGGGCCGCGCGCCTCCACTTCGCCCGCCCCACCGATACCCTCCGGCGGTCCGAGTCCCTCCGACTCGTCGAGGAGGCGCGGTCGGTAATGGAGCGGGCGCTTGAGGCCGGTGGAACGAGCTTCGATTCGCTCTACGTGAACATCAACGGCACCTCGGGATACTTCGAACGATCTCTCAACGCTTACGGCCGCACAGGCGAGCACTGCAGGCGGTGTGCCGCGGAAGGGCGGGAAACCCGGATGCGCAGGGATGTCTTCATGAACCGCTCCTCCTACAGCTGCCCTCGATGCCAGCCGGTACCGCGCAATGCCCGCTGGTAGTTACAGCGTTTACCCGTCCGTGATCTGAATGTGACAATTCCGAGATGCGCAGGTAGCGTTAGACCCGCGCCGGGACATCATGGACCGGCGCCCTTCGTCAGACTGCCTAACCCTGTCGGTGACAGAAGGACCGTTCGCATAACATTTCCGACAGGGGCGGGGGAACCGAGAGCGGGCTCTTTGTGAAGAGTCCTAGGGGTTAAGGCGCGGCACGGACATCATCTGGGGAGATGGTCCGGCGCGCCCGGGTGTCCCATCCGAACCCGACAGCTAACTCCGCAGGCATCGGGAGAGGCAACTTTATGTCCAAGAATCGTACAATCGCGCGCCACCGGGCGACCCCGGTCCGCACCAGTCCCCTCAAGACCGCAACCCGCGCCGTCGCCGCAACTGCCGGCGTAGCTGGCCGCCCGGCAGCCGTCGTCGTCGCAGCTTCGGGCATCCTGCTCGGTGCAACGCTTCCGGCGAACGCTGCCGGCGAGGTTGAGGTAAGCACGTCCGCATCGCAGGTCAGCGCCCCCGCTGTCCAGGCAGCCCCTGCCTCCGCAACCTCGCACACCGTGGTTGCAGGCGACACGCTCGGAAGCATCGCCGGCAAGTATGGGGTCAGCCTTGACGCCATCTTCGCCGCCAATGGAATGGGCTGGGACTCGGTCATCTACCCGGGCCAGACCATCGTCCTCTCCGGCGAAGCCGTAGCTGCTGCTCCGCAGCCCGCCGCCGCTGTCCAGGCCTTCGCTCCTGCTCCGCAGGCAGCACCGGCCCAGACCGCTGCGACCGCCAGCAACCCGATGGGCATCAGCAGCCAGAGCAACGGGATGCGCGTCATCGGCGCCGCCTCGACCAATGGCATCACCGGCACGGCACTGCAGGGCGTTGGCTCCGGCTACGTCTTCGGTGGCACCGGTTTCGGTGGCTGGGACTGCTCCGGCTTTGTCCAGTGGGTCTACGCCCAGAACGGCATCGACCTGCCCCGCACCACCTGGTCGCAGTTCGCCGCCCTGACCCCGACCGCCAACCCGCAGCCGGGCGACCTGGTCAGCCAGAACGGTGGAAGCCACGTCGGCATCTACCTCGGCAACGGCAAGATGGTCAGCGCGCTGAACCCCTCGCAGGGCACCCTCGTCCACGACGTGAGCGCCATGTCGGTCGACGGTTACTACACCGCCGGCTAATACCCCGCTGTTTCAGCACGCAAAAGGCCGGTGCCCCGAAAGGGGTACCGGCCTTTTGGCTATCCACCGACGCGCCCGGACTCGGGCCGCGCATCCCGCGGATGGGGGCGTGCCCGGTAGCTGCGGTCAGGGCCGCAGCGTCAGAAGCGGGGCCCCGGTGCCCGGTAGTGGGCGGCCAGACGCGCGAGGCCCTCGTCGATCGACACCTCGGGGACCCAGGCGAGCAGCTCCCGGGTCTGCCGCTGGTCGAACCAGTGCGCCGTCGAGAGCTGTTCAGCGAGGAAGCGGGTCATGGGCGGCTCGTGGGTCGACCCGGAGCGCCGCCACGCCCTTTCGACAACCGAGCCCGCCGTCCGGGCCACGGCCCCGGGCACGCTCCACCGTGGCGGCCGTACGCCGCCCGCTCTGCAGATTCCGGCGATCATCTCACCGATCGGCCGCGGCTCGCCGTTGGTCACGACCAGCGCCCTGCCCTGCACGTGCCCGATCCGGCGCAGCGCCGTAACGATGGCCGCCGCGGCGTTGTCCACGTAGGTTGTGTCCACCAGCGCCGTGCCCTGGTCGAGGACGGGAAGGCGTCCGGCCTTGGCCCGGGCCAGCACGCGCTCGACGAGCTGGGTGTCTCCGGGCCCCCAGACGATGTGGGGGCGGACGGCAGCGACCCGGAAGCCCGGCTCCGACATGCCCAGCGCAAGCAGTTCCGCAAGGCCCTTCGTCCGCGCATAGTCGCCCCGCGCGCGCTCCGGATCGGCCGGGGCGGCGCCTGCCCCGGGAGACGAGGTGCCGTCCGCCGCCACCGAGGGTGAGGAGACAAAGACCACATCGGGTACTCCCGCGTCCCGCGCAGCCGTCAGGAGCGCCCGCGTCCCTTCGACATTGACCGCCTCGAAGTCGGCCGGGTGCCCGGTGAAGGAGACCTTGGCGGCAAGGTGGATGACCGCGTCGACGCCGGCGGCGGCCCGGGCGAGGGCCGCAGGGTCGGTCAGGGATCCCAGTTCGTCCTGGGCTCCGGGCACGCCCGAAGGCCGGCGCTGGAAGGTGCGCACCGGAGTTCCCTGTGCTCGAAGCAGGGCGGCCACCGCGCCGCCGAGGAGGCCGCTGGCCCCGGTGACCAGGACGGTCATGGCGTGCGGACGCGGCCGCCGGACAGGGTCTGCTCCGCCCAGGCGGCGATCCGGGCCCGGTCGAGCTTCGAGTTGTGCCGGATGTCCACGGGCAGGGCCGGGACGGTGAGGACCGCGGCGAGCTCGGTCCCCGCGGCGGAGGCCGCGGCCCGGACGCCGGCCGCGAGACCGGCCTCGGCCAGCCCCGGACGGTTCCGCCGGAGCGGCGGGTCGGTCTCAAGCACTCCGACAACGGCCTGGGTTCCTGCCGGACCGACGCCGACGACGGCGGCGAGGCGCACCCCGTCGACCTCCTCGATCGCGTGTTCGACGCCGACGGGGGTGAGGACCCCGCCGGGGGCCGTGATGATGTGGCCGAGGCGGCCCTCAACCCACAGTCGCCCGGCCGCGTCGAAGTGGCCGACGTCGCCGGTGCGGTGCCAGGGCGCCGTGCGGGCCGATTCGGCCTCGGTGCGCCACAACCGGTGGTAGCGGTCCTTGACGTGAGGGGCGTCGACGAGGATTTCCCCGCTCACGCCGGCCTCCGTCGTCGGCTCTCCGTCAGCGGAGCCATCGGAGCCGAGCGGGCTGACGGCCACCCGTGCCCCGTGCACGGCGGTGCCCACACAGACCCCGTTCCCGGCGCCGGGCAGGCCTGCGGCGGCGTCCCCGGCCGCCTCGCGGATCGAGGGCAGGTCGACGTCGGTGACCGGCAGCGCCTCCGTCATGCCGTAAGGGGTGTGGAGTGCGGCGTCGGGCAGCAGCGCCTGGACCCGCTCGAGCAGGGGAGCAGGGATCGGCGCGCCCGCGGACAGCAGCAGGCCCACCCGCTGCAGCGCGGCCCGGCCGTCGGCGGAAAGGTCCGTTTCGGTCGCCAGCACATTGCGCAGGGCGGCGGGTGAGGCGAAGACCGCTGTGGCGTCGACGGCGGCCACCGCGTCGGCAAGCGCCGCCGCGGTGAGGGTGCGCGGCGCTGTCACGTCCATGTCGGGGGTCACGGATGCCACCCCGAGGGCCGGCCCGAGCAGGGCGAACGGCGCGAACCCCGCGACGAGGGCACCACCGGGGTGGATGCCGAAGGTCTCGGCCACCGCGTCCCGCATGGCGGAGAGCTGCCGGTGCGTGTACACCACGCCCTTGGCGGGCCCGGTGGAACCGGAGGTGAAGAGGATGGCTGCGTCGGCGTCGGGGTGCGGCGGCGGGCGGAGGCCGGCTGGGGCACCGGCGGGGGTGCGCAGCTCGGCCAGCGAGGTGTCAACGGCCAGCAGCCGGCGCCGGGCCGGGTCGAGCTCTTCCACGCTGATCCGGCGTCCAGGCCAGCCGAAGATCCGGGCCGCCGTGAGGGCGCGCTCGATGCCGATGACGGCGTCCGGCGCGCTCCCGCGCACGGCGCGGGAGAGCCCGCGGGCCCCGAGCCCCGCATCGGCAACCACGATCACGGCGCCGATCCGCAGGCAGGCGTAGATCAGGACGGTCAGGTCAACCCCCGGCGGAACCATCAGGCTGATCCTGCTTCCGGCGCCCAGACCGGAGCGCCCGAGCCCTGCGGCGACGGCGGCGATGTCGGCCTCCAGCCCGGCCCAGCTCAGCGAACGGCGCACACGGCCGGAGTCCATCTCGGCCACGGCCAGCGACGAACCGTTGGCGGCCGCCGCTTCGGTGAGGCGCGTCTCAAGGGGAGTGAAGACGCGGTCATCGGCGTCGGCGGTGCCGGCGTCGGGAGCGGCGCCTGTGCCTTCGGCGCTGTCCGCCGCCACGCCCCGGCGCCGGAGCCAGGAAAAGAGAGTCCCGGCGACGTCGGCGTCCTCCTGGACCAGGTGGCCGGCGTCCTCGAAGCGGTGGACGTCGGCGTGCGGCAGCTTGCGGGTGAGGTCTTCGAGGTAGGTCTCCGTGAAGACCGGATCGTGCGGACCCCAAAGGAGCAGCGAGGGCACGTCGAGGGTGCGGATCCCGTCGGCGATCTCCGTCAGGGCCGGGAAGCTCGGGTGGGACCGATCGCGGGGAATGTCGGCGACGAAATCGGCGATGCCCTTCCGGGATTCGACGGTGCGGTAGGGCGCGCGGAAGGCATCCCGGACCTCGCTGGTGAGCTTCGGCCGGGCCAGGGCGTGGGTGATGTCGAGGAACGCCGGAGTCGTCTGGGTTCCGGTCCGGCGCACCGGGGGAAGCAGGGCCAGGCGCAGGGGAGCGGGCAGGGGCCGGGACGGGTTCTGGTGCACCGCGGTGTTGGTCAGGACCACCCCGGCCAGGCGGGACCGGTTGCGGTGGGCGAAGCCGAGGCTGACGACGCCGCCCCAGTCGTGCCCGACGGTGACCAGGGGGCCGCGCAGATCGGCGGCGGCAATAAAATCCTCGAGGTCGGTAACGCGGTCGGCGAGGCGCCGGAAGACCCCGGTCCGCTGGGAGAAGCCCATATTGAGCTGGTCAACGGCGACGACGCGCCAGCCCGCCACCGTTCCGGCGGGCAGCAGCGTACGCCACAGGTAGGACCAGGTGGGATTGCCGTGGACGCACAGCAGGGTTCCGCGGACCTCGGTGCCGGACTCCCGGAGAGCGGCGGCGTTGTCGAGGTAGTGCCAGGTGCGGACGGTCCCGGGGTTGTCGGCGGGGGCCGACGAGGGCACGTCGAGATACGCCGACCACGAGGGGTCAACGCCGGGGAGAGCTACCACGCAATCTCCATCATCGAGGTATTGAGCCCTGAGCCCACACCGAGGCACAGCACCCGGTCCCCGGCGTTGAGGGACTGGCTTTCCTGCGCCAGGGTCATCGGCAGGGATGCGGGCCCCACGTTGCCCCAGCGGGGGAAGGTGATGGGCACCCGCTCGCGCACCAGGTTCACGGCCTTGATGATGGCGTTTGTGTAGGAGTTGGAGACCTGGTGGGTGACGTAGCGGTCCATCGAGTCCCACTTCCACCCGTCGGTCTGCGCTTCGTGCCAGGCGTCCACCACCAGTTCGAGCCCGCCGTCGAGCAGGCCCTTCGTGTCGGTGTACATGCCGTCCACTCCGCCCACGCACAGTTCGTGGTGCTGGGTCCCGGCCCGGGAGACACCGCCCAGGATGCGGTGGGAGCCCGGGTGCAGGTCGGCCGGGCCGATCACGGCCGCGGCCGCGCCGGAGCCGAGGGTCAGGGTGGCGAACTCGCTGAGGAAGTCCTCCCGCGTGGAGGTGGGCCGGTTCAGCCGGTTGAACGTCGCCTCCTGGGTGCCCTGGGCGTCCTCGCCCGCCACGATCAGGGCGTACTTGATCTGGCCCGAGTCGATCATGTTGGCGGCCAGGGTCATGCCGTTGACGAAGCCGAGGCAGGCGTTGGCGAGGTCGAAGTTCATCGCCGAGGAGGGAAGCCCGAGGGAATGATGGATCTTCACGGCGACCGAGGGCTCAAGGTTGCGCCGGGTGACCGAGGTGTTGATGAGCAGCCCCACCTCGCCGGGTTCGATGCCCGCCTCCGCCATGGCCTTCGCGCCCGCCTCGATGGCGGCGTCGTCGAAGGCGGTGCCCGGGGACCACCAGCGGCGTTCGGTGACGCCGGCTACCCGCTCAAGCAGCCTCTTGGAGAGCCGAAGGCGCTTCAGGCTCGGGGCCAGCCGCTCGTCGAATTCCGCGGAACTGACGACTACCGGCGCCTCCACGCTCGTGACGGCGAGCAGAGCCGTATTTTCATGTCGAAACGTCGCGTTACCGGTCAAATTTCCTGCCTCGTCAACTGATGAACGCCCCGCTCCAAGGGGAAAATACCACCTTGGAGGTCGTGCCGGGGCGCCTGGGGATGCTTCCGAACCTTTGGAAAGCCTACTTGGTATTCCTCCAAGTGGTTTCTTTTTTGTCCGCACACGGTCGCGGCAGATGCGCGTCGAACCGTGCTACACGCAGTAGATTGGGAAGACCCGCCCCCTTTGGAGAACCTGACCACTGTGCATTTGAAGAGTCTAACCGTGCGAGGCTTCAAGTCGTTCGCATCCGCGACGACGTTCGACTTCGAGCCGGGCGTCACGGCGGTCGTCGGACCTAACGGATCCGGCAAGTCGAACGTCGTGGACGCGCTGGCGTGGGTGATGGGCGAACAGGGCGCCAAAACCCTGCGCGGCGGCAAGATGGAGGACGTCATCTTCGCCGGGACGGCCGGCCGGCCGCCGCTGGGCCGGGCCCAGGTCACCCTCACCATCGACAACGCCGACGGTGCCCTGCCCATCGAATATTCCGAGGTGACCATTTCCCGTACGCTTTTCCGCTCGGGGGGATCGGAATACGCGATCAATGGCAGGAATTGCCGGTTACTTGACATTCAGGAACTTTTGTCGGATTCGGGCCTGGGCCGGGAAATGCACGTCATTGTCGGCCAGGGCCAGCTCGATAAGGTGCTCCACGCGACCCCCGAGGAACGCCGGGGCTTCATCGAGGAGGCAGCCGGCATCCTCAAGCACCGCCGCCGCCGCGAAAAGACTGTGCGGAAGCTCGAGTCGATGGAAGCGAACCTCGCGCGCCTGACCGACCTGACGGCGGAGCTGCGCCGGCAGCTGACGCCGCTGGGCAAGCAGGCCGAGGTGGCCCGCCGCGCCCAGCAGGTGCAGTTCGAGGTCCGCGACGCGCGGGCTCGGCTGCTCGCCGATGAACTGGTCGGGCTGCAGGAGGCACTCGCCAAGGAGACGGCGGACGAAACGGCGGCACGCCGGCGGCACGCGGAGGTCGAAGCGCTCCTCGAAGCGCAGCGGGAACGCCAGGGCGGGCTCGAGCGGATCGCCGCCGAGGCCGCACCGGCGCTGACCCGGGCCCGGGACGACTGGTACCGGCTCACGGCCGTCGCCGAGAGGTACCGGTCGCTGCAGGTCCTCGCCGCCGAACGCTCCAAGCTGCTCGGCGTGCCGGCCGCCGCCCCCGACCGGGGCAGGGAACCCGACGAGCTCGACCGGCAGGCCCACCGGCTCCGGGCCGAGGAGGAAGAGCTCAAGGACCAGATCCGGGAGAACGCCCAGGAACTCGAATCGGCCCTCGTCGGCCGGGCCGAAGCCGAGGAGGCCGCCGCGGCCGAGGAAAAGCGCCTGACGGCGCTGTTGCGCGCCGCAGCCGACCGCCGCGAAGGGGTGGCCCGCCTCGCGGGCCAGGTGGGAGCGGCCCGGTCGCGGGTCGAGTCGGTCGAGGCCGAACTGGGCCGCCTCGGCGGCTCGATCGCCGAGGCGCTGGCGCGGCAGGAAGCTGCCGGACGTGAGTTCGCCGCCCTCGAAGGGCAGGTGGCCGGCGCCGTGGACGGCGAGGAGGGCCTCGACGCAGCCTACGAAGAGGCCCAGGCCGAGCTCGAACGGCTCGCCGCGGTCACAGCGGCCCTCGACGAAAGCAGCCGCGCCGCCGAGCGCGAGCGGGACGCCCTCGCTGCACGCCGCGGCGCGCAGCTGGAGGGCCTGCGGCAGCGGGACGGCTCGCAGGCGCTCCTGGCCTCCGGGATTCCCGGGGTCCGCGAGCCGCTCGCCGGACTGATCCGGGTCGAACCGGGATATGAGACGGCCGTCGCTGCGGCCCTCGCGGGCCTCACCGACGCCGTCGCCGTCGCCGATGCGGGCACCGCCGTGGCGGCCCTGCGCCGGATGAAGGAGGACGACGCCGGGCAGGTGGCCGTCGTCGTCGCCGGCTCGGCAGACTCCGGCGGGAATGCGGCAGACTCCGGCGGGAATGCGGCACCTTCCGACGGATCCGAAACGACAGGCCCCGGCCCGGATGCCGGTTCGACGGCCGGACCGGCCGCCGCGGCGCCGGCCGGTACGCGGTACGCCCTGGACCTGCTCTCCGCCGGCCCGGCCCTGCGGCACTCGCTCGCCGCGGTGCTGGACGGGGTCGTGGTGGTCGAGGACCTCGATGCGGCGCACGCGGCCGTTCAGCGCCACCCGGGCCTGACCGCTGTCACCCGCGACGGCGACACCGTGTCGGCCTCCACGGCCCGGGGCGGATCCCCCGGGGCCCCGAGCCTGCTGGAGATCCAGGCGGCCGTCGAGGAGACGACCCGGCGGTTGGAGCATGCCTCCGCCCAGGTGGCGGACATCACGCGCCGGCTCGCCGACGCGGCCGCGCAGAAACAGCTCGCTGCGGAACGCGCCGCGGCGGCGCTGGAGAAACTCCACGAATCCGACGCGCGCCTCTCGGCCGTCGAGGAGAAACTCGGCCAGCTCGGTTCCGCGGTGCGCTCCGCCGGTGGGGAAGCCGACCGTCTTCGGAAGCTCGCCCAAACCGCTGAGGGAACGCTCGGGCTCGAACGGGCGAAGCTCAAGGACGCCGAAGAGCGGCTCGCGGCGGTCCGGGAGCTGCCGGACGACCCGGACCCCTCGACCGAGGTGAGGGACCGGCTCTCGGCTGCCGCGGGAGCCGCACGCCAGGCCGAGATGGACGCCCGGCTCACGCTGAGGAGCGCCGAGGAGCAGCTCCACGCGCTCGCCAACCGGGCCGCCTCCCTCGAGCGCGCAGCGGCCAGCGAGCGGCAGGCGCGCCTGCAGGCGGCCGAGCGGGCCCGCATCCGGCAGGCGCAGGCAGCCCGGGCCCGGGCCGTCGCTGCCGCGGCGGGCACGGTGCTCGAGTTCATTACCGCTTCGATCGCCGCCGCGGAGCGGCTCCGGGCGGCCGCCGAGCGGCGCGCGGCCGACGCCGAAGCCCAGCTGGGCCAGGCCCGGGCAGCCCATGAGGCGCTGGTGGCCGAACTGGCGCGCCTGACCGACGCCCTGCACCGCGACGAACTGGTCCGGGCCGGCCAGCGCCTGCGCATCGAGGCGCTGGAGAACCGTTCGGTCGAAGAGCTCGGGCTCACCCCTGAACACCTGACGGCCGAATACGGGCCGCACCTGCCCGTCCCCACGGCCACCGCGTCGGAGGACAAGTGGGCCGAACTGCGGCTCCCGGTGGACGACGGCGGCCGCGTTGTCGCCGAGGGAGTGCCCTTCGTGCGCGCCGAGCAGGAGAAGCGGCTTCGGCGCGCCGAGCGCGACCTGGCCGCGCTCGGGAAGGTCAACCCGCTCGCGCTCGAGGAGTTCGCAGCCCTCGAGGAACGTCATACCTTCCTCAGCACGCAGCTCGGGGACCTCAAGGCCACCCGCAAGGACCTTCTCGACATCATCCGCGAGGTCGACGAGCGCGTGGAGCAGGTCTTCACCGCCGCCTACCGCGACACCGCCGTGCAGTTTGAGCATGTCTTCGGACGGCTCTTCCCCGGCGGCGAGGGAAGGCTCGTGCTGACCGACCCCGAGGACATGCTCGCCACCGGGATCGAGGTGGAGGCCCGGCCCGCCGGCAAGCGCATCAAGCGGCTGTCGCTGCTCTCCGGCGGTGAGCGCTCGCTGACCGCCGTCGCCCTGCTCGTGGCGATCTTCAAGGCCCGGCCCTCCCCGTTCTACGTGATGGACGAGGTGGAGGCCGCCCTTGACGACACGAACCTGGGCCGGCTGCTCTCCATCTTCGAGGAGCTCCGGGAGTCGAGCCAGCTCATCATCATCACCCACCAGAAGCGCACGATGGAGGTCGCCGACGCCCTCTACGGGGTGTCGATGCGCGGAGACGGTGTCTCGGCGGTGATCAGCCAGCGGCTGGTGGGCGCCTGAGCCGTCAGGCCGCCGTCGGCGGTGCGGCCTGGCCTCGGGTGGGGAGCGTCTCCCGGGAGCCGAGCCACAGCACGAAGGCCGCAGCGGTCAGCGCTCCGGTCACCGCGAACGCCAGCGCGAACGACCCGTAGGGGA
The DNA here is from genome assembly GCF_009828605.1 of Arthrobacter zhaoguopingii. Classification (NCBI taxonomy): domain Bacteria; kingdom Bacillati; phylum Actinomycetota; class Actinomycetes; order Micrococcales; family Micrococcaceae; genus Arthrobacter; species Arthrobacter zhaoguopingii. Next base: position 26,554 of record NZ_WIAE01000007.1, on the reverse strand, counting down.
GCTGGTCGATGATGATCCCCGCGAGGATGGGGCCGAAGATGGCACCGGTGTCGCTGGCCATCTGGAAGACCGCAAGCACCTTGCCGCCGCTGCGCTCGCTGCCGACGACATCGGCCACCACGGCCTGCTGGGCCGGGTTGAGGATGCCGGCCCCCACGCCGCCGACGACGCAGATGGCCAGGAAGACCGGGACGCTCCCGGCGAACCCGAGGGCGGCCATGGCAAGGCCGTTGACCGCCAGTCCGATGAGGAGCATCGGACGGCGCCCCCAAGTGTCGGCGAGGCGGCCGGACACCGTCAGGGCCAGAGCCGTCCCGCCGGCGAAGAACGCCAGCGAGATGCCCGCAATCCCAGGGCCGGCGCCCAGCACGACCGTCGCGAACAGCGGAACCAGGGCCAGGCGCACGCCGAAGGAGGACCAGCCGTTGGCGAAGCTCGACAGCAGGGACGCCCGGTAGGCCGAGTCCTTGAGGGCTTCCCGCACCGTGAGCACCGACTGGGCGGCTCCGGTCCGCCGGTCCCCGAGGCGGGTGTCCTTGAGCTGGAAGAATACGACGGCGGAGGCGATCAGCAACGCCCCCGCGTAGACAAGGAAGGGAACCCGCAGCCCGAAGCCGGCCAGCAGCCCGCCGAGGATCGGGCCGCCGATGCTGCCGAGCAGGAAGGCCGATGCATAGGCGCTCGAGATCCGGCCCCGGATTCCGGCCGGCGCCAGGCGGACAATCAGGCCCAGCGCGGAGACGGTGAACATGGTCGAGCCGATGCCGCCGAGCCCGCGGAAGATCAGCAGCTGCCAGTAGTTTTCCGCGAAGGCGCACGCCGCCGTCGACAGCGCCACGATCAGCAGACCCACCACATAGACCGGCCGCTCGCCCAGGCGCTCGATCAGCCGTCCACCGGCCGGGGCGAAGATGAGCCGGGTGAAGGCGAAGGCGCTGACGATCACCGAGGAGGCGGTGACTCCCACGTCGAAGCTCTGCGCGAACTGGGGGAGCACCGGGGCGACGAGCCCGAAGCCGATGGCGATGACGAACGCCGAGGCGATCAGCACCTTGATCTCACGCGGGATCCGCTCCTGCTCCTTGCGGATGGGCCGTGCGGCCGGAGGGAAGGGAAGCAGCCTGCGGAGGGCGGAGCGCTGGGGATTTCGAACCATAGTAAGAAGAAGTCTTCCACTGCAGGCCGCCGGATGCTCAATCGCCTCGTGTGAGAAGCTGGAACAGTGAATGAGACTTTCCAGATCGTAATCTTTTTCGTGATCGCCATCGCGGTCGTCGGCTCCGCCGCCGTCCTGCTGCTCAAGGGGCGCCGCACGCCTCCGGGCGCCTACCCGACGCTTCGCGATGCCGATGACAGGGGCGGTCTCGACGTTCACGGGGCGACCTCCGTTGACCTTGTCGACGGCGAGGTGGCGACCACCCCGGGCGTCGTCGTCCCCGACGATCTCAGCGGACTCGACGAGGCCGTCACCGAACTCCCGACCACCGAACGGCCGGAACCGGTGCAGGGAAGGCTCGCCCGGCTGCGCGCCCGGCTGGTGCGCTCCAACACCGCCCTGGGCAAGGGCCTGCTGGCGCTGCTCTCCAGGGACAAGATCGACGAGGACGTCTGGGATGAGGTGGAGGAGACCCTCCTGCTGGCCGACCTCGGCACCGAGCCCACCACCGAGCTGGTCGACGCACTGCGCGCCCGCGTCAAAGTCTCCGGCAGCCGAACCCCCGAAGAGGTCAAGGCGATGCTCCGCGAGGAGCTCATTCGACTCGTCGACCCCACCATGGACCGGTCGCTGGCGACCGAACGCCACCTCGACCGCCCCGCCATCGTCCTCGTCGTGGGCGTGAACGGTGTGGGCAAGACCACCACCGTGGGCAAGCTCGCCCGGGTGCTCGTCGCCGAGGACAAGGACGTACTCCTTGGCGCGGCCGACACCTTCCGCGCCGCCGCCGCCGAACAGCTCGCCACCTGGGGCCAGCGCGTCGGGGTGCCCACCGTGAAGTCCGACATCGACGGCGCGGACCCCGCGTCGGTCGCCTTCGAGGCGGTCAAGGCCGGGATCGACCAGGAGGTCGATGTCGTGATGATCGACACCGCCGGACGCCTGCAGAACAAGGTCGGCCTGATGGACGAACTCGGGAAGGTCAAGCGGGTCATCGAGAAGCAGGGCACCGTCGACGAGGTGCTCCTCGTCCTCGATGCCACCACCGGGCAGAACGGGCTCAACCAGGCGAAGGTGTTCTCCGAGGTCGTCAATGTCACCGGCATCGTCCTCACCAAGCTCGACGGCACCGCCAAGGGCGGCATCGTCGTCGCCATCCAGCGCAGCCTCGGCGTGCCCGTGAAGCTGGTGGGCCTCGGCGAGGGCGCCGACGACCTGGCGCCCTTCGAGGCCGAGAGCTTCGTGGACGCCCTCCTCAACTAACGCCGGGCGGCGCTCCCCGATCCAGGGAGCGCGGCCGGACACAGGGGCGGGACGGCCCGTGGTGCGGTGGGAAACACCGCCGAAACACGGCCGTCACCGCCCTTTTACCTGAGCGCGGAACCAGTAACCTGCGCGAAACCTAAACCCTCATGCCCGGAAACACCGGCACGTCACTCTTGAGGAGCGGGAAGTGCCCGCCACCTCTGAGAGGACGTGAATATGGATCTGACAGCAGGTCACGTCTGGGTCATGGTTTCGGCCGCCCTGGTACTGCTTATGACGCCGGGTCTAGCCTTCTTCTACGGCGGCATGACCCGTGCGAAGGCCGCCCTGAACATGATGATGATGAGCTTCATCGCGGTGGGCCTCGTGGGGATCGTCTGGGTGTTGTGGGGCTACTCAATGACCGGCGGGGACGGAGTGGCCCAGCTGTTCGGCAATCCCTTCGCCTCCTTCGGGCTTCAGGAACTGATCGGCACCGAGGACCTCATCGGCGCAGGCTACGGGGTGACCTTCGCGATCATCACCGTCGCCCTGATCAGCGGCGCGATCGCCGACCGCGCGAAGTTCGGCGCGTGGTCGCTGTTCGTCCCCATCTGGGTCACCCTTGTCTACTGCCCGCTGGCCTTCATGGTGTGGGGCGGCGGGCTCCTGAGCGCCGACGGCCTCATCGGCGGCGCCGTGGGCGAAGCGATCGACTTCGCCGGCGGAACCGTGGTGCACATCAGCGCAGGCGTCGCGGCTCTGGTGCTCGCGGTGATCCTGGGCAAGCGCCAGGGCTTCGGCAAGGACCCGGCGCAGCGCCCGCACAACATCCCCCTGGTGATGCTCGGCGCCGCCCTCCTGTGGTTCGGCTGGTTCGGTTTCAACGGCGGCGCCGCGTCGACGGCTGAGGAGGCCGGGCTGATCTGGATCAACACCATGGCCGCACCCGCTGCCGCGATGGTCGGCTGGCTCGTCACCGAACGCTTCCGCGACGGACGGCCCACCTCCCTTGGCGCAGCGTCGGGCATCGTGGCGGGCCTTGTCGCCATCACCCCCGCCTGCGCCAACGTGAGCCCGATCGGCGCAGTCGGCCTGGGCCTCGTCGCAGGGGTCCTGTGCGCACTCGCCGTGGGGATCAAGTACCGCCTCGGCTTCGACGACTCCCTGGACGTGGTCGCGGTGCACCTGGTGGCCGGCGTCGCCGGCACCCTGGCCCTCGGCTTCATCGCCCTTCCGGTGGACGGCGCCGGCGGCGGCCTGTTCTACGGAGGCGGGGCGGCGCAGCTCGTCGCCCAGTTCGTCTCGGTCCTCGTCGCCGTCACGCTGTCGGCCGTCATGACCGCACTGATCGGTCTGGCCATCCACAGGACCATCGGGTTCCGCATCACCTCGGACAACGAGGTGGCCGGTGTCGACCTGTCGGAGCACGCGGAGACGGCCTACGAGTTCGGCGGCCTCGGCGTCGGCGGGTCCTTCCACCCGTTTGCCGACCAGTTCCGTGACAAGAAGACCATCGATCAGACGGAGAGCGTGAACTCATGAAACTGGTGACAGCGATTGTCCGCCCGGACAAACTCGACAATGTGCGCGGCGCCCTTGAGACGTACGGCGTGCAGGGCCTGACGGTCAGCCCGGCCAGCGGCTACGGCAGGCAGCGCGGGCACACCGAGGTCTACCGGGGTGCGGAGTACACGGTGGACCTGCTGCCCAAGGCGCGGGTCGAGGTGCTTGTCTCCGACGAATGGGTCCGCGACATCGTCGACGTCCTCGTCTCGACCGCCAACACCGGAAGCGCCGGCGACGGCAAGGTCTGGGTCATCCCCGTCGAGGACGCCGTCCGCGTCCGCACGGGGGAGCGCGGCGAGGCCGCCCTGTAGCTGAGAAGCTACGCCACGAAACATGCGTCCGAGGAGAAAAGCCACCCCGCGCCGGGGTGGCTTTTCCCTTAAATCGAACCCGCCGGCCGGTCCGCGGTCGGACCGGCCGGCGGGTCCGCGCGTCGGGCCGCGCCCGCCTTCAGTCGGGCAGTACGGGGGTTTCGAGCGTGGTGTCGACCTTCGAGGTCTCCCACGCCTCCGGGCCCTGGGAACCTGCAGGGTATTCCTCGAGCGGCACTTCGTTGGCGGCCCAGGCCGCCAGGACAGGCTCGACGATGCGCCAGCAGTCCTCTGCGATGTCGCTGCGCACCGAAAGCGTCGGGTCCCCGGAGAGTACCCCGTCAAGGACCTCCCCGTAGGGCAGCAGATCGGTTGCGTTGAGCTCCGCCGTCAGGGTCGCGCGGTCCAGCGAGAACATGTCGCCGGGCCCGTTGACGTCCAGTTCAAGCTGCAGCGTGTCGGGCCCGAAGCCGATCCGCAGACGCGTCGGGGTGTCCATTCCCTTGAACCCGTCCGGGATATGGTTGACGGGCCTGAACGTGATGAGGGCTTCCTTGCGCTTCATCCCCAGCGCCTTGCCCGACCGGAGGATGAACGGCACACCGGCCCACCGGTCATTGTTGATCGAAACCACAACCTCCGCGAGCGTCTCCGTCCCCAGGGAGCCGTCGACTCCGGGCTCCGCCGTGTAGTCGGGCACCTCACGGCCCTTGATGCTGCCGGCGGTGTAGCGGGCGCGCCGGCTGCTGCCCGGATGGCTCAGATCGATCGAACTGGCACGCAGCACCGACCCGATATGGTCGCGGAGGTCGCGCTCATGGAGGGTCGAGGGGGCGTTGAGCGCCAGCAGGGCCATGACGTGGAGCAGGTGGCTCTGGATCATGTCGCGCAGGGCGCCGGCGCGGTCGTAGTAGCGGGCGCGGTTCTCCAGCGCCAGATCCTCGTCGAAGATCACCTCGACCTTTTCGATGTGGAGGTTGTTCCACACCGGCTCGAGGATGCGGTTCGCGAAGCGCATGCCCAGGATGTTGAACACCGTGGCTTTGCCGAGGAAGTGGTCGACCCGGTGGATGTTGTGCTCGGGCACAAGTCCCGCGAGGTTGACGTTCAGTCGGTGGGCCGACTCCTTATCGGTGCCGAACGGTTTTTCCATGACGAGCCGCGTCTCCGCGGGCAGTCCATTGGGAGCGGCGGCGGCGGCCGCGCAGGCGAGCTGGCTCACCGTCGGGGGAAGGGCGAAGTAGATCGCGACGGGACCTTCGAGGGAGGCGACGAGCTCGGTGAGCACACCTCCGGCCGTGACGTCGGCGTGGTGGTAGGTGCTCGTGTCCCGCACCTCCTGCAGGGCCCGCCTGCCCTGCTCACCGCTTGCCTCCATCGCCGCCGCGAACGATTCGTCGATCCGGGCACGCCACTTTTCGTCGTCCCAGGGATCCGACCCGGCCCCGACGAGGGAGAGCCCCTTCGCCCGGCCGGTACGGATCAGCCGGGCGAGTCCGGGCAGCAGGAGCCTGCCGGTGAGGTCACCGGAGGCACCGAGGATCAGGAGCGTCCGGACGCGCTTATCGGTTGTTGAGGCAACCGTTCCAGGTTCTGTAAGGGAAGAAGTATTCACCCCTACACCCTGCCACTTTCGGGCGCTCATGTCTCGCGTGCGGGGGCCCGGCGGACCCGCTTCCGCAGCCTCCTTGATACCCTTGAGGTTGAGTCTTTCCAACCTCCGATGAAAGTAGTTCACGGCCTGTGTTCAATTCACTCTCCGACCGGTTGACCGCGACGTTCAAAAACCTCCGCGGCAAGGGGCGCCTGACCGAAGCTGACATCGACGCGACGGTCCGGGAAATCCGCCGTGCCCTGCTTGACGCCGACGTCGCCGTTCCCGTGGTGCGTGCCTTCACCGCCAGCGTTAAGGAACGCGCACTCGGGCTCGAGGTGTCCCAGGCCCTGAACCCGGGCCAGCAGGTCGTGAAGATCGTCAATGAGGAACTTGTGGGGATCCTCGGAGGGGAGACCCGCCGGATCCGGCTGGCCAAGACGCCGCCGACGGTGATCATGCTCGCCGGCCTGCAGGGCGCAGGTAAGACCACCCTGGCCGGAAAGCTCTCCAAGTGGCTCAAGGGCCAGGGCCACAGCCCCCTGCTGGTGGCCGCCGACCTGCAGCGCCCGAATGCTGTGCGCCAGCTTCAGGTCAACGGAGAGCGCGCCGGCGTCCCGGTGTACGCACCGCACCCGGGGGTCAGCTCCGAATTCGAGGCCGCCACCGGGGACCCCGTCGCCGTCGCCCGCCAGGGCGTGGCCGAGGCCCGCACCAAGCTCCACGACGTCGTCATCGTTGACACCGCCGGACGGCTCGGTGTCGACGCCGAACTGATGCAGCAGGCCGCGGACATCCGCGCCGCCATCAGCCCTGACGAGGTGCTCTTCGTCATCGACGCCATGATCGGCCAGGACGCGGTGAACACCGCGCTCGCGTTCAACGAAGGCGTCGACTTCACCGGCGTCGTGCTGACCAAGCTCGACGGCGACGCACGCGGCGGTGCCGCTCTCTCGGTCGCCTCGGTCACGGGCAAGCCCGTCATGTTCGCCTCCACCGGCGAGGGCCTCGGGGACTTCGAGCTGTTCCACCCCGACCGCATGGCCTCACGCATTCTCGACATGGGCGACATTCTGACCCTGATCGAGCAGGCCGAGCAGTCCTGGGACAAGGACGAAGCGGCGCGGATGGCGAAGAAGTTCGCCGATCAGGAGGACTTCACCCTCGACGACTTCCTGGCCCAGATGCAGCAGATCCGCAACATGGGCTCGATGAAGAAGATGCTCATGATGATGCCCGGCGCCGCCGGCATGCGCGAGCAGCTCGAAAACTTCGACGAGCGCGAGATCGACCGGGTCGAAGCGATCGTCCGGTCGATGACCCCGCACGAGCGCCTCGCGCCGAAGATCATCAACGGTTCCCGCCGTGCGCGCATCGCCCGCGGTTCGGGCGTGCACGTCTCCGAGGTCAACGGTCTGCTTGAGCGGTTCGGCCAGGCCCAGAAGATGATGCGCAAGATGGCCTCGGGCGGCGGTATCCCGGGCATGCCGGGAATGGCCGGCCCCGGAGGGTTCGGCGGCCAGCGCAAGAAGGCCGCCGCGGCCAAGGGCAAGAAGAAGGCCCGCTCGGGAAACCCCGCGAAGGCCGCCCAGGAACTCGCGGCAGCCGAGGCGAAGCGCAGTGCGGCCCGCAGCGCCGCACCGACCGGTGCAGCGTTCGGAAACGCCGGTGACTTCGACCCGGCGTCGCTGAACCTGCCCAAGGGCTTCGAGAAGTTCCTCGGCAAGTAGGAACCGGACCCGGGCCGCGGCGGTCCGGCCCTGCCGGCACCGCCGGCGGGCCGGGGCGCGGGCGGACGGCAACAGATTGGCAGCATGACGCAGGAACGCATTGTCTTCGTCCATGGCAGCAGCTCATTCGGGGCGGCCGCCTGGCCGCGGCAGCACGGATTGGCCCTTAACTACGACTGCCTCTTCCTGCGCCGGCACGGCTTCGACGCCGAGGCTGAGCCACTGCCGACCAACCACGGTGAGGATCAGCGCATCATCACTGAGGCGCTCGGGGACGGCGGCCACCTGGTGGCCCATTCCCAGGGCGCGATCTCGGCAATGATCACCGCGGTCGAGCGGCCCGACCTGATCCTTTCGCTCACCCTGATTGAACCGGCCTGCCTGTCGCTCACCGCCGACCTGCCTGTCACGGCCGCCCATATCGAACTCGTCACCCCCCTGTTCGAGCAGCGCGGCGAGCTCTCCGACGAGCAGTTCCTCCAGCAGTTCGTCCGGCTGCTCTATGCGGCCGAGGCCGAGCAGCCCACCACCGAGGACGAGCGCCGCAGCGCACGGCGCCTGCGGCTGCAGGCCCCGCCGTGGACCGCGCCGCTGCACATCGTCCCGGGTGTACCCACCCTGGTGCTGACCGGAGGCTGGGAGCCGCTGTACGAGGAGGTCGCGGGCTACCTTGCGGGCACCGGGGCCGTCCACCGCGTCACTCCCGGAGCCCACCGCCCCCACGACACCGACGAAGGGGACCGGGTGGTCCGGGACTTTCTGCGCTCGTCCGCTGCCTGACCTTCCGGCCGGGGAATAAGTTGAAGCTTCAAGTGTTATACCACCAGAGGCTTTCAACCCGAGGAGGAGACCATGCCCATCGATCTGCTGCCGCAGAACACCGGAATGGCAACCGTCACGCTCAAGGTCGGCAACCTGGATGCCATGGCCCGCTACTACACCGACGCCCTTGGCCTCGAGCAGCTTGCCGGACCCGACGGCCGTGACCCGGCCGGGCTGTACCTGGGGCGCGGGTCCACCCCGCTGATCCACCTCGCCCCGGCCGCCGGGCTCCGCCTTCCGGCGCCGACGGAGGCGGGCCTGTTCCATACCGCCCTGCTGTTCGGCAGCCGGACGGATCTCGCGGCCACGGTGGCCAGCGCCGCACGCCATCCGGACAGCCGGTATGTCGGAAGCGCCGACCACCTCGTCAGCGAGGCGTTCTACTTCACCGACCCCGAAGGCAACGGGGTCGAACTGTACTTCGACAAACCGCGGACGACGTGGCAGTGGACCGGCACCGGCCCGTCCCGGAGCATCATCATGGACAACCGGGCCCTGCCTCCGGCTCAGTACCTCACCGACCACCTGACCGAAGCGGCCGCCGGCGGGCTGCGGAAGGCCGGCGCCGGCGTCGGGCACGTCCACCTCCAGGTCGGGGACATCGACACCGCGCAGGCCTTCTATGTCGATACGCTCGGCTTCGAGCGCACGGCGGGCTGGCACGGGCAGGCACTCTTCGTATCCGCCGGCGGCTACCACCACCACATGGCGATGAATGTCTGGAACAGCCGCGGGGCCGGGCCGCGGCAGGACACCCTGGGGCTCGGCGAGGTCCTCATCACCGTGCCGGCCGCCGACGACGTCGACGCACTTGCGGACCGGCTGCGGTTCGCGGGCATCGAGCGGCACTCGACGGGGGTGGAACTGCGCTTCCGCGACCCGTGGAACAACAGCATTAGGGTCGTTGGAGGCGCGCCCGCCGCAGGAATCGCCCAAACACCCCACCGTCTGGCACAATAGATTCGTACTCGATCCGTGCAGCCCCTCTCTCTGTGCGTGAATTGTGTCCTTTGAACCCCTCCGAATGGCCCGCCCCACGGGAGCAGGATGACGGGTTCGCCCCTTTCATTATCAAGGAGTGACCACACAAGTGGCCGTAAAGATTCGCCTCAAGCGCATGGGCAAGATCCGCGCACCCTTCTACCGTGTCGTCGTCATGGATGCGCGCGCCAAGCGTGATGGCCGTGCCCTCGAGGAAATCGGTAAGTACAACCCCACCGAGGAGCCCTCGTTCATCGAGATCAACTCCGACCGTGCGCAGTACTGGCTCGGCGTCGGCGCCCAGCCGACCGAGCAGGTCTCGGCACTGCTGAAGATCACCGGTGACTGGCAGAAGTTCAAGGGCCTCGAGGGCCAGGAAGGCACTCTGCGGACCAAGGCACCCAAGGAAGCATTCGTTGCTCCCGAAAAGGGTTCAGTGATCGTCCCCGAGGCCATCACCCCCAAGGCCAAGAAGGCCGACGAGGCTGCGGAAGCACCCGAGGCCGAGTAAGTTGCTTGCTGAAGCGCTGGAGCACCTCGTCCGCGGCATCGTGGATCACCCGGACGACGTCCAGGTGTCCGCAAAGAGCAACCGCCGCGGCGAGACCCTCGAAGTGAGGGTCCACCAGGAGGACCTGGGCCGTGTCATCGGCCGCCAGGGCCGCACGGCACGCGCCCTGCGCACCGTCGTTTCAGCACTTGCGGACGGCGAGCCGGTCCGGGTCGACGTCGTCGACACCGACCGCCGGCACGCCTGAGCCCGCACCCCTGCTTTACCGTTCGGCCCCTCACCAACAGATGGTGATGGGGCCGAACCCATTTGGCCAAGAATTTTTCCACCCCCGATGTCCCTCACGGGAGCGCAGGAGCAGCACCATGGAAGTACTCGTCGCAAGGATCGGCAAGCCCCACGGAATCCGGGGTGAGGTCACCGTCCAGCTGTTCACCGACGCGCCTGAGGACCGCTTCGAGCCCGGGGCGGTCTTCAGGGCCGAGGGCATCGCGCTGCCGGAACTGACGGTGGCCAAGGCCCGCTGGAACAAGGACACGCTCATCGTTGCCTTCGAGCAGGTGCCCGACCGCAATACGGCCGAGACCCTCCGCGGCGGAACCCTCTTCATCGACAGCGACACCACCGACGATGAGGACGACGACGCCTGGTACGAACACGAACTCGTGGGACTCGACGTGCGCCATGAGGGGAACGTCGTCGGGAAGGTGACGGCACTTCGCACCATGACCGTCCAGGACCTGCTCGTCGTCGAGCTCGCCGACGGCCACGAGGTCCTCGTTCCGTTCGTCGGAGAGATCGTCCCCGAGGTGAACCCCGAGGAAGGGTTCGTCACGGTGAACCCGCCCGCCGGCCTGTTCGAGCTGAACCTGCCCGGCTCCAACTCGGCGCCGGATGACGGCGAGGACGAGCTGGACGGCGGGGTCAACGGATTGCCCGACGAAGCGACCCGGGCGGCCGGGGAAGGCCGATAGTGCGCGTCGACGTCGTCACGATCTTCCCGGAGTATCTGGCGGCCCTCGATGTCTCCCTGATCGGCCGTGCCCGGAAGGACGGCCTGCTCGATGTACACGTCCACGACCTGCGGGACTTCACCGTCGACAAGCACCGCACCGTTGACGACACCCCATACGGGGGCGGCGCAGGAATGGTCATGAAGCCCGAACCGTGGGCGCTTTCGCTTCTCTCGATCTCCGAGCAGAGTCCGGCGGGCGCGCGTCCCCTCCTGGTGGTGCCCTCACCCGCCGGGACGGTGTTCAACCAGGCTCTGGCCCACGAGTTCGCTGCGCGCGAGCACCTCGTCTTCGCCTGCGGCCGCTACGAAGGCATCGACGAGCGCGTGCTGGACTGGGCGTCGGAGTCCTTCGACGTGCTGCCGGTCAGCCTCGGCGACTACGTCCTCAACGGGGGAGAGGTGGCGGTGCTCGCCATGGTCGAGGCCGTCGGCCGCCTCATCCCCGGCGTCGTCGGCAACCCCGCATCCCTCGTCGAGGAGTCCCATGCCGACGGGCTGCTCGAATACCCCGTCTACACCAAGCCCTCCTTCTGGCGCGGCCGCGGCATCCCACCCGTGCTGCTCAGCGGCAACCACGCGAAGATCGCCGAGTTCCGCCGCACCGAGCAGTTCCTCCGCACTGCCGCCCGGCGCCCGGACCTGCTGGACGCCATCGACGTCCCCTCGCTCACCGCGGCCGACCGTAGCGCCCTGGCCAAGGCGGGCATCGACATCGTGGACGGGCGGCTCGTACCCCGCCCGGACGCCGCAGATTAGCCCCTGCCTGTTCTCTATGGAATAATTGGGGCTTGTGCCTGCTGGGCCCGCCCCTGCCACAGGGGGAGCGCAGCCAACAGCTCGGCACGCCGGCCCCGGGTAGCGGTGCAGCCGGCTAACTCTCTTCGGCGGTAATTGCCTGCTTCACCGGCCTTGACCGCTGCGACCAACGTGAATGACCTGTGGCGTTCACCAGGAGTATAAAGATGCATATTCTCGACTCGGTCGACGCCGGTTCACTCCGGAACGACATCCCGGACTTCCGCGCCGGCGACACCATCAACGTCCACGTGAACATCATTGAAGGCAAGAACACCCGTGTTCAGATCTTCAAGGGCTTCGTTCTCGGACGCCAGGGTGACGGCATCCGCGAAACCTTCACCGTCCGCAAGGTCAGCTTCGGTGTGGGTGTGGAGCGTACCTTCCCGGTTCACTCCCCGGTCCTCGACAAGATCGAGGTCGTCTCCAAGGGTGACGTGCGCCGCGCCAAGCTGTACTACATGCGTGATCTGCGCGGCAAGGCAGCCAAGATCAAGGAAAAGCGCGATCCCAAGACGGTCAAGTAACCCGTTTTTGGTGCGGAAAGACAAAGCTCCCGGGCCCGCGGCCCGGGAGCACACAAAACGCCGGTCTCCTGTGTGGGGCTGGCGTTTTGTGCTACCGGTCCTGATTCTCGCCATCGTGCTCACCTCCGTCCTGCGGGCGCTGGTCATCGACGTGTTCTTCATTCCGTCGGCCTCGATGGAACCCCTGCTGCGCCAGGGCGACCGCATCCTCGTCAGCAAAAGCGCCTTCGGCGACCGGCCGATCCAGCGGGGCGACGTGATCGTCTTTGACGGACGCGGGTCCTTCGATCCGATCAGCGATCCGCGCAGTACGGCCCAGAAGGCCGCAGGGATGGTGGGGCAGTGGCTTGGGCTGCGCGGGTCGGATACCGTCTACGTCAAGCGGGTCATCGGCGTCGGCGGCGACCAGGTGAAATGCTGCGGGGAGGATGGCCGGGTGAGCGTCAATGGAAGGGCCCTCGACGAGCCGTACATCTCCGCTGGCGACGCGCCCAGCGAGACTCCCTTCGACGTCACCGTTCCGGAGGGTAGGTTGTGGGTGATGGGTGATCACCGCTCCGAATCGGCCGATTCGCGCGCACTGCTCGGCGCTCCGGGCGGCGGATTCGTGTCGGAGGAGCGCGTCCTGGGGCGGGCGGAGCACCTGGTGTGGCCGCTGGACCGGGCCGGCGCCATCGAATGACCGGGGGAGGGCGTTGAGCGGAACGCACCAGAGATTCACCAGGAACAGAACGGCAGCTCCACCGCCGGCCAAGATGCAGAGGAATTCCTAAATGCCACGACGCTTCCACTGGAAGTCGGCCGCCCGAGCCGGCGGCCCGCAGCCGGCCGGTGCCACCCCCGCCGGACCCGACGCCGTACCCGCCGACGGCGCAGCGACGGGCCCGGAGGCTGCCGGTGCTGGATCTTCTGCCGGTGCAGGGTCCAGGGCCGCAGCGAAGGATTCCGGCGGAAAGGGCGGCGGCTTCCTCGGCTGGCTCAAGGAGATCGCGACGATCGTCGTCATCGCCCTCGTCCTGTCCTTCCTGATCAAGACCTTCCTCTTCCGGGCCTTCTTCATCCCCTCGGGGTCGATGGAGAACACGCTGCAGATCGACGACCGGATCTTCGTCAACCAACTCGTGCCCGAGCCCTTTGCCCTCGAGCGCGGGGACGTCGTCGTGTTTCGGGACACCGAAGGCTGGCTCCCCGAAGCGGCGGCCGACTCCGACACCAGCTGGCTCAGCGAAGCGCTCGTGTTCGTGGGGCTCGCCCCGGACGAGTCGCAGCAGCACCTCGTGAAGCGCGTTATCGGGCTCGAGGGCGACCGGATCGTATGCTGCGACGCCGACGGGCGCATCACCGTCAACGGGGAACCGCTCGACGAGCCGTACCTCTTCCCGGGGGCCGCGCCGTCCGACACCCCCTTCGACGTCACCGTCCCCGAGGGCGAGATCTGGGTGATGGGGGATCACCGCAACGCCTCGGCAGACTCGCGGGCCAACCAGGACAAGGACGGCGGGTTCATCGACGTCGACGCCATCGAAGGCAAGGCCTCCGTCATCGCCTGGCCCCTCGGCAACGCCTCCGTCCTCGACAGCTACCCCGAGGTGTTCGAGAACATCCCCGCGCCGGCCGAAGGCGCATCGGGGAACTGATGGCCTCGGTCCGCACCGCCCGTTCCAAGGCACCGACGCTGTCCTTCGAGCGCACCTTCACACAGGCCGGCCACCGGTATGTTGCAGGGTGCGACGAGGTGGGCCGCGGGGCCCTCGCCGGTCCCGTCTCGGTGGGCCTGGTGGTGATCGACCTCGATGCGGCTCGGGGACTGCGCGGGGTGCGGGACAGCAAACTCCTTTCGGCCGGCGAGCGGACCGCCCTGGTGCCGCGGATCCGTCGCTGGGCCGCCGCCTACGGCGTCGGGCATGCGAGTGCGGCGGAGATCGACGCCGACGGGCTGATGGCCGCCCTCCGGGCGGCGGGCAACCGGGCGTGGGAGCAGGTCTCGGCGACCGTCCGGCCCGACGCCGTCATTCTCGACGGCAACCATGACTGGCTCTCGGCGGGCGGCCAGGGCAGCCTCTTCGACACCGGACCCGAGCCCACCGGCTGCGACTCGCCGGTCACCACCCGCATCAAGGCCGACCTCGACTGCCTCAGCGTGGCGGCCGCGAGCGTTCTGGCCAAGGTCGAGCGGGATGCCCTGATGACATCGCTGGCCCGGGAGCACCCGGAGTACGGCTGGGAGGTCAACAAGGGCTACGCGACGGCCGCCCACCGGGCCGCCATCGACGGCCGCGGACCAACCAACTACCACCGCCGGTCCTGGCGGCTGGGAAGCACCGAACGGCCGGGAGTCCCCGGCCTCGAAATTGGGGGATGATGGATTCATGAGCGCCGAAGATCTTGAAAACTACGAAACCGACATGGAGCTCCAGCTGTACCGGGAGTACCGCGATGTCGTGGGTCTCTTCAGCTATGTCGTCGAGACCGAGCGGCGGTTCTACCTTGCGAACCACGTCGACCTGCAGGCACGCTCCGCGGACGGTGAGGTCTACTTCGACCTCACCCTGCAGGACGCCTGGGTGTGGGACGTGTACCGGTCGGCGCGCTTCGTGAAGAACGTCCGGGTCATCACGTTCAAGGACGTCAATGTCGAGGAGCTCTCGAAGTCGGACGACCTCGCTCTGCCCAAGGACGGGCCGCTGGGGGGCTAGTCTTTCAATTCTGGCGGCCGCGCCCGTCCTTGGGCGGCGCGCCCGTCCGCAGCGCCGGGCCGACCCTCAGCCGCGGCTATTCCTCGTCGCTGTCCCGCGGGTACTCCGAATCGGAATCCTCGGGCAGGTCGACCGACTGTTCAAGGACGTCGGCTTCCGAGCCACCGTTTCCTACGGCGAAAACTCCGGCGCCGGCATCATCCTCGCCGCTGTCCGCAGCGACCGGGGCCCGCTGCTCAAGCTGGTCCGCCTCCGACCCTTCGGCCGTCCTGTCTTCGATGGGTGTCATTGCTGGTCCCTCCTCGTGCGCGGTTGATGAGCCGGTTTTATAGCATGCGAGCTTACTCGCCTTCGAGCTTCATGGCGCCGGTCAACTGCATTCTTCCTTGGCGTAGCTCTGGCTTGCCCGCTGGGCCGCAGCCGACCCGGACCGACGGGTTATCCACATAGCGGCTACAGCGGGTCGGATTCACTCGGGAACCTCCCATGCTGGTGGTGGAGGTGGCGTCGATGGCGGCGAAGGATGACCTGGGACGGCGCGGCGAGGCGGCCGCTGCGGAGTTCCTTGAAGCGCGGGGGCTGCAGGTGGTGGACCGGAACTGGCGCTGTCCCACCGGGGAGATCGATCTGGTGGCGGTGGATGGAGCGACCCTGGTCATCGTCGAGGTCAAGACGCGCAGCTCCCAGGATTTCGGGCACCCGTTGGAGGCGATCAGCACGGCGAAGCTGGAGCGGCTCTATGTGCTGGCCTCCAAGTGGGCCCGGGCGCACCGGCAGCGCTTCGCCGGCTTCCGCGTTGATGCCGTGGCCATCCTCGATGACGGTGCGGGCACTCCCCAGATCGAACACATCCGGGCGGTGATCTAGGTGGCGCTGGGCCGCACGTACTCGGTCGCGTTGGTAGGGCTCAACGGCTACATCGTGGAGGTCGAAGCCGACATCGGCCAGACCCTGCCGGCGTTCGTCCTCCTTGGCCTGCCTGACGCGTCCCTGAATGAGGCGAAGGACCGGATCCGGGCGGCCGCACGGAACGCCGGGGTTCCCCTCACCCGCCGCAAGATCACCGTGAACCTCGTCCCGGCGTCGCTTCCCAAGCGTGGTTCCGGTTTCGACCTTGCTATCGTGATGGCGGCGCTGGCTGCCGCGGGAGACGTTCGGGGCTGCGGACGCACGGTGTTCCTCTCCGAACTCGGCCTGGACGGGCGCCTCCGCCCCATCCGAGGCGTCCTTCCGGCGGTCATGGCGGCCGTATCCGCAGGATACAGCGACGTCGTCGTGGCCGTCGGCAACCGCGCGGAGGCCGCACTCGTGCCGGGCGCCGCGGTATGGGGTTACCGTTCCCTTGCCGAGGTGCTTCTGGCATACGGTGCCGATCCTGCTGCCGTGCAGTCGCTCAGTGGAAGTGAGCCCGAGCAGCAGGAGGCGGACCCTGCCCAGCCGGAAACCGGAGCGCAACGCGATCTTGCGGATGTTGCAGGTCAGGCTGAGGCACGGTTCGCCCTGGAGGTCGCTGCCGCCGGCGCCCATCACCTGATGATGGTTGGTCCACCCGGTGCTGGAAAGACGATGCTCGCCGAACGGATGCCCGGCATCCTGCCCGACCTTGATGACCAGCACGCCATGGAGGTCACGGCCATTCACTCACTCAGCGGTACGCCGTGCAATACCCTTCGGCGGCGGCCGCCCTTTGAGAGCCCCCATCACACGGCGACGGCGGCAGCCATCATCGGAGGTGGGAGTGGCATACCGCGACCCGGGGCGGCCTCCCGCGCGCACCGGGGCGTGCTGTTCCTCGATGAGGCGCCCGAGTATGAGCGGAGGGTGCTTGAGGCCCTGCGTGAGCCGCTCGAGAGTGGCTCCCTGGTGCTCCACCGGTCTGCTGGAACGGCGGCCTACCCCGCCCGGTTCCAGCTCGTGCTCGCCCTCAACCCGTGCCCGTGCGGCCTGGCCTCGGGGAAGGGTACTGAATGCCAGTGCACGGCACAGCAGCGCCGGCGCTACTTCAACCGGCTGTCCGGTCCCTTGCTCGACCGCGTCGACCTGCAGCTTGCCGTTAACAGGGTTGCATTGAACGACTATGTCAGTGGGACGGCAGGGGAGAGCAGCTCCGCCGTTGCCGCTCGGGTACACGCGGCAAGGAGCGCCCAGGCTCAGCGGCTTTCCCGCTGGGGATGTTCAACCAATTCCGAGATTCGAGGCCGGATCCTACGGGATGAACTCCGTCTGCCGCGCGGGGTAACCGCAGCGTTGGACAAGGCCCTGGAGCGCGGCCTGGTCAGCGCCCGAGGCTGGGATCGGGTGCTGAAGGTCGCCTGGACCGTTTCGGATCTCGCCGGACACGTTCGCCCCGACCCTGACGACGTGTCGGTGGCGCTGGGCTTTCGTCTGCAGGAGCGTGCCGCATGAACGCCGCCCAGGAGAGCAGTACCGCGATCGCGCGCGCAGCGTTGTCACGGCTGTTCGAACCTTCGGATGCCGTCGGGCTCGCCCTGGTGGCCGCGGCCGGTCCTCTTGATGCACTCCGCATTGCCACCGGAGGTTTGAGAGCGTCCGGCGACCTGAGGCAGGAGATCCAGGAGCTGCTCGCGCCGGGCGACAGCCGGGGCCACCTGCTTGACCGCGCGCTCGAACGCTGGGCACCCCGCCGGAACGATCTGGCCCCCGAGCGTGACCTCGCGACCCTGGCTCGATTCGGCGGGCGCCTGCTGACCCCTGAAGCGGAGGACTGGCCGGCCGCCCTTGAGGACCTCCAGCTTGCAGCACCGGTGTGCCTGTGGGTCCGCGGACCGGCTGAGGTACCCCCGCTCCAGCGGATGGTGGCGCTCGTGGGATCCCGCGACAGCACCAACTACGGTGTCTCGGTCACGGCCGAAATAGCATCCGGCCTGGCCATGAAGGGCCTCACCGTTCTCTCCGGCGGCGCCTACGGCATCGATGCCCAGGCCCACCGCGCGGCGCTGGGGACCTCAGGGACGGCCCAGCCTCCGACGGTCGCCGTCATGGCCTGCGGCGTGGACCGCTACTACCCGGCAGGCAACGAGGAACTGCTGCGCACCGTCGCGCGGGATGGACTCGTCATCTCGGAGGTTCCGCCGGGTTCTTCCCCTACCCGATGGCGCTTCCTGGCGCGGAACCGGCTCATCGCAGCCTTGGGTGCCGCGACTGTTGTCGTGGAGGCCCGGTGGAGGTCTGGTGCCCTCAACACTGCCCACCACGCCGCCGGGCTCGGGCGCCCAGTGGGAGCCGTCCCGGGCTCGGTCTACTCAGCAAATTCCGCTGGCTGCCACCGGCTCCTCCGGGACGGCAGCGCCATCTGCGTGACGGATGCGTCCGAGGTGGCTGAGCTCGCTGGTCCACTCGGGACCCACCCTGAGACCGAGGTGTCCGTTCCGTCCAGCGACCACGATGGACTGGCCGTCCAGGACATCCTCCTGCTCGATGCCCTCCCGCTGAGGATCTACTCCTCCATCGACAAGCTCGCCTCAGTGGCCGGGCTCGGATCACGGGACGTCCTAGCCGGGCTGGCGCGCCTCGAGCTCGCAGGCCTTGCCCTCCGCGGCCCGGACGGGTGGAGGCGGGCACTGAAATCCTGACTGAAGAAACCGCAAAAAACCTGCACCTCAAGAAGAACGAGGAGAATCTGCTATGAGACAGCATTACCGCATTGAAAGTCCTATCGGCGGCTTGATTCTTGTGGCGGCACAAGGCGGCCTCGTCGGCGCCTACCACGAACGGCACGACCCGCAGCCCGGAGTGGTGCTGCTGGGGGAGCCCTGGCAGGGACACCGGCCGGCTCACCAGGGTGCCGGACACCCGAAGGCAGGGGCCCCACCAGGCAGCGAGCCGAGCGCTGCCGCCGGCACGGAATCGAGCGGAATCGTACCAAGGGAGCACGGAGGCTCTATGGGAAGGGATGCGGGCGTAGTCCTGCTCGACGCAGCCCGACAGCTCGAAGAGTACTTCGCAGGAGCCCGGCGCTCCTTCCAACTGCTGCTTCTCCCAGCAGGCACGGGATTCCAGCATCGGGTATGGGCCGCCGTCGCTCGAATTCCCTACGGTCAGACACGCACCTACCGAAGCATCGCCGCGGCACTGGGTAACCCCGCCATGGGCCGGGCCGTCGGTGCCGCGGTACGGGCGAATCCCCTGTCGATCCTCATCCCCGGCCACCGGGTCGTTGCGGGAAACGGGGCGCTCGCGGGCTATGCGGCTGGGATCGACGCCAAACGGTTCCTGCTTGACCTCGAAGGAGCGGCCGTTTCGGAGGGGGTCAAAGCAGCATGGAGCGCTGCCGGGGAAGTAGGTAATCCAGGGATCGCGGCCGGGCCGGTCATCGCAGGGGAAAGTGCGACTGTCATTGGCGGAGAGAGCACGGCGACAAGCCCAGCAGAAAGCAAGGCGCCCGTGGCCGGGGAAACTGCGGGGGGCGCTGCGGCGCAGGGTTCGGCCCTGAGAGCTATGGCGGGAGCGGGCCCCTCGGGGGGCGCCGCCGGGCGAGGGAGATCCACCAGAAAACAAAGGGACCTCGTGGCCGGAGCGCCTGTTGGACGCGGTCACCAGGAAGGAGCAGAGTAGAGGTCCGAGAACTGTACAAAGCCGGAAGGGAGCTGGACATCGCTGTCTCGAAGACTCCCTCAGGCAAGCCCCCGGCCGACCTCGCACCGTCGTTCGCCGACGCGGTCGACAGGTACAGGCGGTACCTTGAGGCCGAACGGAACCGCTCGGAGCACACGGTCCGGGCCTACCTGACCGACCTCGAACTGCTGCTGGGCTTCGTCCAGGGCCGGGGCACCGAACGACTTGAGGACGTCGAGCTCAGCGACTTCCGGGCGTGGCTGGGGTCGCTCGACAGTTCGGGGCTGGCCCGCTCAACCATCGCCCGCCGCGCGGCGACGGCCCGCAGCTTCATGGCCTGGGCCGAGCGCGAAGAACTGATTTCGGTCAACCGCGCCCTCCGGCTGCGGGCGCCGAAACGGGAAAAGTCGCTGCCCCACGTCGTCACCCGAGCCCAGCTTGACTCTATCTTCGCCTCCCTGGAGGAGGCGGCTGCGGCGGGGGAGGGAGGCGCCCTTCAGGCCCGGGCCATGGTCGAACTCCTCTACGGCACCGGCATCCGCGTCGGAGAGCTGACCGGACTGGACATCGACGACCTCAACACCGAGCGGCGCACCCTCACGGTGCTCGGCAAGGGCAACAAGGAGCGGACGGTTCCCTTCGGAGTGCCTGCGGCCCACGCGCTGGATGACTGGCTGCGGCGCGGCCGCCCCCAGTTCTCCACAGCAGCCAGCGGACCGGCCGTCTTCCTCGGCCGCCGCGGCGGCCGGATCGACCAGCGCGCGGTGCGCAGCATCGTCCAAAAACTGTTCGCCGCGCTCGGCGGAACTTCGGCCTCGGGGCCGCACGCCATCCGCCACAGCACGGCCACACACCTCCTCGACGGCGGCGCTGATCTTCGGGCAGTGCAGGAAATTCTCGGCCACAACAGCCTTGCCACCACCCAGATCTATACGCACGTCTCGGTGGACCGGTTGCGCCGGAGTTACGAGCAGTCACATCCCCGCGCATGATACGTCCGGTGGAACGGAATTAAGGGGCTCGCCGGAAAGCAAGTAGTTTTTACAATTCCCTGAGTAGTTACAGTGGCGCTCCGGTGAGTTGTACGGCACAATGATTCCTAGTTAGTCATCCGGCACACTGCACATAGGGCAGTGTCGTCAAAGCACACGCAAAGCTGCACCGTTTCATCTGCCATGCAGGTCGTTGGGGAAGACGTACCTAAAGCTATGGAGGATGGAATGTCTGTTGTGATGGCCCGCGGTGTTTTGTACGTGCACTCAGCCCCTTCCGCGTTGTGCCCTCATGTCGAGTGGGCCATTGGGTCGGTGCTCGACAAGCGGGCCGACCTGGACTGGAGGCCTCAGCCGGCCGCGCCCGGAATGCACCGCGCCGAGCTCGCCTGGTCCGGCCCCCAGGGGTCGGGAGCGCAGCTTGCCTCGGCACTGCGCGGCTGGGCGCACCTCCGCTACGAGGTCACCGAGGAGCAGAGCGCCGGAGTTGACGGCGGACGCTGGTCCCACACCCCCGAGCTCGGCATCTTCCACGCCACCACCGACGTCCACGGGAACATCATGGTTTCCGAGGACCGCATCCGCTACGCCTACGAGGCAGGCGCGGGCGATCCTTCGGCCGTCTACAACGAGCTGTCCCTAGCGCTCGGCGAATCCTGGGACGAAGAACTCGAGCCGTTCCGCCATGCAGCCGAAGGCGCTCCCGTCCGCTGGCTCCACCAGGTCGGCTAACAGGCACGCTGCAGCGGCCAGCCAGGCATCCGCCGGGCATCGGGCATCGGGCACTCAAGCCGAAGCCCGGCCGCAATTCCACAACACAAAAGTCCATAGCACAAAAGAAGGGCACCCCCGGATGGGGGTGCCCTTCTCTCGTGCTAGCGGGGCTAGACGTTCCGAATGACGACGACGGCGTTGTGGCCGCCGAAGCCGAACGAGTTGCTCAGCGCGACAATGTCTCCGTCGGGAAGCTTGCGCTCGGAGGTGACGACGTCGAGGGGGATCTCCGGGTCCTGGTTCTCCAGGTTGATCGTCACCGGAGCGCTCCGGTCGTACACGGACATGACGGTCATGACAGCCTCGACGGCACCCGAGGCGCCGAGGAGGTGGCCGGTCTGCGACTTGGTGGCCGAAACCGCCACGTTGCCGACGTGCGAGCCGAGCGCTTCCTTCAGCGCAATGTACTCGGGCTTGTCACCGACCGGCGTGGAGGTGGCGTGGGCGTTGACGTGGACGACGTCCGAGGGCAGGGCCCGCGCGTCGAACAATGCGGCCTTGAGGGCGCGGGTGGCGCCCAGTCCGCCCGGGTCCGGCGCGGTGATGTGGTACGCATCGGCGGTGACGGAGGTGCCGGCCAGTTCGCCGTAGATGCGGGCGCCGCGGGCGAGGGCGTGCTCCTCGGCCTCGAGCACCAGGGCGCCGGCGCCCTCACCCATGACGAAACCGTCCCGGTTGAGGTCGTAGGGCCGGGAGGCGTGCTCGGGGTCGTCATTGCGCCGCGAGAGGGCCTGCATTGAGGCAAAGGCGGCCATCGGCATGGGGTGGATCGCCGCCTCGGCGCCGCCGCACATCACGACGTCGGCCTTGCCGGAGCGGATCAGTTCGAGGCCTTGGTGGAGGGCTTCGGTGCCCGAGGCGCAGGCCGAGACGGGGGTGTGCGCGCCTGCGCGCGCTCCGATGTCGAGGCTGACGGCGGCGGCCGGGCCGTTGGGCATCAGCATGGGCACGGTCATCGGCAGGACGCGGCGGGGGCCCTTGTCGCGCAGTGTGTCCCAGGCATCGAGCAGGGTCCACACTCCGCCGATGCCGGTGGCGAAGGCAACGGCCAGGCGGTCCGGGTCGACCTCTTCAATGCCGGAGTCGCGCCAGGCTTCCCGGGAGGCGACAACGGCGAACTGGGTTGAGGGATCCATCCGCTTGGCCTCGACGCGCGTGAGGACGTCGGTGGCCGGTGTGGAGATCTGGGCCGCGAACGTGACGGGCAGTTCGTACTTCTGGACCCAGTCGGCCTCGATGGTGTGAGCACCGGAGACACCCTTGAGGGCGTTCGCCCACATGGTGGGCACGTCACCGCCGATGGGCGTTGTCGCACCGAGGCCGGTGATGACTACTTTGCGGGGCATGGGGTCACTCTTTCAAAGCGTTGGGTCGGTTCACGCCTTCCGGCGGGAACCCAGGGTGTGGGCGGCTGCCTCCGGCGCTCGGGCCGGAGGCTGCCGCCGTCGCTCCTCGCGGAGCAGGTGCTACGCCTGCGCGCCGGCGATGAAGGTGACAGCGTCGCCTACGGTCTTGAGGTTCTTGACTTCCTCGTCGGGGATGCGGACGCCGAACTTCTCCTCGGCGTTGACGACGATGGTCATCATGGAGATCGAGTCGATGTCGAGGTCGTCCGTGAAGGACTTATCCATCTGGACGGACTCGGGAGCGAGGCCCGTTTCCTCGTTGACGATCTCGGCCAGACCGGCCAGGATTTCTTCGTTGTTAGCCATAGTGGCTCCTTTTCTGTTACTGCCGGGCTGTCCCGGCGTGGTTGGGTCAAACCGCCGTTGGCAGTTTGGGCGTGGAAAGTCAGGGAAGGACGACGACCTGGGCGCCGAAGACAAGCCCGGCTCCGAAACCGATCTGCAGGGCGAGCCCGCCGCTCAGTTCCGGCTGTTCCTTCAGCAGCCGGTGCATGGCCAGCGGAATCGACGCAGCGGAGGTGTTCCCCGCATCGACTATGTCACGGGCCACGCTCACGTGTTCGGGAAGCTTCAGCTGCTTGACCATCTCATCGATAATACGGATGTTCGCCTGGTGTGGCAGGAAGGCCGCGAGGTCGTCGGCAGTGATGCCCGCCGCGTCGAGTGCCTGCTGGGCGACCTTGGCCATCTCCCACACCGCCCAGCGGAAGACCGTGGGGCCGTCCTGGCGCATGGTGGGCCACAGGGAGGCCTGCTCCGCGGCGGGGTCGGCGGCTTCGTCGTCGCCGTCCGAAGCGGCGAGGGCGCCGAGGGAGTAGTCGCGGATGTCAATGAGGGACCGGGTCATGCGGATCGACTCGTGCTTGCTGCCGTCAGAGCCCCACACCGACGGGCCGATGCCCGCAGTGGTCGACGGGCCGACGACGACGGCGCCCGCGCCGTCACCCAGCAGGAAGGAGATGGTGCGGTCGGAGTTGTCGATGAAGTCCGAGAGCTTTTCAACGCCGACGACCAGGACGTACTCCGCCGTACCGGCGTGCACGAGGGCGTCGGCCTGCGCGATCCCGTAGCAGTAGCCTGCGCAGGCCGCGGAGATGTCGTACGCCGGGGCGGGGGTCGCACCGAGACGGTCCGCGAGCTGCGCGGACGCCGAGGGAGTGGCGTAGGGGTGGGTCACTGTGGAGACGAGCACCCCGCCGAGCTGCTTCGCGTCGATGCCGGCGTTGGCCAGGGCCTCGCGCGCGGCCGCCTCGGCCATGTCGATGACGCTCACGTCGCGTGGAGCGCGGTGCCGGGTGACGATGCCCGTGCGCTGGCGGATCCATTCGTCGGAGGAATCGATCCACTGGACGACGTCGTCATTGGTGACGATTACCTCGGGCCGGTACGCCCCGACGCCGTGAATGCGGGTGTAGTCGCGCAGGGGGGCCTGCTGAAGAGCCGGAGTGCTCACTGATGTCCTTCTGCCAGGGATGAGTCGGTATCCAGGAGACGCGAATGCTCGTCGATGAAGGCGCGGGCCGCGTCGAGGTCCTCCGGAGATTTTACGGGCAATGCGGCCGTACCGCGCATTCCGCGTTTCGCCAGCCCCGTCAGGGTCCCCGCCGGGGCGAGCTCCAGCATGCCGGTCACCCCCATTTCCTGCATTGACGCCATGCACAGATCCCACCTGACCGGGCGTGACACCTGGGCGATGAGGCTGTCAAGGTTCGCCTCGCCTGTGCTCACCGGCTGCCCGTCGTAGTTGGAGAGCAGAGTCGGCAGGGGTTCGGCAGGGGTGAGCGAGGGGCGCAGGGCCTCAAGCGCGGTCACGGCCGGGGCCATGTGCGAGGTGTGGAACGCGCCGGCGACCTTCAGCGGGATCACCCGGGCCTTGGCAGGGGGATCGGCGGCGAGGGCGGCGAGCTGCTCAAACGTCCCGGCGGCCACCACCTGGCCGCCGCCGTTGGCGTTCGCCGCGGTGAGGCCGAGCCGGTCCAGGACCTGCGCGACGTCGTCGGGATTGCCGCCCAGGACGGCGCTCATGCCGGAGGGCACGGCCGCGGCGGCCTCGGCCATGGCGGTGGCACGGACGCGGACGAAGGCGATCGCATCGGCCTCGGTGAGTGCGCCCGAGATGGCGGTGGCGGTCAGCTCACCCACCGAGTGGCCCGCCACGACGGTCCCGGCGGTCATTGGGCGGTTCTCGAGGAGCACCCGGGCCGCGACCAGCCCAGCGGCAACAATCAGGGGCTGGGCGACGGCGGTGTCCTTGATGGTGTCCTCGTCGGAAACCGTGCCGTGCTTGACCAGGTCCACGCCGGCCTGGTCGCTGAGGAGGGCGAGGTGACCGGCGACGCCGGGCAGTTCAAGCCACGGGCTGAGGAATCCTGGCGTTTGGGACCCCTGGCCGGGGCAGGCGATTGCGAGCACGTTTCCAGCTTTCCAAATCGGCGGTGCTTTCTCGGGTGTTTTGTCTAACCAAGCTGCGGCGGACGCTTTGTAGGAACTCTACAAGGTCCAGCCCTAACCGGACCGGGTCGGCGACCGCTCCGGGGAGGTCTTGGGGGGCTGATAGAGCCGCCCGACGACCAGGGCCGTCTGCAGGACAAACGCCTCCCGGGGGAGCAGCGGGTCCCATCCGGTGACGTCACAGACCCGGCGCAGCCGGTACCGAACGGTGTTGGCGTGGACGAACAGCGCACGTGAGGTGGCCTCGAGGGAGTGCCCCAGCGTCAGGTAGGCGGAAAGGGTCTGTTCAAGGCCGTTTGAGGCGTTGATCAGCGGCAGGTAGATGTTGTGGACCAGGGCCTTCCGCGCCGAGTCGTCACCGGAGACGACGCGCTCGGGCCAGAGGTCCTCCGCTGACACCGGCCGGGGCGCGGTCGGCCATGCCTTTGCGGCGGTGAGGCCGGCGAAGGCGGCCTGCGCGGAGCTGCTCGCCGCGACGAGGGACTCCGCTTCCGGGCCGTACACCACCGGCCCCGGCCCGAACAGTTCGCTGAGGCGGGCGTAGGAGGCATCGCGCTCGTGCACACCGCCGAGGACCAGGATGAGCCGGTCGCCCTGGATACCGACGAGGGTGTCCTCCGCCAGCCTCCCGGTGACGCGCCGCAGTTCGTTGAGGAAGCCGGCGTTGGGTTCGGGTGGGGCGCTGCCCACCATCACGGTGATGCGGCCGGTGGCGTTCCACCCGACCGCGGCGATGCGGGAGCGCAGGGCATCGGAGCTTTCACCGCGCAGGATTGCATCGACCACAAGGGCCTCGAGCCGGGTGTCCCAGGATCCGCGCGTCTCGGCGGCTCGGGCATAGACGTCGGCGGCGGCGAAGGCGACCTCGCGGGAGTAGCGGAGCACCGCCTCGCGCAGCGGTGCCTGATCGGCCGGCGGCGCCAGGAAGGGCACCTGGTCCTCGACCACCTGGACCACGACGCGGATCAGCTGGAGCGCCTTCTGCAGGCTGATCGAGCGTGTCAGCTCCGTCGGGGCGGTGCCGAAGACATCGCTGAGCACCCAGGCCGGGGAGACGGGCCGCTGGTACCAGTTGACGAAGGAAGCGATGCCCTTCTGGGCGACCATGCCCAACGCCGAGCGTTCGTCGGGGCGCAGCCCGCGGTACCAGGGGAGGTCGGAGTCGAGCTGCTTCAGGGTGGCCGTGGAGAGGGCCCCGATCTTCGAGCGCAGCCGCTCCACGGTGTCGGGATCCGGCGGTGCCGCCGATGACCCTCTGGCGGCCCCGGCGGTCCGGGGCGGGGAAGCAGGGCTGTCGGGGAGCGGCATGAACCGAGCATACGGTTTTCCCCCAAGAAGCTCCATTTTGTGGGACAGCTACAAAGAAAGTGCTTAAACGCAACGGCGGGCGGTGGACTTGCGTCC